>CAMTON010000001.1 GCA_947074105.1 uncultured Bacteroidales bacterium
GCGGAGAGAGAGGGATTCGAACCCCCGGTACCTTGCAGTACAACGGTTTTCAAGACCGCCGCATTCGACCACTCTGCCATCTCTCCTTTGTGGTCTCGGTTTGTTTCCCGATTGCATTGCAAAGGTAGTACAATTTTCTATACCTGCAATACCTCAGGACGGTTTTCAGTTATATTTTTATTCACTTTTTTAACTATCGATTGTGAATGAAACAGTTAGCTTGAAAACTTTTTTTCATTTTTTTGAAAAGATATTTCATTTGCACTTCTCTTTATTATTCACCGGGTAATTTTTGCATTAATCAGGTTATAAAAAATGAAGATTTACATGATTAAAAGATGAAAAAAAGAGAAAAAGCGGGTTGTCGGAAACAAAAAAATACTGATTACGGGGTATTATTCCGAAATCAGTATTTTTTATTTTATGACCGGGATATGGTTTTCCCGTCATTATCTATTAAAGATTTTATTTTTTCAGTGTTTTTTTCCATTCAAGGAATTCCGGGTATGAAGCTTTTGCCTCAACTGCCATTATAGCTCCTTCCACGATAACGCGAAGTCCGTAATTCTCTTTCATCTCGTTGCCGACAAGCGATGAGATATCCGGAGCGAAGCCCATAGCGAATGTTGTCTTTTCTGAGTCCAGTTCGTCCTGAGCAAGAAGTATCAGTGTCAGGTTACGCGACGGCTTTTCATTCATCCAAACGCAGAACTCCTGAATGCGGCGGATATATTCTTCCGGCTGCGGAGCTTCTTTTGCTTCGCCTCCCTCCTCTTCTTCTCCTTCTTCTGCCGGAGCTTCAAGGTCTAGAGGTTCGAATTTATTGTCGTATTTATTTTTTTCTCTCCATTTAAGGAAATCTTCGGTATCGATTTTGACATCCACCTGAAACAATGCTTCTACGAATACCTGTTTAAGAAGAGGTATAAGGATCATCTTTTTTACAAGCATTTCGGAAATAGCCTGATCATAACCATCGATATAGGTTTTTACGTCAAGTTTCCTTTCGGCTGCCGCAGGATCGGATTCCTGATTTTCACTCATGGCAAGGAGAATGACGCATGCGTCTTCCGGAGCATTTTGCTCAAGCCAGGTAATTAGTTCGTCGATTTTATTTAACTGCTTATTCATAGGCTAAAATTTATTTGAAACTAATATAACATAATATTTTTACAACAGTTAATCAAAAAGGGAAAAATTTAATATAATTCCGGTTTGAGCAAACTGCCGGTACACTCATATAATGTAAGCCGGAGGCCGCCTTCAGCCGGGATGTTATTAAATCTTTCCCTCTTCGGTTTCAGATAAATTCCGTTGTTATTTACAAAGGAAATCTATATAGTCGCTTATAGCCCACGTACATACGGGACAGAACTCTTCAGTCTTATGGATATTATTCATCATACAGTTTACCCACGGACGGTACACTCCTTTTTCAACATATCCCGCACCTTCGTAAACGCCGAGAAGAGAACAGTTTTCTTCGCTTGCCGCTGTTGGCACAGTCGTTTCTTTCGCAAGCATCTTTTTCCACTGTTTGCTTTCAAAGTTTACAAGAGTCGTAACGTTCGGTTCCCAAGGCTCAACGTCAAGAGGATACATCTCATTATATGATACATTACCTACATATTCATCGGCAAGTCCGAGAAGAAGGTGACCAAATTCGTGTACATAGATTTTTCCTGTACGTGTAGGATGGTTTGCCGCGCTGATACCGTAGAAATTATAGATACCGCCTCCGCCGTATTTCTGAGTATTCGAAAGGACATAGATATAATCGTAAGGCACGTTAGCCGCGATATCTCTCAGACACTGAAAATCTTCAATCATCTGATAACGCTCGCTGTCGAAAGTATAGTACTGTGCTTTCGTTGCAGTAGTCTTCCAGTTATTCTCTCCAGGAATTGTTACTCCCGATTCTTTTGAAGGAGCCCATACTGCACGGATATTGAATTTCTCCTTATAATCGCTGTATGGCGCAAAACTGAAGAATTCACTTGCAAATTCTTTCGCCGCTTTCTCAAATTTTTCTTTTTCATTTTCAGAATAACCTTCAGGTACAAGCACAATGTCGATTCTCTGATCCGGATTTCCCGTATAATGTACCTCAAACGATTCAAGAGACGGTATTGATTTACGGATGAAGTAGCTGTCTACACTGATATCCTGTGTATGTTTTTTCTGAAAAACTCCCTTTTTATCTCTCGAGTAGATTTCAAGAACTACATCCTGTTTTGGAAAAGGAAACACGATTGACTCAGGCATACCTTTTTCTACTTTCTGGGCCTCATCTGTTGTCTGCCACTCATTGAAAAGAGTGTTATATGTGCGCTGGTAAATCAGCTTTTTACTTTTCTTGTCTATAATCTTGAACAACTGAACTCCGTAGCCGTGTTCGTCAATCAGTGATTTCTTACTGCCTCCCCAATACGGTTCCTCAATCAGTTCGTCGAAGAAATAACTTTCACTGTTGGCATTCCCGCAATGATAAAAATCATAGCGAAGCGTCTTATTGTGGAAATATTTATCAAACTGCGCGAAACTCAATAAAGGTAGTATCGCTAATGCCCCCGCAAAAAATAGTTTTTTGAAGTTCATAAAATAATGTGTTAGAGTTAATACTGGTATTAATGAATGTTTTGCTAAAATAATGCTTAAAAATATATTTTATGATATTTTACGACATTAAATTTCACGAAATTTACGCTAAAATTAGCATTATGACTTAAATAATTAGTTTTTTAAAGTAATTTGATATATTTATAAAAAACATCAAACAATAACAGTAAAATTTACGTTTATAATTTCAAATGAATTATTTCTTATGGTTTAATAATTATGACATAAGGAAATAATATATTTGTTAATACTAAAATTTTTGTAACGTTACATTTCATCAATTAAAATTAGAAGTTATGCCAAAAGTAAAACGAAATATCGGCTTGGTAGCTCATGATGCTATGAAGCAGGAATTAACCGAGTGGGCTTTGTTTAATTCGGAAAAGCTTATCGGTCACAAGTTTTTCGCGACGGGGACGACGGGCACGATCATAGAAAGAGCGCTTAAAATGAAACACCCTGACGTAGAGTGGGATTTCACAATCCTGAAATCCGGTCCTCTTGGCGGAGATCAGCAGATAGGTTCAAGAATCGTAGATAAGGAGATCAATTACCTGTTTTTCTTTACAGATCCTATGACGCTACAGCCACATGACACAGACGTAAAAGCTCTTACGCGACTTGCGGGAGTGGAAAATATCGTGTTCTGCTGCAACCGTTCGACAGCCGATCATATAATTTCGAGTCCTCTTTTCCAGGATCCGGATTATGAACACATGCCTCACGACTATTCAAATTATGCGAAAAGGTTTGAAGGCAAAGGAATTGCGGCTACAGCGGTTGAGAAAGTCGCACAGCAAACCAAAGAAGACGACGAAGAAGAAAACGCTTAAGTTTTTAATTATATCCTGATATAATCGCCATAATCATGTATCACCTGACTGTGATGCTGATTATGGCGATTTATCTTTTTCGGAATTTCTCCTATTATTATTATCCGGGAGATTAAGATTCCGGTTGTCCTTATTTCTATTTAAAACAACAGGATGGTTTTGAAAAAAGTCGTGCGGTGACAATATTAACATCGTACGGTGATAATATCGCAAGTGTTCGGTTGCGATATTGTCACTGTACGTCTTTTTCGTAAAACAGCGCTTTTAAAATGAAAAACGCATAAAAATTTAAATCTTATTTACAATTCGGCAAAAAACAGAAACCAACCCGGCGGCGTTGTATATAATATCCATAACCTATGTAACACAAAAAACTATGACAAACGGTGTAAAGCACAGAACAGTAAACGGTACAATCGAGTATTTTGACGAAAACCGCGGATGGATTGCCGCTAATGAGTATTTTGACATGGTGGAAGAAAAAAATGATCCCGATGACATAGATTTGCAGCCGGATTATTTAAGCAAGCAAAGCGGAGAATCGGAAGATCATTTCAATTCCAGGATCAGAAAATCGCAGATTGTCGACGATGATCTGGCCGATGACTGATTATGGCATATTTCGCAAAGCAGATAATTACTATGGTTTCAGTTATAATACCGAATTACAATCATTCTGTTTTCTTAAAACAAAGAATAGACTCTATATTAGATCAGACATATCAGAACTTTGAATTAATTATACTTGATGATAAATCGACCGACAACAGTCTGGAGATAATCAGACAGTATAGTGATAACCCTCACATTTCATATATCATAGTTAATCCTGAGAACTCAGGCTGTGTATTCAGTCAGTGGGAAAAAGGATTCAGCCTGGCTAAGGGCGAGTATATATGGATAGCTGAAAGTGACGATTATGCCATTCCCGATTTTCTGGAATGCTGTGTAAGAGAACTTGACAGTAATCCGGATTGCGCTTTTTGCTATTCCGATTCTTACTTCGTTGATGAAAACAACAATGAGGTCAGTTTGTGGATTGAGCAACTTCGTGATTCTCCGGCAGAAAACAATAAAATAATCTTTGACGGTAATGATTTTATCAAAGAGCGCCTGATAATAAAAAACGGGGTTTACAATGCGAGTATGGTGGTATTCCGCAAAGAATGTCTTGACAATATAACCGAACTGTTCAAGTCATTCAGATATTGCGGCGACTGGGTTTTCTGGGCTGAGATGGCAAAAAATAAAAAAGTCATAAAGATTACACGTTATCTGAATTATTTCAGACATCATAAGAATAACACTTCTAAGAAATCTGCCGAAAATTACAATGATATGCGTGAGACAATAAGAGTCATATTGCATATGAAGAGACTTATTAACGCGGATTTCCGGCTTAATATGTATGCGATCGGTTATATATACAGATATATAAGAAGCATACGCCACGAAAGTCCGTTAATATATAATGAAATAAAGTCGGGGTTTATGCGCGATTATCCGTATGCGTATTTTGCTTCAAAATACTATAAATACAGATTGAAAAAACAAAAAAGCTAAGTTGTCATGATATCAGTAATTACCTGTTCGATAAGTCCGGAATTCCGGGCGCAGTTAAAAGAAAATATAGAGCAAACCATTGGCGTACCTTTTGAATATATTGCTTTTGATAACAGAGAATTGAAATATGGCATAACACGCGTATATAATGATTGTGCCGCCCGCGCGCGATTTCCTTATCTTTGCTTCATACATGAGGATGTTAAAATCAATACTCCGGACTGGGGGAAAATAATCGTTGAAAAACTTAAGGAAGCTACTACGGGAGTTATCGGCTTTGCCGGAGGGACGGCAAAACTGAAACCGTGTTCGGGCTGGATATCATTACCGGAGTTTATCCGCCAGCATATGGTTCAGCATGATGCAAGCGGAGAAAAGATGATGATGGATAAAAACCCTGAAAAGGAAAACTACTCTCAGGTGATCTGTGTTGACGGATTCTGCCTTTTCACTTCAAAGGAAATATGGGAAAAGAATAAGTTCGATGAGGAAAACATTAAGGGGTTCCATGCTTATGACCTTGATTTTTCGTTGCGCATCTCTCTGGATAAGTGCAATTATGTATGCAATGTGATAGATATAGAGCATTATTCTCCGGGCAATTTTTCACGTGAATGGCTGAATGAAATAATAGAATTTCATAACAGATGGGCGGACATACTGCCTGTTTATATCAATGAGCCGTCTTTGAAAAAACAAAAAAGTCAGGAACGGATAGCTGAACGCTTTTTTATAGCGACGCTTATGGTTAATAATATCGGTGATCCGGACTATATTCGGCAATGCCTTATCAGTTATTTTATCAAGCATCCTGTCAGCAAAAAAACATTCTCACTTATAAAGCAGTATTATGATTACAAAAAGAAAGTTTAAATAACTTATTTCTTACTGCTTTTCAATATATTATATTGTTTTATAAACTTTTACTTTAGTTTTCACCGAAGTGCGGTAAAGTAGTATGAATGAAAAAATCTTTTTAGTAACTTTGTGTCCATAAGTTTCCGGACACTTTATTGATCTGTGTTGCGGAACAAAAACAGATTCAATATGGTTAAAAAACTTTTTAAATCTCAGAATAAAGTCTTATCCGGCGTACTTGCCGGGGTGGGCGAATATATGGATATCGACCCGACAGTAGTACGACTGGTTTTTATATTGATCAGCGTCTTCACAGGGTTTATCCCATGTCTTATTGCATATATTATAATGGCTTTAATAATTCCTGAAAATAAATAATGGAACTGAAGATAATTTCGCCATATAAACCTACGGGCGACCAGCCGGAAGCTATAAAACAGCTTACAGGAGGTGTCTTACAGGGTATTCCGGCTCAGACTCTGCTTGGGGTAACAGGCTCGGGAAAAACATTCACAATGGCGAATGTCATAGAAAAAACTCAGAAGCCTACATTGATTCTCAGTCATAACAAGACACTTGCCGCACAGCTTTACGGTGAGTTTAAGAATTTCTTTCCCGACAATGCGGTGGAATATTTTGTGTCTTATTATGATTATTATCAGCCCGAGGCTTATATCCCTTCCTCAGATACATATATAGAAAAAGATCTTGCCATAAACGACGAGATCGAGAAACTGCGACTTTCAACAACAGCGTCTCTTCTTTCAGGAAGAAAAGATATTGTCGTAGTATCTTCCGTATCCTGCCTTTACGGTATCGGAAATCCGGAAGACTTCCATTCCAATATGATCCATATCAAAACGGGTCAGCAAATAGCAAGAAATCAATTTTTACGCAGGATTGTCGACAGTCAGTATTCACGAAACGAGGTTGAGCTCAACCGCGGTAATTTTCGTGTAAAAGGTGATACCGTCGATATCTCACTTGCATATATAGATCTTATCGTACGAATAATATTCTGGGGCGATGAGATAGAATCTATAGAGACTATTGATCCTATGTCAGGGCATACGATAGCTATATTCGACGAATATAATATCGCTCCGGCAAATATCTTTGTAACTACAAAGGAAAGGATCGACAGAGCGATAGGCGAAATAGAGATTGATCTTGGTCATCAGGTTGAATTCTTCAAATCAATCGGGAAAGACCTTGAGGCGAAACGTCTTTATGAACGTGTCACATATGATATAGAAATGATTCGTGAAGTGGGTCACTGTTCCGGTATCGAAAATTACTCCCGATATTTTGACGGTCGTCCTCCCGGTTCACGTCCTTTCTGCCTTCTTGATTATTTCCCTGAGGATTTTCTTATCATAATAGACGAAAGCCACGTAACAATACCGCAGATTCGCGCGATGTTCGGCGGTGATTATTCCCGCAAGACAAATCTTGTGGAATACGGATTCCGGCTTCCGGCAGCAATTGACAACAGACCTCTTAAATTTGAGGAGTTCGAATCACTTGCCAAGCAGACTATCTATGTCAGTGCCACGCCGGCAGATTATGAATTGAGAGAATCGGAAGGTGTCATAGCGGAACAGGTGATCCGCCCTACCGGACTTCTGGATCCTATCATTGATGTAAGACCGAGCCTCAATCAGATTGACGATCTTCTTGAAGAGATAAGAAAACGTGTCGAGAAAAACGAACGTGTCATCGTAACCACTCTTACAAAAAGAATGGCGGAAGAGCTTGACATATATCTTCAGCGTCTCGATGTAAGGTCGACATATATACATTCGGATGTCGATACTCTTGACAGAATCAGAATCATGGAAGATCTGAGAAACGGTATTTATGATGTCCTTATCGGAGTCAATCTTCTGAGAGAGGGTCTTGACCTTCCTGAAGTTTCACTCGTTGCCATACTTGACGCGGATAAGGAAGGATTTCTCCGCTCCCACCGCTCGCTTACACAGACTGCGGGACGTGCCGCACGTAATCTTAACGGCTTCGTTATCATGTATGCCGATAAGATCACCGAAAGTATGCGATTAACCATTGATGAGACCAACCGTCGACGTGCCAAACAGATGGCTTATAATGAGGAACACGGAATTACTCCGCAGGCCATTCAAAAAGCACGCAAATCAATTCTTGGTGATGAAATGGTGGCTGCTGCTGAACCGGGTGCTTACGTTGACAGACAGGAGATTTCGATGGCCGCCGATCCGGTAGTGAAATATATGAACAAGCAGGATCTTGAGAAGCTTATAAAGAAAACCAAGTCGCAGATGGCAGAAGCCGCTAAAAATCTTGACTTTATTGAAGCTGCTCAGCTTAGAGACGAACTGATAAAACTGCAGGATTTATTTAATTCAAATCAAAATGAATAATAATAAAATTTATATTCTTTTTAACGGATACAGAATATCGGAAAGGATATATTACATTTGTTATTCAAATTATTATACAGAGAGCTGCACAGTCAGCCACACTTACAACTTAACTTAACTATGGACATACCGGGACAAGTTTTTTCCGAATTCCCACTGTCACATAGACATTATACAATTAAAAGAGTATTAAAACTAAGCTTATGAAGTCTGACATCGAAATTGCTAGAGAGTGCAAATTAGAAAGAATTGAAAAAATCGCATCCCGAATCGGAATACCGGAAGATGAGGTACTTAATTACGGAAAATATATTGCTAAGATTCCGGTAGAACTTATTGATGAAGAGAAAATCAAAACTAATAAGCTTATCCTTGTAACAGCCATAACTCCCACTAAAGCAGGTATCGGAAAGACTACTGTCAGCATCGGTCTTGCACTGGGTCTTAATAAAATCGGCAAAAACGCCGTTGTCGCTCTGAGAGAGCCATCTCTTGGACCATGCTTCGGAATGAAAGGCGGAGCTGCCGGAGGTGGTTATGCACAGGTTCTTCCGATGGAAAATATCAATCTTCATTTTACGGGAGACTTTCATGCCATCACTTCAGCGCATAATATGATCACTGCGCTTCTTGACAATTATATTTTTCAGAACCGCAGCACCGGAGTAGGCCTTAAAGAGATTCTGTGGAAAAGAGTGATCGACATCAATGACCGCGGACTGAGACATATCACTTCAGGACTTGGCGGCATGATGAACGGAATACCTACTGAAACAGGATTCGATATTACTCCGGCTTCTGAAATCATGGCTATTCTTTGTCTTGCCACTGATATAGATGATCTTCGCCGCAGAATCGAGAATATTCTTCTTGGATATAAATTCGACGGTTCGGCTTTCACTGTAAAGGATCTTGGTATTTCAGGTGCTATCACTGTGCTTTTGAAAGACAGTATCAATCCTAATCTTGTTCAGACTACTGAAAACGGCGCAGCGTTCGTTCACGGAGGCCCATTCGCCAATATTGCTCACGGATGTAACTCGATTATCGCTACACGTATGGCAATGACTTACGGTGATTATACTATCACTGAGGCTGGTTTCGGAGCTGATCTTGGAGCTGAGAAATTCTTCAATATCAAATGCCGCAAGGCGGGTCTTACTCCTTCCCTTACTATTATCGTAGCAACCGCTCAGGGATTGAAGATGCACGGCGGTGTTGAAATAACAAAAATCAAAGAACAGGATATCGAAGGTCTTAAGAAAGGATTTGAAAATCTTGACAAACATATCGAGAATATGAAATCATTCGGACAGACTGTGATGGTGGCATTCAACCGTTACGCGTTCGATACTGACGAGGAAGTTGCTCTTATCAAAGCGCATTGCGAAAGCCAGGGCGTGAGCTTCGTGGTAAACAATGCCTTCATGGAAGGCGGAGAAGGAGCAGTGGAACTTGCTCATGAAGTGGTTCGTCTTATCGATGAGAAACCATCGGGAGAACTTACCCTTACTTATGACAATACTGATTCGGTAAAGACAAAAATCGAAAAGGTGGCTGAGAATCTTTACGGTGCGGCAAGCGTTTCTTTCAGCAATAAGGCTCTTAAGAAACTGAAGCTTATCGAAGATCTTGGTCTTAATGATTTCCCTGTCTGTATCGCGAAGACTCAGTATTCCTTCTCGGCAGATGCAAAAGCATACGGAGTAGCTAAAGGTTTTGATTTCAAAATCAATGATATAGTTATCAACCGAGGTGCTGAATTCATTGTAGCCGTTGCAGGTGAGATTATGAGAATGCCGGGGCTTCCTAAAGTTCCTCAGGCTAATTTTATTGACATTGTAGACGGAAATATCGAAGGTCTTAGCTAATAAGAGATCCTGTTGATTCCCCAAAAATTATTTATAAAAAAGAGCAGCTCACATATTTTTGTGGGCTGCTCTCTTTTTATCAGGTACAGGAGGAGTAAATACGTTTCCTGAATTTCAGGATATAAGAGGCGGTAAGCATGAAGAAATAAAAAAGAGAATAAATCATATGATTATTCTCTTTCTTCATTATTTTGTTCTTAAGTCCATATCAGCGTTTAAACATTCTGTCCATCTGTCGCTTATCATCTTTTTCACGAAGAGACTGACGTTTGTCATAACTTTTCTTACCTTTTGCAAGAGCGATGACAATTTTAGCGTAACCGCTTTTATTAATAAAAAGTCTTGAAGGTATAATGGTCAGACCGGAATCTTTCACCATTTTCTGAAGCTTCGTGAGCTCTTTGCGCTGCAGAAGAAGTTTTCGCTCTCTTCTTGCGACATGATTGTTGTATGAGCCATAGAAATATTCAGCAATATACATATTCTTAATCCATAGTTCATTGTTCGCAAAGTAGCAGTATGAATCCACAAGGCTTGCTTTTCCAGCACGTATTGATTTGATTTCGGTACCTGTCAGAACTATGCCTGCCTGAAAAGTATCGATTATCTCGTAATCAAAAGTAGCGCGTTTGTTTTTTATATTTATTTCGGGAAGTTTCATTTTTCTGTTTTTAAGTCTTTAATTAAGTCCGGGCATTATAAATAACATAAATTTTCGCACAAAGAAAGGAATGAAATAAAGAATCGCTCCGGAGCTTATCATATAGATAAGTCTTTTCTTATCCTGTATTTTTAAGAAATGTTCGCTTCCTGTCCATATTATGTACAGGATATAATAGTTTGCGAATTTTATAAAGAATAATTCTGGCAAAAGAGATTGTATCATTATCAGTGTATACGACAGTGAAGAGATATAACCTACAAACATCTGAGTTTTCAGAAGATTGTTGGACATCTGAAAATATCTCACATTTATCTTGTTAAGTACATATGAAGAAATGAAAAAAGCAGCAAAGAGAGTGATAAAACAAAGGATTGACTCCTTGATGGCACATTCGAGTACCGCTTCTTTTTTATTGAACAGCGTTCCGAAAAATACTGCGATTGTTGTCGCGCCCATCATAGGGTATAAATAATTTGCAAAGAAATCTTTGCTTATAGGTTCCTGTTCTTTTTCAATATATGACCAGGAAGGTATAGGTGATATACCTAATGAAACTAATATATTAATTAAACTTTTCTGCATTTACCATGTGAGTTTTAGGTTACAAAAATAATAACTATGTATAAATAAACATTATTCTTTTTATAGCTTATGTTGTAAATATATGAAATTAGTATGTTAAAGCGAAACTTCAGATTACGCAGTGTAGGAATAATGTATATAAATACGCAGAAAAGGGAATTTTAAAAAGTATTGTTTCGTATAGAGGGAATAAAAAAATCCGTAACCGATTTAGAAATGGTTACGGATCTTTTTTTAAGGGGATCTTTATTTAATTATTTTCGTAAATCTTAGGTCCTCTCAATACAACCGTCGATTTGTCTGTAAACTTAATATATTCTGTACTTGCTGGAATAGCTTTAGCAGGGAAATTGATTTTTACTACCTGCTCACTTTCCATATTTGGAACCATAAAACTTCTATAAAAGACAGTAAGCTCATCCGACACATCATTTCCCGGAGTATATGTATATACTGTTTTAAATGTATATATAAGAGTATCACTTTCTGATTTCTCCTGGTAAAGTTCATATGTTTTAGATACATCCTTAAGGGCAGTTCCTCTGAATGTCAGATAATAGTCATTAAGGACTGTTCTTGTAATAGTAGGGTGAAAAAACGAAGCAAGTGTATCGCTTATTATAGTTAAATCATTTTCTGTAGCGGGTCTGCAGCTCGATGTTGTTATTCTCTGATGCTGTACAGCTGTGAAAACGCCTGGTTTTGTAATATCTCCCGTTGCGTTTGCCGGCTGATTGTCGCGATCAAGGGTAAAAGTCTGTAATAAAACTCTGTCGCCTACATTAAGTTTGGTATCCGCATTAGTTTCCACAGAGTAGAAACATACATCATAGTCTTTCTGAAGTATTTTATTATTTGTTCCGGCTTCGATTGAAACAACAGTAGCGTAAGCATTAGTCCCGCTATATATGTTCTGAGCATCTCCAAGACATGAAGTAAGGCCAATAAGAGTCGTCCCCATGCAGGCTAAAAATAAAGCATTTTTTTTCATTGTGATAGTTTTATTATTCTGTATTGTGTTTAACATTCTAATATTAAGCATCTGATTTGAAATGGAAATGAAAGAAGCACTCTTTAAAATTATGACATCTTTTTAATTTCATCAATGTACGGCAATATAGTTATTATTACTAAATTTTCTTTGCGGAACATAATTTATCAAATACAAAAGTATTAATAATCAGGTTATAAATAAAAGATGCAACACAGTTTAAATATGTTGCATCTTCGGTTATTATTTTTTCATAAAGACAAATACTTTTTTTTATCTGATATTAATTTAACGCGAAATTAAATAACATATTATTAAAGATGCAGATAAAATTCTGAACTTTGTTCCTGTCGTTTACATATGTCTTTTATTTATTTTCTGATAAAATCAGTCAAGACGATGAATGATAAGACCTGATCTTAATTTCGGCTCAAACCAAGTCGTCTTTGGTGGCATTATATTGCCTGTATCGGCGATATCTATAAGCTGTTTCATAGAAACAGGATAAAGAGCAATCGCGAGTTTCATTTCTCCCGAATCAACTCTTTTTCTGAGCTCCTTAAGACCTCTAAGCCCTCCCACAAAATCAATTCTCTGAGATGTACGCTGGTTTTTTATTCCCAGAATTTCATCAAGAATAAGATTTGAAGAGATAGTAACATCCAGTACACCTATAGGATCATTATCATCATAAGTTCCTTCTTTTGCCGTAAGCGAATACCAACAGCCGGAAAGATATAAGGATAAATTATGAAGATGTGATGGTGAGTATATCTCTCCGCCTTTCGGTTCGATAATAAAATTTGCTTTGATTTTTTCCAGAAACTCTTCATCTGAAAGTCCGTTAAGATCTTTGACGACACGGTTATAATCCATAATCTTAAGCTGAGACGCGGGAAAACACACAGACATAAAAAAGTTATATTCTTCCTCACCGGTATGAGCCGGATTATTTTCAGCTTTTTCTATACCTACGCGTGCTGCCGCTGCCGTGCGGTGATGACCGTCTGCAATATAAAGAGATGGGATCTTAGAGAATTCTTCTGTTATTCTTATAATTATGTCTCTGTCTCTTATGATCCAGAATCTGTGAATAAATCCGTAAGATGAAGTGAAATCATATAAAGGATCCTCTTTTATAGCTTCTTTGCGGATATTATCAAGGATTTCACTGTCAGGATAAGCAAGAAATACCGGTTCGATATTCGCATTATTGATTCTTACATGCTTCATCCTGTCTTCTTCCTTGTCAGGACGTGTCAGTTCATGCTTTTTTATATTTCCTTTGATATAGTCTTCTACATTCGAAGCGACCACGAAACCGTATTGTGTTCTTCCGTTCATAGTCTGAGCATATATATAATAGTACTCTTCAGGATCCTGAACGAGCCATCCCCGCTGCATGAACTTATTAAAATTCTCAACCGCTTTTTCATAAACCTTAGGTTCATGTTCGTCGGTTCCCGGTTCAAACTCAATTTCCGGTTTGATTACTCTGTATAAAGAATGTGGTATCCCCTGAGCCTCAGCTCTTGCTTCTTCAGATGAAAGGACGTCATAAGGCCGTGTAGATAATGTTTCTGCCAGATCTTCTACAGGTCTTATTCCTTTAAAGGGTTTTATTCTTGTCATTTTGATTCTTAAAATAAATGTTACATGTAAAATAAACGCCGTGATATAAAACAAAAAAAGATACGAACAGAACATTGAATGTCCGGTTCGTATCTTCAAATTTAAACATTTTATCTTCTCTGAAACAAATGTTTCTTAATCGTTGAATTGATTTGTCTTGTTGTACTTGGTTTTGTAAGAAGATCAGTACAACCTGCTTCTGAAGCCTGTTTCTTTAGTGATCTTACGGCATAAGCAGTAAGGACAACAATAGGGACAACAGGATCGACAGCTCTGATCTGTCTTGTTGCTTCAATACCATCCATTAAAGGCATCTTTATATCCATAAATATGAAGACCGGTTTTTCTTTCATAAAGATATCTACCGCCTGCTCTCCGTTTTCAGCATGGAGAACTGTGAATCTGTCTTCCAGAATAGCTTTAAGCATCTGAAAACTATAGATGACATCTTCCGCAATAAGAATCTTTGGTTTTTCATCACCGCCTTTTGTCACTGATGTCGGTCTCTGTCTCTGTAGTTCAGGCTGAGCACTGGCTTTCTCCATTTTCAGAGGAATCATGAAATAGAAACATGTTCCAAGTCCTTTTGAGGAGATCACGTCAATTTCGCCGTTCATCATATAAACAAGCGATTTGCAAAGCGAAAGGCCTATATAATCGCTGTTATCATCTTCACGCTCAGGACGGTCGAAAATACCTTTAATCTGTTCTTCTGACAATCCGTCACCATTATCTTTTATAAAGAATTTAATCTTAGAGTCGATGATTTCATATCCGAAATTAATATTTCCGCTTTTGTTTATCTTAAGAGATGTTTTAAGAAGGCTGTCCATAACTTCTGTTACTTTCTCTTTGTCGAAGATATATACAGAAGAATCATATTGATTATTGAAGAAAATCTTTGACTGACTGTTGATTTTCATCGAATATATCTGCTGGCGTTCCACCATATACTCCCAAAGAGAGATTCTAGACTCGTTAAGACGGCTTTCATGATAAGAATCATTATCGTCAGAAATCACTTCAATGATATTCATAAGCTTTTCATTGTTGTCTCTGATAGCTTCAAGATATTTCATTCTCTCCTCTTTGTCATCTGAGGAGGCTATTATATCTGAAAAACCGACAATCGCATGAAGCGGGGTTCTTATCTCATGAACAAGATTTGAGTAGTAAACATTCTTTGACTTATCCGACTTAAGAAGCATTGACTTTTCCTGCTCAACAGAATGCTCTTTTGATTTTCTGTCATTTACATTTATCGCTACACCACGGATAACAGACATCTTGTCGTCAGATCCTCTGTGAGCGATAGCAGCTCTTATCTCAAACCATTTGTATTCATTGTTAATTTTCAAACGAAGATCAATCGAGAAAAGCTCATTGTTGTTGATTTTTTCTTTAGCCTTATCAAACTGGATCTTTTCGATATCTTCATTTTTGATAATCTCAAGAAGCTGATCGATTCTGAACTCTGTCATCATCTGCATAAATGAGTTATCTTCCCCTTGCTGGAAATTTACTTTAAGAATCCCTTCTTTCAGGTTACATTCCCATGGAAAAATTTCGGAATCTTTAAGACATTTCGCAATAAGCTCCGAATTCTTTGAAATATTATCTTTGTCTCTCTCTGATAATGTAATGTTTGAGGATAGTTTCTGATTGGTGTCTTTGAGAAGATTCTCTCTTCTCATCATTTTACTCAAAGTTTCCTTATCCTCCGTTATATCGGTTGCCATTAGACGAATTCCTTTTTCATATTCTGAAATATGAAGTTTCAGCCACTTTGTTTTCGATTCAAGACGAATTCTTAAATCCATAGACTGTGAAGAAGCTTCATTTATGATTAAATTATTAATCATTGCATCAAGCTTGTTCAGGTCTTCTGTGTAACAATAATCGTCAATATGATTGCGGAATTCCTGAATTGTCAAATAGTTACCGTTAAGGCCAAAGGTCTCATCGAAAGTATTATTCAGATACTGAGGAATACCTTCATTATTCCAGTAACACAGGGATATATAATCCTGGTCACTAAATATTTTTTTAACATCATTTCCTATCATCACATTGTCATTTATTAAATAATAATAAGCATAAAAACATTTTAACGTTGTTATAAACATTAATTATGGCAAATATAGAATATTGTCGTATTATTTAGAATAAATATCCATTATATTTATTAATTAAAAACAAATCAGCCCTTTTCAAGCCGTTTTTTATACCTATTTTAACTTTTGTAATTAATTTTCTTATGTTTGTTAAATACAGAATCAGAAATTATATATATAAATAATATTTTAATTACTCAATTTTAACCGTATGATAATCCCCTGAATTTTCTTTGCTATATAAATACTCCTGATTATTAAATTTAAAATAAAAGCGCCGTATCAAGAAAGATTCTTAATACAGCGCTTTGGTTATATTTTTAAGAAAATACTAAATCAATTAACACGGAACTTTTGATTTCCAGTCTTAAGAAAATCAACAGACTGGCTTGCCGCAGCCAGACCTGCATTAGTATTTGCTTCTTTTGTCTGAGCTCCCATTTTCTTTGGAGTAAAGAAACAACGGTCAGGATAAGCAGATGTAAAATCTTCAATATTTGATGGTTTGATATCTGAAACATATACAAAATCAGGTCTGTCGGCCATTGCTTTGAACAATCCCTGCTCATCAATTATCTCTTTACGTGCAGTATTGATAAGTGTTGCACCTTTCGGCATTAGAGAAACAAGATTATATCCTATGGAATTGATAGTTTCAGGAGTAGCCGGAGTGTGAAGAGAAACATACTGAGATACCTTGTATAATTCTTCAACGCTGTTTACAGCTATTACGCCTTCTGCGTTTATCTGTTCTGCTGAAAGGAAAGGATCGTAAGCATAAACGATCATATCAAAGCCCTTTGCAACTCTCGCCACATTACGGCCTACATTACCATAAGCATGGATTCCAAGAGTTTTTCCTTTCAATTCAGTGCCTGTAGTACCGTTGAATTTATTTCTTGCCATGAATACAAGCATACCGAAAACAAGTTCAGCAACAGCATTAGCATTCTGACCCGGAGTATTCATTACCACGATATTCTTTTCTGAAGCAGCTTTCAGATCTATATTATCATAGCCCGCTCCTGCTCTTACGATAACTTTAAGATTTTTGGCAGCTTCTATTACCTGAGAATCAATAATATCACTTCTAAGAATTAAAGCATCTACATCTTTAACCGCAGCAAGAAGCTGATCTTTGGATTCATATTTTTCAAGCAATACCGGTTCTGCGCCTGCTTTTTCAATTATTACTTTCATTTCATTAACGGCAGAAGCTGCAAAAGGCTTCTCAGTCGCAATTAATACTCTCATATTTCGGTAAATTTAGTTAATAGTGACTTCAGTAATTATTTCAGAAAAAAAAATTGTGCAACAGTTTTTTATCTTTTTGTTTAAAACTCAAAAATTCCAGCTTTATGAGACATAAAAAAACAGATGATTTTTCTATTGTACTAAATGAGTTTACATCAATCTTAGAATATTGTATAATTAAAAAATCTAATTAATTATAACTAAAAGTTATATCATCAGGTTTTAAAATTTAAGCAATAAAATAAGATATATAATAAACTTCAATAAAAAAATCTCAATATTCTTTTCCAGATATCCGTATATCTTTGAAAAGAATATTGAGATATATTTCGGATTACGATTAATGTAATTTCTCAAACTCCTGCATGCTTTCAACAAGAGCATTTACGCTCTCAATAGGCATGGCATTATAAATAGAAGCTCTGAATCCTCCTACCGAACGATGACCTTTAATGCCCACAATTCCTTTCGTTGTCGCAAAATCAAGGAATTCTGCTTCAAGATCTTTATATTCAGGATTCATAACAAAACAAACGTTCATAAGTGATCTGTCTTCTTTTACAGCAGTTCCTACAAACAATTTATTTCTGTCTATTTCATCATATAATACTTTCGCTTTAGCAATGTTCATTTTTTCTACTTCTTTGATACCGCCAAGAGATTTATACCATCTCAATGTCATAAGACAAGAATATATCGGCAATACCGGAGGTGTATTGAACATAGAATCTTTACTGATATGAGTTTTGTAATCAAGCATTGTAGGGATCTTACGGGTCACTCTTCCACATGCTGATTCTTTAACGATGACAATAGTTACACCCGCAGGACCAAGGTTTTTCTGCGCTCCGGCATAAATAACGTCATATTTTGAGATATCAATAGGATGAGACATGAAGTCAGACGACATATCACATATCAAAGGCATCTTGACTTGCGGCGTATCGTATGTCTGAGTACCGTAAATAGTATTGTTAGAAGTATAATGGAAATACTCACAATCATCAGGAATTGTAAAACCTTTAGGTATATAAGAGAAATTTTTGTCAGCTGACGAAGCTACGATAACGGCATCACCGAAGAATTTAGCTTCTTTGATTGCGTTTTTAGCCCAGGTACCTGTTTCCAGAAATGCCGCTTTATTTTCAAGCATATTAAACGCGGTCATGCAGAACTGCATACTTGCACCGCCTCCAAGGAAAAGAACTGCATAACCTTCAGGTATCTCCAGTAACTCTTTCATAAGAGCTTCCGCTTCTTCAATAACAGACATAAACTGTTTACTTCTATGCGAGATCTCTAAAATCGATAATCCTGTTCCCGCAAAATCATTAACAGCCTTAGCAGTCTCCTCAATCGTATATGGACTTAGAATAGATGGGCCTGCATAAAAATTATGTTTTTTCATACTCCTTGAATTTAATTAAAGTGTAAATTATAAAAGCAATTTCATAACAGATTATTATAAATACAACCTAAATGCTTTCAAACTTCGGCAAAATTAGAAATTAAATTCTAATAGATACCCTTATATTCTTAAAATAAATAGTATAAAATACATATTTTTTAAACAAAATGCACAATTTCCGCAAAAAGGGCTTATTATTATTCATTTTTCCTGAATCTGTCACCCCATAAAGAACTCAGATGTTCGGAGATTTTTTTCTCAGATCTGTTATTCTGAGCATGCCATATTGAAACATCTTTTATTTTGTCAGGCAGGAATTGCTGTTTAACAAAATTATTCTGATAGCTGTGCGCATATTTATAATCCACTCCATATCCTATTTCTTTCATAAGTTTAGTAGGCGCGTTTCTTAAATGAAGCGGAACAGGCAGATTTCCGGTTTCCTGAACAAGAGCAAGAGCATCATTTATCGCACTGTAGGCAGAATTGCTTTTATCGCATGTTGCAAGATATATTGTTGTTTCAGCAAGAATAATACGACTCTCCGGCCAGCCAATCTTCATAACCGAATCATAAGTCGCATTGGCAAGAAGTAAAGCATTGGGATTAGCAAGACCGATATCTTCAGAAGCTGAAATAATAAGTCGTCTGGCAATAAAACCCGGGTCCTCCCCTCCTGCAATCATTCTTGCAAGATAATAGATAGCCGCATCCGGATCACTTCCCCTTATTGATTTGATATATGCTGATATAAGATCATAATGCATTTCTCCGGCTTTATCATAAGCCATCGGATTTTCCTGAAGAGCATCAACAACGACTTTATCATTGATTATCACTTTTTTCCCGTCCTGCGCCGAACATATAAGATCTATTATATTAAGGAACTTTCTTGCATCTCCTCCCGCAAAACGAAAAAGAGCATTAGTTTCCTCAACTTCAAGATCAAGCTGTTTAAGGTTTTCATCAACTTTCTGAGCTCTGTCAAGCAGTTTCAGAAGATCTGTATCTTCCTGAGGTTTTAATGTATAAACCTGACATCTGGACAATAAAGGACGGATAACTTCAAATGAAGGGTTCTCTGTCGTTGCTCCTATTAAAATCACGGATCCGTTTTCTACGGCACCAAGCAGAGAATCCTGCTGATTTTTGCTGAATCTGTGTATCTCATCGATAAACAGTATAGGACTCTTTTTTTCAAAAAAGCTATTCTTTTTGGCACTTTCAAGCACATCCCTTACATCCTTTACTCCCGATTGTATAGCACTGAGAGAGTAAAAAGGCCGATCCAACTGATTAGAGATTATTCTCGCAAGCGTTGTTTTGCCTACTCCGGGAGGTCCCCACAATATAAAGGAAGAAATATTTCCTGACTCTATCATTTTGCGTAAAACGCCGTTCGGACCCACTAAATGCTGTTGTCCGATATAGTCATCAAGACTTTTTGGTCGTATTCTGTCGGCAAGAGGAGGTAACATAACTGATAAGATTTTATTCAAATAAAACAAAAAACAAATCTATGTAATTTAAACCATTTAAAAGTTATCTTGTCCTATAAGTGATTTGAATTTATTGATTATTAAATTCATTGTAACCGGAAATGGAAATTCAAGACATAAAAAAGCAGTATAAATAATCGATTTAATCAACTGCAAAATCTTTTTACAGAAGAAGAAATGAAAAAAAAATTCATTCCCGGTTAAACCATCAGAAAGTTTAACGGTCTTAATAACAAATCATTTATCGCGATAATTACTTTTTTACTACAATATATTGTATCAGACTTAATCAATCAATTTTATTATTTATAGAAAAAATACTTACTATTTATGAAAACTAAATTAATCCTTTCAGCATTCGCTTTGGCACTTACTATAGGTTTATCAGCTCAAAACAATCAGTCATCAGATTCACAGAAGAAAGTAAAAACAGAAAAGACTGAAAATGTGAAAAGACAACAACGCGAATTCCCTTCTGAAAAAATGATCAAAGAACTTTCTCTTACCGATAAACAGGTTCAGGAAATGAAAGAAATCAAAAAAGAACAGCAGCAGGCAAGAGAAAAAATGAGATCAGAAATAGAAAATAATAAAGATAATCAGACTGCTAAACCCGACAGAGAAGAGATCAGAAAAGAAAGAGAAAATCGCAAAGCGGAAATGAATGCCAAATACAAAAAAGTTCTTTCTGAAGAGCAGTTCAAAAAATTCGAGGAAATGCAGAAAAAAGAAGGAAAAGGCAAAAAAGGAAAACCTCACGGAGAAAAAGGTTCTGATAAAAGAAAAGACGCAAAAAGAAATTAATAAGAATATCTTATAAAGCCACTTCCATAAACTGATTTATATAATTACAAGATTCTTTTTTTAATAAAAAAACTTCCGGAATTAAACCTTTCGAAATTATATAAGTCTAAATATCAAATACTTACTTAAAACAAAATGATAGTCTCATAATTAATAATCTATCATTTATTAATAATTGAATTAAAAAAACATACTACTTATGAAAACTAAATTAATCCTTTCAGCTTTTGCTTTAGCTCTTACTATTGGTTTATCAGCTCAAAACAATCAGAATTCAGCCTCTGATAAAAAGGTAAAAACTGAACAGACTGAAAATACAAAAAAACAACAGCGTGAATTCCCTTCTGAAAAAATGATCAAAGAACTTTCTCTTTCTGACAAACAGGTACAGGAATTGAAAGAAATCAGAAAAGAACAGCAGGCGACAAGAGAAAAGATGAGAGCAGAAAGAGAAAACAATAAAGATAATCAGACTGCTAAACCGGACAGAGAAGAAATCAGAAAAGAAAGAGAAAGCCACAAAGCTGAAATGGATGCCAAATACAAGAAAATCCTTTCTGAAGAGCAATACAAGAAATTTGAAGAGATGCAGAAAAAAGACAGAAAAGGCAAAAAAGGCAAATCTCATGGCAAAAGAGGTACTAAAGACGGTCAAAAAGAAAATAAATAATATCAGTAATATTATATATTTAAAGTAAAGATGCTATTTTGGATCTTTTTAAAAGAAATTTCAAATCATAATTCTTTATGATAAGATTAAAAAGCGCTGCTTTTTATCATAAACAGCGCTTTTTTATAAGAAACTTCATTTTACCATTAAACTTTTCCTTTATATATCAGTCTTAATAACAGAAACTTACTTATAAATAAGACGATTATCCGAAAAGGAAAAACTTAATCAAAAAAAATATTTTAACTACAAAAAAATTACACACTTATGAAAACAAAATTACTTCTTTCAGCTTTAGCAATTGCATTTACAATGGGTATCTCAGCTCAGGACGCAACAACAACAACTAAGTCAAGACAGAATGTAAAGGCTAAAGAAAAAACAGAACAGACAGATAACACAAGAAAGCAACCTGAATTTCCTTCACAGGAAATGATCAAAGAGCTTAAACTTACTGATAAACAAGTAAAAGAGATGCAGGCAGTAAGAAAAGAGCAGAGAGAGACAATGGAAAAAGCCAGAAAAGAACGTGATAATAACAATCAGTCTGAAAGACCTGACAGAGAAGAGATGCGTAAAGAAATGGAAAAACTAAGAACTGAAACAGAAGCTAAATACAAAAAGATTCTTTCAGAAGAACAGTATAAAAAATTCCAGGAAATTCAGGAAAAGGAAAGAAAAGAAAGACGTGACAGACCACAGGGCGAACGACGCGGTAACGGTGAAGGACGCGGTCAAAGAGGTGAAGGAGGCAATCGAAACAACTAAACCAAAGTCAGACAATAATATAATTCTCTACTAACTGACTTTTTCATAATTATCAATATAATTCAAAACACAAAAAGCGCTATGGTTTTACTCATAGCGCTTTTTGTTTTATAATAACTTTAAGTTTATTATTCTTCTGTAGTTTCAACTTCTTCAGCATCTTTGCCTACAGAGAAGTCTGTTATTCCGGCTTCAATCAAAAGATTATACCATGAGATAAGTTTCTTGATATCGCTTGGATAAACTCTTTCTCTGTCGAAATTTGGAAGAACCTGAGCAAACCATTTTCTCAAGTCTTCTGCTGTTGCTTTACCTGAAACTTTTGCAACTTCACCATTTTCAAGTTCTTTTACTGATTTAAGAACTTCTGAAAGAGGAGTTTCTCCTTCATCTGTAAACATTGCGATATCAGCAAGAGAAATAACTTTATCGTGAGAATAAGCCGGTATACGTTTTCCGGTTGTAAGATTTTCAACGATAAGCATATTTCTTCCTCTTGAAACAAGTTTAAACAATCCCGGTTTTCCGGAAATTGATAAGATATTATTCAGCATACTATTATTTTTTAACTAATGTTATTTTTATTCGGTGCGCAAATGTAACACTCAACATTTAATGTAACAAATAAAGTAACTCAAATTATAACAGCAATGTTTTATCAAAACATTTGTTTTTGCCTAAATTAAATTTACTTTATCAAATGTTAAGTATAATTTATATTGTACTTATTTTTTTCAATATATAATCTATCTGTTCAAGAAGTGATTCTCTCTCATTATTATATATGATATAATCGCTTTTTTCATCTTTCAGTTCCTGCGACATCTGTGAATTTATTCTTTCTCGTACCTTCTGCAAGGAGCATTTTTCACGATTCATTACTCTTCTGATTCGTAGCTCCTCATCTGCCGAAACTGAGATAATCTTATCAAGATGTTTGTCAATACCTGATTCATAAAGTATCGCACTCTCGATAAAACATATCCTGCTTTTTTGTCGTGCCGACCATTCCTTAAAGTCGTTTAAAACAAGCGGATGAATAAAAGCATTGATTTTTTTAAGATAAACAGGATTCCCGAATATTTTCCCGGCAAGGTATTCTTTATTTAAGACACTGCCTGAATATACCTCCTCGCCGAATTCTCCAATAAGAAACTCTCTTACTGCAGCTGATTCGGCCATTATCTTTTTAGCCATGAGGTCAGTATTATAAACCTTATATCCCATAGCTTCCAGCATCCCGGATATAAAGCTCTTTCCGGCTCCTATTCCGCCGGTAATTCCGATATTTAAAGACATAATACGACTTATCGTTTATTTGATTTCTATAATATATTCAATACTGTCTGGAGTAAGCCTTACGTTATTGATATGCTTAGGATGAGACGACAAAGACAAAGGAACGCGCTGACCGCCTGCGTTTTTTATTTCCTGATAATCTACCACAACTTTGAAAGAATCTGCCACAGCAAATTTAAAATCGCTGAGACCGACAAAAAAACTCACCTGAATGTTTGAAGGAAACGTGCGGAGATTTAATGTATCAGGCAGATTGATCACTTCAATAGGTAAAGAAACTCTCTTTTCTGTATACTCTTCAATAGGAACATATAGTGAAACATTGGACGGTATTATTGTTGTTCCTTTTATCTTCTGTACACCGACCGTCTTTGTAAGATCATCCGCTATATCAGTTATATGAAGAGAATCTGTATAAACATAATCTATATCATCTATTACCGCCTGAGAGGCATATACCTCAACCGAATCCGGAGAGATTGAAATTTTACCGTCAGCTATTCTCGACTGCACACGAGGTCTTATTTCTCCTTTTATTCTTACCGGCACTTTTTTATTAACCCGGGTCGTATAAGACATATTCATCTGTTGTGGAGAAAAACTCAGAATTGAAGATGAGAGTTTAAGCTGTTTTTTTAATGAAGACAGCAAAAGAGCTTCATTAACGACATATTTTCCGTTCTGATTATTAAGAACACTGAAATCAACTTCTATAGGAGAAAACTTCTTATTCATGGAGTAACTAAGAAGAATAAGCCCCTTGTCTTTAATTCGCACTTTGATATCTTCCGGGACATTTTCATCAAGCACCACGCTTCCCGGAATATTACTGAATTTCAGCGGAATAGAATAACTCTTTTCCGATTCTTCATTCATGGACTGAAGAATCCAGAATAAGAAGGATAGCACAATAAAGAAGAAGAAGGTCAACAACTCTTTGTTCCTGTTGGCTCCAAAAAGTAATCTGACCTTCTTCTCAAAATATCTTAATGATGTCCGTGTTATATTTCGTTTCACCACAAAGAATTATGTTAAATTATTTTTGTTGATTTTGTTGAGAGTCTCCTGCGTTCTGATAAACAGAATCTTTAGAAATTCTGATAGTCACGCTTTCTGAAACAGAAACGATGAACGAATCTTCTCTTACCTCTTTAATTCTACCGTAGATACCTCCGGCTGTAATGATCTTATCACCCGGTTTTAAAGCTTCTCTGAATTTTTTGATTTCTTTCTGACGTTTTGTCTGCGGACGAATCATAAAGAAGTAAAAAATTGCAACAATCGCGATGATAAATACGATATTTATCATTCCTCCATTAGCGGGAACCTGCAAAAATAGATTACTTAAATACATAATTATTATTTGTTATATTAAACTTTGACTTTTTTATCAATAAAGACAAATATACCCATCTTTTCTTATTATTCGTGAATTTTAAGAAAAAAAAGAGCTTTATTCATATTTCTAACAAAATTATGGCTTATTAAGTTCACCGCTTTTTTTCATCTGTGAAACTATTGAATCAAGAATTCCATTGATGAATTTTCCGCTTTTAGGAGTACTGTAGCTTTTAGCTATTTCGATATATTCGTTAAGTGAAACTTTAACCGGAATAGATTCAAAACTTGTGATTTCGGCAAGAGCAACGATCATTATCACGATATCCATGAACGCGATTCTTTCAAGCTCCCAGTTTTTGGCATTCTCATCGATAAGTTTTCTGAAATCCTCCGCTTTAAGTACTGAATTTCTGAAAAGAGTTTTCGCAAACTGTATATCAGAATTATCCTTATACATAGGAAGAAGTTCATTTGTTCCACCTTCGGCAGTAAATCGTCTGATAGTCTTCATAACGAAAGTTCCGATGGTTTCAAGATCATCATTCCAATAAAGACTCTGATCTTCAAGAATATCGGAAAGCAGTTCATTGTTAAGAATAATATCTTTCATTGCGCTTCTCCAGAATTCTTTGTCAGAATCATATCCCGCCTCAGTCTCGCTGATATATTTAGCATACAATTCTGAAGCAGTAATCTCTTCAAGAAGCTTTTTTACCAGGCTCTGATGGTTAACCCATGACAGCTTCTGAGCTGTAATATACTCATCAAGCTGAACGTTATTCCTCAGGGATTCAATAAAAAGATTGTCAGCAAGTCTCATATTAGGATTCAAATCCTCCTGAGTCGGCATGTACTTCCCTTTTGCGTTTTCGATTTTAAGTTTCTGAGCATCTGTAAGCTCTATCATCAGCAAAAGAAGATAATGATAAAGATCATATGCTTTGTCCATTGAAAAGAATAATTCTTTCTCAGAATTTACTAAATCCTTATCACCCTTTAAATATGAATAAACTATCTGTACGACTTTTATTCTTATTAGAATTCTATTAACCATTGTTTTTTATGTAATCTATTTATTTAGCTTGCAAATTTAGCCCTTTTTTGGTGCATATAAAACCTTCTTCATTCTTTTTCCAAAATAATTTGCATATCTCGTAATTTTTTATCTATTTTTACAGAAGATATATTTATAACTCTTAAATAGCCAAAAAAATTTATATTTAACTAAGAATTTTTAATACATCATGGAAGATAATAAGAGAAAGGAATTAAACAGTGGAAAAGAAAAAGATATATTCTTTTCAAAGGTGATTAAAGCGGGTAAAAGAATATATTATCTTGATGTCAAGAAGAACCGCAACGGAGAATTATTCTTAGCTATCACAGAAAGCAAAAGAGTAAACTCTACTGATCAGGACAGCGAAAACGGAGTAATCTTTGAAAAACATAAAGTTTTTCTTTACAAAGAAGATTTCGATAAGTTTACTAACGGAATCACTGAAGTAATCGGTTATATCCGCGCAGCTCAACAAGAAACCAATTCTGTTGAAGATGAATCTAAAAAACAAATCAGTAATACTAAGACGTTATAATACTGATATCTTATAAGGCTCTGAGAGCATAAAGATTAATTTATTATCGGATTACTACGATTAAACAATTTTACCTTTAAGAGTACAACAGAATTTAAATTCTTATTTTAAATAAAAAAAGCGATGAATATTCATCGCTTTTTTTGTGTATGTATATCTTAATTACATCATACCGCCCATTCCGCCCATACCCTGAGGCATTGCAGGAGCAGGTTGTTCTTCTTTCTTATCAGAAATCACACATTCTGTTGTAAGGAACATTCCCGAAATAGAAGCAGCGTTCTCAAGAGCAACTCTTGTAACTTTTGCCGGGTCAATCACACCTGTAGCAAAGAAGTTTTCATAAACATCGGTTCTTGCATTGAATCCGAAATCACCACTTCCTTCTTTTACTTTCTGTACGATCACAGCACCTTCTTTTCCGGCATTCAGAACAATCTGACGCATAGGTTCTTCAATTGCACGTTTGATGATTTCAATACCTGTCGTTTCATCTTCATTATCACCTTTAAGGCCTTCCAGAGAAGGAATAGCTCTGATATAAGCCACACCACCACCGGGAACAATACCTTCAAGGATTGCTGCTTTTGTAGCGCTCAATGCATCATCAACACGGTCTTTTTTCTCTTTCATCTCAACTTCAGATGGAGCACCTACATATAATACTGCTACACCGCCAGCAAGTTTAGCCAGACGTTCGTGAAGTTTTTCCTTATCATAATCAGATGTAGAGCTTTCGATCTGTGCTTTAATCTGATTTACACGTTCCTGGATTTCATCGTGAGAACCTGCACCGTTTACGATAATGGTATTTTCTTTATTTACTGTAACTTTTTCAGCCGTACCAAGCATTTCGATTGTCGCTGTTGCAAGGTTAAGACCTGTTTCTTCCGATATTACGACACCGCCTGTAAGTACAGCGATATCACGAAGCATCTCTTTTCTGCGGTCTCCGAATCCCGGAGCTTTAACAGCACATATCTTAAGCGATCCTCTCAGACGGTTGACTACAAGAGTAGCAAGAGCTTCTGAATCAACATCCTCAGCGATAATAAGTAAAGGACGGCCATTCTGTACCGTAGCCTCAAGAATTGGTAAGAAATCTTTAAGATTAGAGATCTTTTTATCATAAATCAAAATGAAAGGATTGTCAAGATCACATTCCATTTTTTCAGTATTTGTTACAAAATAAGGAGAAAGGTAGCCTCTGTCAAACTGCATACCTTCTACCACATCGACATAAGTCTGAGTACCTTTTGCTTCTTCAACAGTGATAACACCGTCTTTTTTCACTTTTTTCATCGCTTCAGCGA
Source organism: uncultured Bacteroidales bacterium (assembly GCA_947074105.1). Taxonomy (GTDB): domain Bacteria; phylum Bacteroidota; class Bacteroidia; order Bacteroidales; family JAUNSR01; genus JAUNSR01. The sequence continues at coordinate 28,075 of CAMTON010000001.1, forward strand.
TAAGTGAACCGATTTCAGCATCGTTGTTTGCAGAAATACGTGCGATATTTTCAATCTTAGTATAATCGTCACCGACTTCAACAGCCTGGTTTTTGATATTTTCAACCACAGCGACAACAGCTTTGTCGATACCTCTTTTAAGATCCATCGGATTTGCGCCTGCAGTTACATTCTTCATACCGACTGCAATGATGCTCTGTGCAAGAACAGTAGCTGTAGTAGTTCCGTCACCGGCATCATCTCCTGTTTTAGAAGCAACTTCTTTCACAAGCTGTGCGCCCATGTTCTGGAACGGATCTTCAAGTTCGATATCTTTTGCAACCGATACACCATCTTTAGTAATATGGGGAGCTCCGAATTTTTTCTCAAGAATCACATTACGTCCTTTAGGACCAAGTGTTACTTTAACCGCATTAGCCAGTTCATCTACGCCGGCTTTAAGTAAATCGCGTGCTTCTGTGTTAAATTTTATAATTTTTGCCATTTTGTTTTTTATTTTTCCGGATGATTAAATGTTTTATTATTCACGTTAAAATCAGATAATAGCCAATACGTCAGACTGACGCATTATCAGGTATTTTTCACCTTCGAAATCCAATTCCGTTCCGGCATATTTACCAAAAAGAACTGTATCCCCTTCTTTCAAAATCATTTCTTCATCTTTGGTTCCATTACCAACAGCCACAACTTCACCCTGTAAAGGTTTTTCTTTTGCTGAATCAGGGATTATGATTCCTCCAATTGTTTTTTCTTCGGCAGCCATAGGCTTGATAAGAACTCTGTCTGCTAATGGTTTAATTTTCATATCTATTATTTTTAGTTAGTTTATATTGTTGTAAATATATTCTCAAAAAATGCACACTATTGCTTAAACAAACTTTATGCCAAAGTTTATTTTCAGCTTTATAGATTTATTTAGTCATTTATGGCATAAAAATGATAAAAATACTGACAAGATTACATTCTCAATGACATAGACTACAACAATACTCACCTGTTATAGTTCGACGATAAATCTTCATATTTACATTATCTATAATAATTTTAAGATCCGTTTATAGAATAAATATTCAATTATGTAAAAATAGTATTTCTTTTTGGGTTCACCATAAAGTTGCAACAAGACAACCGTACAGTGGTAATATTACAACCGTACGGTGGCAATATGGAAAGTGTACGATGACAATATGACAACTGTACAGTTTCACGAAACGTGACTCAGGTAAACAAAATCCCCGGTTACGGACATAAAAAATGGAATTAAACTATATTTAATTCCATGAGCCAATAATAACTTATATGATTATATGTCAGGCAGTTTTTTCGAAATGAAAGCCATATATTCACTTCCGTTATAAATATCATCGTTCATAACGAACTGAAGTATAAGTTCCAGATCGAAATCGAGCCGAAATGTGGCATCTGTTGCCTTTTTATTGAAATTTGTTTCAAAATTAAATTTTATGGTATCACCGGCAGCAAACATATCCTTCGTTACCCATCCATTATCCTCTCCTATTTTCTTATCATTTATATCATAATAGACTATTACATATTTAAGGTCGGGAAGAGTGAATTCAGAATTATTGATAACAGTGGCACAGCCTTTGGCACTGTTGAAATCTTTTGCCAGAAGAGTCTTATCAGTAACTACTATACTGTTTTCCATATCATTGTGCATCTTCTTTGAAAAATAGAACAACAGGTCTTTGGCAACTCTTAGACGATGAACGGCCTGCTGGTCTGTCAGTATAAGTTTATCGTTTATGCATCCCGTATTCTGAGCAAAAAGATAATGCGGATAATTCTTCCATGAGCACAGACCGTAACTGTCTGTAATATAAAAACCTGTATTATTATTGATATTTACACTTACGGCATTATAGTCGTCGGGATATATAAAAAGAATTACTTCTTTTATTACAAGGTCGCGAGAGTCATTCATATAGAAGTTAGAGGCATGCACAAGATAACCGTTTTCAGCCAGGGGATTGATATTCTCAATCACAAATGTGTCGCAAGCATAAAACACTTCTATATTATCGATATCAGGATAATAGATTCTCATGGCTTCCATGTCCTGACTCTGCAAGGCACCCAGAAAGTTTTGCGCAGTAGTGTGCGCCATATTCTCTTTCTGAGAACTGCAGGAGTAAAATCCTGCTGTAAAAATTATTAAGATTAAAAAGATGATATTTATTTTCCATCTCCCCTCTGATCCTGCTTTTCTCATTTACTATACTTTTCCTTTTCAGTCAATATTATATCCGGGAAATTGCATACAGAGCTCTCTCCCTTTGGAATTAAAACATTAAATAAAGGATATTGTTTTGCCCGATCTTAATATTGGAGCTATTTATAAGAGGTTAATAAGAATAGATAATCAGCCGGGTGTAGGAGTTTGCGAATTTTTGTTTTTTTCCTCTTCTTCTTTTATTTTTTTCGCGTTCTCCTGCTGGAGCTTATTCAACAGAGCACTAGACAGGATACCGGTCGGAAGCATAAGCGTCACGATACCGATCACCGCGATAAAGCCGGCAAGGAACTTACCCAGAGGTGTAATCGGAACAACATCACCGTAGCCGACAGTTGTGTAAGTAATGATTGACCACCAGAAGCCCTCACCTACATTAGTGAATTTTTCCGGTTGAGCTCCTCTTTCAATGTAGTATATAAGTATACCGGAGAAGCTGACAATGATAGAAGACAACATTATAGCTATTAAAAGCTCATACCTTACAGCTCTGACGACATCTTTTATCATTCTGTATGTATGGGAATAGCGTAGCAATTTAAAAATAAGTACGACACGGCCCAGGTCAATAAGATCTCTGACGAAAAAGTCATCAGAGAAAAATGACGCTACAAAGGGAGATATGGATATAAGATCGACAATACCCAGAAAAGAAACAAAATATAATACACGGGCACGTAAACGGTAATGCTTTTTTGTCTCTTCTTCCCTTGGATCAAAATCACAAATGGCCGGTGCGGAAATCAGTCTTAATATATATTCAAGAGTAAAAATCAGTGCTGAAATAAAACTGATCGTATACAATATAGGGTCGTATCTGTGAAGATTGGTAATACTGTTGAGTACGACGGCTCCTACATCTATAATTATAAGAAAAGTAAGTGATCCTCTAAACCATGTAGTATTTAGAAATTCAAGTATTCTTAAATCTCTCTCATCCATTTTATCCTTTGGAAGGAATCCGCAACTGTTATTATCCATAATAATCGCTTTTAATCAACACTATACATTTAAATTCAACGTTCACCAAATTATAAGTGCTCTATCTTATTCATTTCGGGTCATTGATTATTCGCAGATATTTTTCAGCAATCAGCTCAGAAGCTATATTTTATTATAGTGGAAACCCTGTTGCTGTGACCTTTTTCCTTTGAATAGTTTACACGTTCGCCATACAGATACTCGATACCCCAGATACAGGATGGCAGTATTTTCCATATCAGATTAGCACATACGTTAAACCCATAATTATAAAAATCATCGCGTGGTTTTGTTGAAATTCCGTCAAAATAATCAGGTAAATTAACCCTTATATATCCGCCGCTTATACCACTATAAAGTTTTTTAGTATAGTCAATTTTAAATCCGGCATAAAGTGCTACAGTTTCGGGAGCAAACATCTTTCCTGATTTATCTTTTGACACAAGTGCAAGACCTGAATTCGATATGTCTACAATATATGAGCTGATACCCTTACCGTAACTGGCATTCGCAAGCAGTTCCAGAGCCGGAAATAAGGCAGCATGACCACTCAGTTTAAAACCGTAGCCAAGTCTGGATCTGAAATCATTGTCAATAAGATCCTTATATGCCATATTACGAAGTATGGCTGAGGCTCTTATATGAACCGGTTTAGTGTCATATTCTATGTAAAACGGAATATCCGGCATTATAATCGGTGCACTGCTGTTTTCTGAGCCATATGAAGCCGAATAAGTGGGATATTCAATACTCAGAGAGCTTTTTATGGTTTTGGTGATACTAAGTTCATATTTTATAAGAGGATTTCTCTGTGCTCCTGAGGCAGAGCTGAGGTTCTGATCAAGTGCCGGTGCCAGAGAACGAAGGTCTACAAAATTGCTTTTAGTCTGTCCTATGGTAAGACCTACGAATGAGACATAAGCCTGACGCAGACGAAAGGCATTGCCCGATCCCATGAAATCGCCTTCAACATATGTTGTAAACATTCCCAGTGATTTGGTGTCTATCATCATCTTTGCAAATATCCTGCTCGAATTGGCATTCATCTGCAGTTTATTGCGCGGATTGCCTTTATTGGGGACATAGATATCAGCCGTGAAAAAACTGGCACTATTACATACTCCTCCAAAATCATAAGAACAGTTGAACATCACATAACCTCCGAGTCCAAAAATAACATTGCTATTTTTGGAAGCAAGGATAAAATTGGGTACACCGGGAGAATGCAGCAGATTACTGTTGATATTATGAAAATATTTTCCGAATTCCGATTCTTCGTTATTCAGGAAATAGATTCTCGCGGTATTTAAATCCTTTTGCTGGGAATATATTTCCGCTGTCGGAAATATAAATCCCAGCAAAAGAAAAATTATAATTTTATTTTTATTCATATTTTAAAAAGTATTGATTATCAATTACTTTTTAAACTATCGGAGTAAACATCAGAACATAGGAAGCTGATAAATAAATCCTGTTGTAATTTGCTGAGTGTTATAGTTCCTCCATCCAAGTTCTTTACCTCTGAAGTTATAGTCATAAGTTCTGCCTATGAAAGTAAGAAAGAAGTGAAGATTGGTTTTTGTCGGATAATACTCTATACCGGCAAGATAACCCCATGAAGTGCGGTATCTGCCTTTTGCTCTGTCTTCATTATGTTTGTAAAGACCGGCTGTTTCATACATACCTTTTACAAAGAAATTCCAGCGCGGCTCAAATCTGTAGTTAAGTTTTGCAACAACTGACAGATAATCAGCTCCGAGAGCAGTATAATCGGTACGGTTTCCAAGATCACTATTAATAATTTCAGTAATGATACCTTTACGGTCAATACCCTGACGTGCATACATAACATCGACAAAAGCATTCACTTTATCTATATTTATTTCATTACCTGCCGCGAAGTAAGCCATGTTCTGACTTCTTGCTTCCTGCATAAGAGATGCAGACCAGCGGAATTTAAGCATATCTTCAAGGAAACTACCGTTCCAGTTTAAGGTATAAAGCAAAGGACATTTTGTATCACGTACATAAGAAGGAAGATTTCCATATGTTCTTTCAAAAGAATAGTTTCTTGAATCCAGAATCTGAAGACAAAGTTCCTGACTTGAACTTATATTATATATGAAATTCACACCTGTTAGGAAATTGTCCATATACTCAACCATATCACTATATTCATAAATTTCAATCGGATTAAGGTCAAACTCAAATCCACCGTAAGCGGCACATTGTTTACCTATGAAGATTGAGAATTTAGAACTTGGACGGAAACCTACTGCTGCATAATCAATAGATTTAGGAAGATTATCAAGTGCTCCACCGCCGTCATTACTTCTGTTCAGACGTTGTCTCCATCGATAATACATCCAGCTGTTAAGATTACCACGTGCTTCAATTCGTAACTGGTCCATCTTAAAATATGCATGATCGAAACCTTGATGTTCAATCCATTTCGCGTTAAGAGAAGTGTGCATATTAAGATAAAGATTGAATTTATCGCTTTTCTTAATCAGACCGGTGATTTCTTCAAGCAGAGTAGGATCATTTGTGTAAATGTTCTGCTGAGCTTTCATTATCAGCGGAGCAAGAAAGATTGCTATAATCAATAATATTTTTTTCATAGTTTCGGTTTTTAATATTCATCAAAGTACTGTTGGATCTGCTTCCAGTCTTTTGTCTTAAGCAGTGCCAGCATCAACAATATTCTTGATTTCTGAGGATTTAGTTCCTGAGAAGCGATAAAATGATATTTTGCATCATCAACCTCATTGTCAAGCGTTGTAGGACCTGTAGGAACTCTTGAAGAACGAACGATACGGATTCCGTTCATACTTGCATTGATAAGCGGTTGCATCATATTTTTATGAATATTACCGTTACCTACACCGGCATGAATAACACCTTTGTATCCTGAAGTCACAAGAGCTGTAAGAGCTGTTGGTTCCACATTTGAATAACTGTAGACTATACCTACGCGAGGAAGCTTTTTAACGTCTTTCACGTCAAATACAGACTGAGTAGTGTGTTTTTTAAGAGTTACGTCGTTATAAACCACTTTACCGTTGATTACATAACCTAGAGCGCCTGAGTTAGGGGCCTGGAAAGTCTGAACATCAACAGTATTCATTTTCTGAACACTGTGTGCACCAAGAACGATACCATTCATAGCTACCATAACACCTTTTCCTTTAGATTCTTTTGAAGATGCCACAACAACAGCGTTGTAAAGATTCAGCGGACCGTCAGCACTTAAAGCTGTAGAAGGACGCATCGCACCTACAAGCACTACCGGCTTATCGCTTTTTACGGTTAGGTTAAGGAAGTATGCTGTTTCTTCCATAGTATCGGTTCCGTGAGTGATCACTATGCCGTCGACATCTCCTCTGGATAACAATTCATTGATTCTGTGAGCAAGAGTAAGCCATACCTCATCATTCATGTCCTGAGATCCTATTCTTACGATCTGTTCCCCCTCGACATTGGCAATTTCTTCTATTTCCGGAACTGCTGCCAATAAAGCACCAATCGCTACCTGACCTGCCGTATAATTTGTTTTTGTTGCAGATTCGCCTGTTCCCGCAATTGTTCCTCCGGTAGCCAGGATTCTGATATTAGGTTTATTAGCCCATGCTGCTACAGAGAACAGAAAAAGCATCATAAACAAAATTGCGTTCTTTGTTTTTTTCATAAGTCAATTGTTTAAGTTATTAATCAAAACTTTTAAAAAAGAAATGTTTTCAAAATTCTAATGTTAAAACTTCATGAAAGTCACTTATGTTTATTTTTTCATGGTTAAAAGAGTTAAATCTTAGAAGAACAATTTTTTTTTCTTTTTAAAAGAACCTGCTTATATTAGTATTATTCCTTATTTTTACTTCAATACATGATATTATTTAATAAGGCATTAATGATAATATATCTGAGATACATCATATTGTTTATCATTTTCTTTTATTCATTATCATTACATTCCCTGAATCCGGAAATACCGGAAAAATCTGCTTCGGAAAACACCGTAAATCAAAAAACAGAGCATGTTGCTTCATCAGGAGAATTCGCAGAAGAAAGCGTTTTGAGTGAAGTAAAAGATCTCTGTACCGCAAGTAAAAAAGAGGATGAAACAAAACTGAACGTAGACTCGGTTATAGATTTGATAACAAAATATTCAAAGGCATATGTAAGAGCGATCGACGGTTTTGAGGGAGAGGTGTATGTAAAAGGAAATACTGAGATTATTCAGAGTAATTTTTTATTCTGGATGGTTCCCGATTTGTTTCCTTTTTCAAAAAAGGAAGAGTGCAGTGTTTTTGAAATTCTTAATAAAATCAATTATACGGCACCTGATAATTATACCATCACACCTATTGCCGTCAACAGTTCCATAAACAATGCATTTACTCTTCAGGAAGATATAACATCTCTCCTGGACATTAATATCTATAAAAAAAGTAACGGAGAAAATAAATATATTATTCCCGGCAATAGTGATGCCGTAAACAAATATATTTATAAGCATATCGGAGATACGGTGATAAATAAAGCAGGTTGCCATATAATAAAATATACACCAGTTTTCAAGCATCTTAAACTTGTAGAAGGTGAACTGTATGTCAACAAATTGCATCCGGTAGTTGCGGCTATCAATACCAAAGGAAAACTCAATTTTTCAAACTTCGAACTGTATATTGAGTTCGGAAGCAACATAAGGACTGTTATGCTTCCTCAGAAAAGTATAATAAAGCTCAAATACAATATTGTAAACAACAGATCGGAATACACTTATCATTGTACTTATCTTTATGATAAGATAGATATGGCTTATAATCTGAGTCTTCCGTTCAATAAGTCGTCTCTTGATAAGACTATAAAATACAATAAGGATAGTGTAAGACATATTTCAGATGACAAGTTCTGGGTATATTACCGGGAAAAGCCTCTTTCTTATGATGAAGTATGCCTTATCGAAGATAAAAGAATAAGTGATTCTTTACATGTCAACAAAGCCGATTCCGTTCCGTTTCTTTCAAATAAAAGGATTCAGGATTTTATAATTAACAATACCACATTAAAGAAAGAAAAATTCCAGTGGAAATATCACGGTATTCTTAATCCGGCTCTTGTGGGATATTCTCCTACCAACGGTGTTGTGTTCAGACAGAGAATTTCTTATACACGTTATTTTAATAATGGAACTCTCATTGATATAAAGCCGGAGGTCGGATATGCCATTAAAAGTAAAGAACTGTTTTACGGAATAAACAACAATTTTCTTTTCCATCCTAAACGAATGGGAATGTTTTCTATAAATTTCAGAAGCGGCAACAAAGGTTTTAATTCTAAATTTATAAATGAGGTGAATCACCGCCTTGATTCCACCAAATATGATTTTAAGGATCTTGACATTGATTATTACCGCGATTTTCAGTTTGAGGTAAAAGTTTCACGGGAAATGTTTAACGGTATGATATTCAATATCGGAGCCGAATATAACATCCATGTTCCGGAAAAAAACATCTCGGTAAGCAAAGGAGAAGAGAAACCTCTTGTGGGAAAGAATTATGCCGATTTTATTCCTTTTGTAAGGCTTACTTTCATTCCTTTTCAGCCTTACAGATTCATAGGAAAAAGAAAAGAATATCTTGATACCAAATCTCCTATTTTCTCTATTGAATATGCACGCGGAATAAAAGGTGTTATGAATTCCAACAGTAGTTTCGACAGGTTCGAAGTGGATATGCATCAGAAGATTCCTCTGTTCAATCTCTCATTTCTAAGCTATCGTATCGGTTTGGGACGTTTTATGAATCAGGAAGATGAATATTTCGTACGATTCAACAATTTTCAGCGAAGTAATTATCCTTCTACATGGAACGATAATATGGGAGGGGTTTTTAATATTCTTGATTCAAAGTGGTATTATTCATCTCCGGAATATATGCAGATACATGCCATGTATGACACGCCTTTCTTTTTATTCTATCGTTTCAGGTTTCTTTCAAAACTTGTGCTTTCGGAGAGAATATATTTCAGTCAGCTTTTCTCAAGTTCAAAACCGTCATATACTGAAGTCGGTTACGGTGTGGGAAATTATATTTTCAATATTGCGGCATTCGTTAGTTTTCATAAATATTCTTATACGGGAATTGGCGTTAAATTCACATATGAGCTGGATAAATACTGGTGATGTTTTTATAAAAATCAGCCGGGATATTTTTTTGACTGAATGCCTTTCTGCTGAAGCCTGTGATCTTATCAACGATCTTAACCGTTTTTTTCTTTAGCCCGGAGAACTTCATAATACAAAGAATTATATAAAAAGAGATGTTTATATAAACAAAGAAACCATACCGCCTTTTGAATTACAGCAGTATGGTTTCTTTTATATTATATGTTTTTTATTTTGCCTGTTCATTAAGCTTTTCAGCAATATAAGGCCCAGTAAATGACTCTTTACTTGCCGCGACTTCTTCCGGAGTTCCTTCTGCTACAAGATGTCCGCCTTTATCTCCTCCGTCAGGTCCCAGGTCAATTATATAGTCTGCGCATTTTGCCACATCTATATTATGTTCGATAATAACTACCGTGTGACCTTTATCTATCAATGCATTGAAAGATTTAAGAAGAGTCTTAATATCATGAAAATGAAGTCCTGTTGTAGGTTCGTCAAATACGAAAATCGAAGGTTTCGCCGATTCATTACTCAGGAAATAAGCAAGTTTCACTCTTTGATTTTCTCCTCCCGAAAGAGTTGAAGAGGATTGGCCAAGTTTAATATATCCAAGCCCTACCTGCTGAAGAGGAAGGAGTCGTTTTACAATCTTCTTCTGCTGAGAACCAGGATTCTGAGAAAAGAACTCTATTGCCTGATTTATCGTCATATCAAGAACATCATTGATATTCTTGCCCATATATTCCACATCAAGAACTTCCTGTTTGAAACGTTTACCGTGACATGCTTCACATTCAAGTTCAAGATCGGCCATAAACTGCATTTCAACAGTTATTTTTCCCTCTCCTTTACATTCTTCACATCGTCCGCCATCTGTATTAAATGAGAAATAAGCAGCTGTCATTCCCATCTGTTTGGCAAGTTGCTGTTCTGCAAAAAGCTTTCTTATCTCATCATAGGCTTTAAGATAAGTTGCAGGATTAGATCTTGAGGATTTTCCTATCGGATTCTGATCAACAAAGTTGATAGAGCTGACCATCTTCATATCTCCTTCAAAACGAAGGAATGTCCCCGGAGCATCACCGGCTTCGCCGTAATAACGGTTAAGTCCTTTGTAAAAAATATCTCTTATAAGAGATGATTTTCCGGAACCGGAAACACCGGTAACCACAGTCATCACATTTAAAGGGAATGTAACGTCTATTCCTTTCAGATTATTCTGAGCAGCTCCTATAACTTTTATATAATTGTTCCATTTTCTTCTTTTTGCAGGAACTTCTATTTTCTCTTCTCCGGTCAGATATTTTACGGTATAACTTGCTGATGCTTTATCAAGTTTTGATAAATCTCCCTGATATACCACTTCGCCTCCCAGCCTTCCGGCTTCAGGACCGATATCTATTATATAATCTGCAGAACGGATTATCTCTTCGTCATGCTCTACGACGATTACCGTATTGCCAAGGTCTCTCAGGTTCTTCAGTACATTTATAAGAAGCTGGGTATCTTTGGAATGAAGTCCGATACTTGGTTCATCAAGGATATAAAGTGATCCGACAAGAGAACTTCCCAGTGATGTTGCAAGATTTATTCTCTGACTCTCTCCGCCTGAAAGTGTGGAAGAAAGTCGGTTAAGAGTAAGATATCCCAGTCCGACATCCAAAAGAAACTGTATTCTGCTTGTTATTTCCGTAAGAAGTCTTTTGGCAATCTGCTGTTCAGATTCAGAAAGCTGAAGATTCTCAAAAAATATCTTCAGTTCCGAAATAGGCATTACAACAAGTTCGCTTATAGTAAGTCCTCCTATTTTTACATAGTCAGCTTCTTTTTTAAGTCTGTTACCTTTACAAGTGGGACAAATTGTTTTTCCGCGGTAACGCGCAAGCATTACTCTGTATTGAATCTTATATTGATTTTCCGAAACCATTCTGAAGAAATCATTTATTCCTTCAAAATATCTCGTTCCGTTCCATAACATATCTTTTTCCTTATCTGACAGCTGATAATATGGGCGGTGAATAGGGAAATCACATTTTGAGGCATTATAAATGAGATGCTTTTTCCATTCGCTCATTTTTTCACCTTTCCAGCATACCACACAATCATCATAAACAGAAAGTGCTTTATTGGGAATTACAAGTTCTTCATCGATACCGAGTACTTTTCCGAAACCTTCACATGTAGGACATGCTCCGACAGGGCTGTTGAAACTGAACATCATATCATTAGGTTCGGTAAATGTCATGCCGTCAGCTTCAAATCTTTTGGAAAATATAATTGATTTATCTCCTTCAGGAGTATAGAATTTCACGATACAACTGTTATTACCTTCATAAAAGGCTGCTTCTATAGAATCAGTCATACGACTTATCGTATCATTTGAAGAAGAAACGCTTAAACGGTCGACAACAAGAAACATATTATCGGCACTTACGGGAGTTTCACTTTTAAGAATATCCTCTATCCTTTCGAACTCTCCGTTTATCTCTAGTCTGTTGAAACCTGATTTAAGTAGTATCTCCAGCTGTTGTTCAAGAGTACGACCGGAAGGAACTGTGACCGGAATAAGAATGGCAAGCTTCGTTCTTTCAGGATAAGTAAGTATCGTATTTATTACATCCTCAGTAGTATGTTTTTTTACAAGATTTCCTGATAACGGAGAATAAGTCTTTCCAATGCGAGCAAAAAGCATTCGCAGATAATCATAAATCTCTGTAGAAGTTCCGACAGTTGAACGTGGACTTTTCACCGTTACTTTCTGTTCTATAGCGATTGCAGGTGGAATACCATGTATAAAATCACATTCCGGCTTACTCATTCTGCCCAGGAACTGGCGTGCATATGATGAAAGAGATTCAACATATCTTCGCTGTCCTTCCGCATAAAGGGTGTCAAAGGCAAGCGATGATTTGCCGGAACCGGAAAGACCGGTAATTACAACAAATTTCTCTCGCGGAATCTCAATATCAATATTCTTAAGATTATTTACGCGGGCGCCTTTTATAAATATATTATTATCAGAGTTCATTGTGTTTATTAAAGATTATACTTGCTCGTATTTCTTATTATATCTTATCAATACCTGTTTATGATATTTCAATGGCAAAATTAATCAAGAATCATCACTTTAACGTTATACATCAGATTATTTATAATTTCATAATAACTAAGGCATACCGTTGCCGGAACAATCATTTGTTTACCATTGTTATATATAGAACAAATGAAGATGAAAATATATGATATAATTCAATTTTATTAAAATACAGGAAGTTATGCTTCGCAACATATTTTCTAATAAATAATAAATTACATATAATCAAAAACCAAATAAATATCACTATTGTTCTTTATAGTAAGCACGGAGATTCCGAAGAAGGATGATTATTGCTTAATGTAAAACTTAAACGGCAAGAAATTATGAAAAACTTAAGTTTATTGATAGCTTTTGCAGGAGGAGCTATTACAGGTGCTGTTATTGGTTTGATGATGGCTCCCGATAAAGGAAGCGCAACTCGTCACAAAATAATAGATTTAGCTCATGACTCAAGTGACAAAGCTAAATGGAAACTAAAACAATTTCTGAACGAACATGGCATCAATGTTACTGTTCACCATGACGAAGATGATGATCTAAAGGGTTTTAACCCTGGTGTTGCGGATGATAATTAGACAATCATTTGTATAACAAATAAAATAATAATACTATGAAAAACACTGTTTCAGAGGATTATCACAGCATTGTTAAAGACGTAAATAAATTTATCGCATTAAAAAGAAGATTGCTGACATTAAAGGGAATAGATAAAAGTTCTCAATTCCTGACTATAATGTTGGTGATCATTGTTTCTTTGGTAATGTTCAGCTTTATTGTCCTTCTTTTAACTTTCGCACTGGCTTATTTCATTGGTGAATTAACCGGTAATATTGTATGGGGATTTTTATTCTCTTCCGGAATAAATATCATAGTATGGATCATCTTCATTCTGTTAAGAAAGAAAATCATTACAGATACTGTTATTAAAACATTCTCTAAATATTTTCTTGATGACATAGATGAATGATCTGCTCATTTTCCTCTGAAATAATTCTTCATACTGTATTATAGATAAAACTTACCCGATATGAAAACTAACAGAAATAATATCAAGAACACCGCAGACCTGACTCTTGAGATTGCAAGAACTCAGCTTGAACTGGAATTCACACAGAATCATCTTGTAAAAACAAGCAGAGAGATGGTGCATGATGTGATTAATGAAACATTCAATGTATACACGATTGCTCAGATTGCTTTTTCTTTATTCAAAAAGATCGGCAGTTCTGTAAGAATGCAGTTCAGAAAAAGACAGGAAAAACAAGAAAAGCATCATAAGAAATGATTTTTCTTTCTTATCGCGCATTTCATTGTATGAGAGAAATATAATGTTTCATTTTCTTATATTATTTCTATAATATTCATATTGAAGAGATAACAAAAAAAGGACTTCCTTACAGGGAAGCCCTTTTTTTGTTTTATAGATTCATATAAATTATATCTTTAATCTATTGACTTTTCAAAGTCTTTGTTTTAATACTGATCATATCGTATTGAGAAATATTTTATAATCAGTAATGAGTAGTAAAGAATCAGTACTCAATAATCTGGAATCCGTAATCTGTACTCAAGAATAAGGAATCTCTAATCCGTAATCAGGGATCTATATTCCAGAATCTTTAACCCGTATTTAGCTATTCTTATTTTCAGCATGCAGTCCTCTCTGTCAATCAGGCCTGATACATATTTCTAAGATAAGCTTTATTTGTACTGTTTGTTTGCTGTTTCTTTTTATGCAGTTTCTTTTTATGCGATTCCTGAGAATCCCATAAATGCCATAGCAAGAAGTCCGGCCACAATAAGAGCGATAGGCACACCTTTCATCCCTTTAGGAACAACAGAAAGTTCAAGCTGCTCTCTGATACCTGCGAAAAGCACAAGAGCAAGAGTAAACCCGATTGCAGTAGCAATTGCATAAACAACCGACTGTATAAGTGTAAATTCTTTTGTGATTACAAGAATCGCAACCCCTAAAATAGCACAGTTAGTTGTAATAAGAGGAAGGAAAACCCCAAGAGCCTGATAAAGAGAAGGAGAAACCTTTTTCAGAATGATTTCTACCATCTGTACAAGCGATGCGATTACAAGAATAAAAGATATAGTCTGAAGGTAACCTATATTAAGAGGCTGAAGAACCCATATCTGTATAAGAAATGTTACGATTGTAGCGATTGTCATTACAAAAGTTACGGCCATACCCATTCCCAAAGCAGTTTCTATTTTCTTAGATACACCTAAAAAAGGACAGATTCCCAGAAACTGAGATAATACAATATTATTAACGAATATTGCAGCAATAATCATCATTAAATATGCCATGACCTGTTATTTTGTTTTTAGTTTATTTACAATAGCGATTAGATAACCAAGGGCGATAAACGCACCCGGTGCAAGAACGAACACTAACGCACCGTTTTCTTCAGGGAATATTCTTAAATTGAAGATACTTCCTGAGCCAAGGAATTCACGGCAAGCTCCAAGCAAAGTAAGAGCAAGTGTAAAACCAAGACCGATACCGACACCGTCAAGCAAAGAATCAAAAGGATTATTTTTTGCCGCAAAAGATTCTGCACGTCCGAGAACGATACAGTTTACCACGATAAGAGGGATAAACAGACCAAGTGTTTCATATAATGCAGGCAGGTAACCTTCCATAAACATCTGAACAACAGTCACGAATGTCGCGATAATAACGATATATGCAGGAATATGCACTTTATCTGGAATAACATTTTTCAGAAAAGAAATCACCACATTAGAACACAGAAGTACGAACATTGTAGCAAGTCCCATACTCATACCATTGATTGCAGAAGTTGTCGTACCAAGAGTAGGACACATCCCTAAAAGTAATACGAATACCGGATTATCTTTTATAATTCCATTTGTAAGAATTTTAATTTTACTCATATCAATTCACCTTTCATATTAATAATTAGAGACTTCTTATTCTTTTGACTGAGATGTAGCACCGCTCTGAGCATCAGCATTATCCATATAAGCATTATATGCATTTGCCACGGCATTAAGAAATGCTCTTGAAGAAATTGTAGCTGCCGTAATGGCATCAACCTCTCCTCCGTCTTTCTTAACGGTAAGATTGTTCACTCCCGGATTTTTGCCAAGGATACTGCTCTGATTCTTAAACCAGAAAGGCATCTTAGAACCAAGACCCGGAGTCTCAGTATGAGACAATACGGAATAATTCACGATATTACCTTCTTTATCAAACCCTACCATAACTGTGATAGGTCCGCTGAAACCTGCTTTTACCTGTGCCTGCACTGCAGCCCCTACAGGTTCGCCGTTAAGTTTGGCAGGAAAGATCACAGCCTGAGTTCCGTCGGCAAGATCAACAGTCCACTGTTCATCAAGAGGATTATTATTGAATTCCGCTACAACATCGGTAATTGACTTTTGCTGTTTCTGAAATTTTGATTCAGCGATAGCATCTCTTGTCGCTTCATTTACCGCTCCCAGTATAGCACCTGACAAACAAGTGATAACAGTAAGAGAGATAATCATATTTTTAAAAGAAGATTTCAACTTAGCCATTTTTCACTACCTCCCCGAAACGTTTTGGTTTAACATAAGTATTAATTAACGGAGTAAACGCATTCATAATAAGAATAGCGAAAGACATACCTTCCGGATATGCTCCGAATTTTCTTATCAGTATCGTAAGAGCACCGATAAATGCTCCGTAAATAATCATACCTCTTTTATTCATTGGAGAACTTACATAGTCTGTAGCCATAAAGATAGCTCCAAGCATAAGACCTCCCGAGAATAGCTGCTCGATAGGATTAAGTCCGCAGATAAGCGACATAAGTGCAGCCACTACGAAGATAGCAACAGGAATATGCCATGTAATGATCTTTCTTATAAGCATATAAGCAAAACCAAGCAAAAGAGCAATGGCAGAAACCTCACCTAAAGAACCGTTCATCGAACCGAAAAACATATCCATCGGAGAATATCCCGCTTCCTGTCCTGCCGCGATAAGGGCAAGCGGTGTCGCTCCAGTAGTAGCATCAAGATATGATGACCACTGTCCGGGCAATGGCCATGAAGTCATTGCAGTAGGAAATGAGATAAGAAGAAATACACGTCCTACAAGAGCAGGATTGAAAATATTATTACCAAGACCTCCGAACGACATCTTACCGATACCTATCGCAACAAGCGAACCGATAATGATGATCCAGATCGGAAGATTAGAAGGAAGATTGAAAGCAAGCAATAATCCTGTCAGAACCGCCGAGCCGTCGCAGATTGTAGTTTTCTGTTTAAGAAGAAATTTCTGAATTAAAAATTCAAATAACACGCATGACAATACTGCGGTTACAATAACTATAAATGCTCCAAGCCCGAAAAAGAACAGCGAAGTAAGCAAAGCGGGTATCAAGGCTATTAATACTCCGTACATCGCTCCTTTCACGGTATTGCCACTATGTATATGTGGAGAGAGTGATACTATTAGTTTTTTATCCATTTTGAATTACAATTTCGACATTAATTACTTAGTAGCTGTTGAAGCCGCTCTTGCTCTGATTATACCACCGACTTTTCCTTTTCCTAATCTTATATAATCAAGCAAAGTTCTGTTTGCCGGGCAGGTAAACGAACATGATCCGCATTCGATACAATCCATTACGCGATCTGTTTCCGCTTTATCCCACATTGAAAGTTCACAAACTCTCATAAGATATGACGGAGTCAGTCCCATAGGACAAACATTCACACATTTTGAACAACGGATACAGTCTGTCATCTCTTTACGGCGTGATTCGAAATCCTTCATTAGAAGAATACCCGAGCAACCTTTTACAACCACAGTATTTACCGTAGGCATAGCTTTACCCATCATTGGTCCACCTGAGATTATTTTTCCCGTATCTTCAGGTATACCTCCTGCCGCTTCGATAAGAACTGACATAGGAGTACCGACACGGGCAAGGAAATTTGACGGTTTCGCTACTGCTTTCCCTGTCACGGTCACAACTCGCTCAAAAAGAGGTTTGTTTTTCTGTACTGCCTCATATACTGCAAAAGCAGTACCTACGTTCTGTACAACCGCTCCTGTTGAAATCGGAAGAGCACCGCTTGCCACCTGACGGGAGATACATGCATCGATAAGCTGTTTCTCTCCTCCCTGCGGATATTTAACCTTTAAAGGCTGAATTGTGATTTCCGGATAATCCTTTGCCTTTTCAGTCATCAGCTTTATGGCATCAGGTTTATTGTTTTCAATACCGATTATTGCTTTATTCACATTAACCGACTTCATAAGAATCTTAACACCTACAAGAATCTCATCTGCTTTTTCAAGCATCAGCTGATGATCCGAAGTAAGATAAGGCTCACATTCCACCGCATTAATTATTATAACTTCAGCCTTTGTATTCGGAGGAGGCATAAGTTTAATATGTGTAGGGAAAGTAGCACCACCAAGACCTACTATACCACATTCTTTTACTTTATCGACAATGGCTTTTGAATCAAGAGTAATCTCTTTTTTAAGATCGGCTGATCTGTCAATAGCCTCTTCCCACTCATCGCCTTCAACGTCAATCACAACTGCCGGTTTTAGATTACCTGCCGAATCTGCAATAACATCAACTTTAGCGACCGTTCCGCTTACAGATGAATGAATATTTGCAGACACAAAACCTGAAGCCTGAGCAATCAGTGTACCGGCTTTCACCTTATCGCCTTTTTTAACGACCGCCTGAGCAGGTGCACCTATATGTTGTCCTAACGGAATAATCACTTGTTTTGGCAAATCAAGCGTTTCCACTTTCTTTTGAGCAGACAATTTATTTTCAGCCGGATGAATACCGCCGAGGAAAAATGTCTTTAACATATTATTGTAGTTTTAAATTCAAAAATAAAATTTCTAACACTCTTATCTGGAAACACCTATTTCTTCTTCTTTGAAAAGAGAAGTCTGAACAGCTTCCGGCTGCTTTGGAGTTTCAGCCTTTACCGTTTCATTAATATCTTTTGTGTTTTCAGTTTCAGGTTTTGCAGGCTGTTCCGGAGTCTGAGGTTTTTCAGCAGCAGGTGCTGCAGTTTCAGGAGCTTTAGGCTCAGCAGGAGCCTGAGGCTTACCATCCGGTGTGACATCCGGTTTAGGAGTAACAGGTTTCGGAGCCTGATTTACTACCGGTTTTTCTTTTCTCGGAGGGAAATTCAAAGCAACGATAGCTCCTGTAGGGCATACAGGTTCACATTTTCTGCATGACTTACATTTGTCATTATCAATATATGCAATATTGTTTTCTATTGTTATAGCATCGAAAGGACATTCTTTCTGGCATTTCGTACATGCGATACATGCTTTTGTACATGCTTTTCTTGCCACACCGCCTTTATCCTTATTAACGCAGCTTACATATATACGTCTGTTTGATTTTCCTTTCTTTCTCAGCTCGATTATAAATTTAGGACAAGCCTTAACACATGCACCGCAGGCAGTACATTTCTCGTCATCAACTTCAGGCAATCCTGTTACGGGATTCATATGTATCGCGTCAAACTCACATGAAACGACACAATCGCCTAATCCTATACATCCGAATGAGCATCCGGTTTCTCCGCTGAAAGTATTAGCGGCAACAGCACAGCTTTTTGCCCCGTCATACTGACTTGTCGAAGGGCGGACTTCACAGCTGCCCTGACATCTTACTACGGCAACTTTAGGATCAGCCGCAACTACTTCCTGTCCTAATACCGAAGCGACCTGAGCCATAACTTCAGCACCACCTACAGGACAATTCAACCCCTCTAATGTTGTTGCCTTTACGCAAGCATCGGCAAAACCTTTACATCCCGGATAACCGCATCCCCCGCAATTAGCCTGGGGTAAAACTTCATCAACCTGTGCAATTCTCGGATCTTCATAGACATAGAACTTCTGTGCTACCAGATAAAGTATCACTGCTCCTATGGCTCCAATTACACCCAGCGTGATCAAAGCTATTAATATTAAATTCATAGAAAATATGGTTATAATGAATAATTGTTTTTTACTCAGTACAAACCCTTATTAAGAGGAAGGAATAACCGAACGTTTTAATATTTACGAATATTAAAGACGAACTTGTTTTTCATTTTATTCTTAAAAAGAGATAGTATCAGATAATAAGGGCATAGCGATATAAGAGCTATCAATGCCGAAATCCCTTCATTTCCCGTTATCACACTAAGGATAATCAGTACTGTCAGAAGCAGAACAAACGGCAGGACAAAAGCATAAAACACTGCAAGAAACCCCATTGATGTTGTTCCTTCTATAACTACAGAATCTCCGACTTTAATATCATCATTTTTCAACTGTACCGTAACTATTTTCTCTGATGTGTCAGAAAGGGTACAGGCACTTTTAGCATGACAAGACGAACAGGCAGACATCTGAATGATCTTCACCTCTGCATGACCGCCATTTATACTGATTACAGTGCCGGCATGCTCTATTGTTTTACTCATTTTGTAAACTCTACATTGCAATACGGCTGCAAATATATAGAATATTTAGACTTTGCATAATTATTATGAGCAAAATTTAAAGGAATATAAACGAATATTTATTTATGAGAAAAAATTTGATTCCCGACTATCCAGTTATTAAGGGAATCAAGTAAAACGGGTGAGTTTTTTCTGACTGCCCAGGCTACATTATATGTAAAGCCTATAGGAAGAGAATAATCGATATCGGGATAAAAAGGGGAAAGTTTTTCGGCAAGATGTCTGTTACATATTGTATATGAAACAGTGGAATCGGATACCATCTCCACCATTCTTGAAACAGAAACTCCTTCATGTTCCTCAATATACACATCGCGACCAATCTCCTGGCAGAAATTAATCATTCGCAGTTTTATAGAAGGTAGTGGAGCAATATCGACACACTTGTTTTCAAGGCCGATAGTTTCTGTAATAAACCCGGGATTATTTATTGCCGCACGCTGCACAAGCATAAGTCGGTCGGTAGCGACCGGTACAGTAAATTCAAAATGATTTTCATAATCAGTTGTCACGGGTATAGATGCGGCGACAACATCGACTCTGTTTTTGAGCAGATCTTTTAATGCGTCAATCTTATTGTTATAGGAGGATATTTCCACTTCAGGAATATCTTTCGTATGAAGACTTCTGAAAAATTCATAGACTTTTTCATTCTCTTCATCTGAAATTCCCGAACAGAATACGTCGTTAAGCACAGCGACCCTGAGCTTATTTTCTTTTTTTATGTCTGAATAATCACGAATCCTTGATTCGTCTGCGAATTTATTAATATTGAATACAAGAAGATATCCAAGCAGAATAAATAATATCAGCAATCCGTAAGCAATTAAAAGTTTCCTATTCATAAATATCTCATATAACTCTATATATCAGCAAAATATACAAACATTAATTTAAAAAATCAAAAACAAAAGTGAATTTTTGTTCTAATTATTAAAGTCAATGCTTACACCAAGCTTAAACACGCCAGGATTAAACGGATAATAAGGAGCTGAAAAATATTCATTTGAACCGAACAGACCTTTGTTCACATGATACATCATAACAAAGAAACGCACTTGTTTTAACTTACAGTTCGCAAAAACATTCATTAAAGGATAATTACCTACTTTCTCGATTTCCTGATTATGGAACATCTGAGTTGCAGGCTGATACATCGGAGCATAATATTTAGTAAAATAATTACAATCGACACCAAGCTGAGTTTTCAGAACTCCGGCAATAGTAAAATTCAGATAAAGCTGAGAATAAGCAGCAATATCGGGCAATGCAATGACAGAAGAACTTGACTTCTGGAATGTAACGCTGTTTTTCCAGTTCAGGATTCCGAATTTAAAGTCCTGATCCAGTGCAGCCGAGAATATCTGAATATTGCCTCCGTACTGTTGCGGCAAAGATTCATCATCGAAATAAAGATAATTGGTTATATTTTCCACTCCAGCGCTTAAACGCGTTCTGGTAAAGGGAATTATAAGATTTCCCGCAACGCGATATCTCTGTTCTTTATCAAAATTATTTTTCCATCTGAAATGATTTGTAAAGAAACGTCGCATATAATAATTAGCCTCACTGTTTTTGAAATAACCGTCGGCCTGTACTATAATAGAATCTTTGAACAAAGGAATCTTTGTCTGAATTGCACCCGTAATATCTATATCACCGATATTATAACCGGTAAGAGCCACCTTACCCTGTGCATTATAAGTAAGGATCGAGCCTTTTGTCTTGCTCAGCTCTCCTCCTACCCATAGGATATCGGTACGATAATGACGTGCGATATAGCCCATATCCAGTGTATCCTGCATATTGGTATATTTACGGTTTTCAAGAGTGGCAAATGCTGCAAGTCCGAACTTTGAATAACGGCTGAAGCCCTCATTAAGAGTTATAGCAAGAGTATTCTTTACAGACAAGTATCTTAAAGAGTCATCGGTCTCAGTGCTGTTAATATAGCTGTTAGGATAAAAACCGTCGGTCTGTATCCCTCCCTGTTCGATAATAAATTTTCTGTAGTTGCTGTTAAACTGAAATGTATGTACAAAGCTTGTTACAGGTACAAACTCTGTATATAATGTGGAGTCATCCTGTGCTTTATAAAAATCACGGTCGAAACCTACGTTATATCGTTGTGTAAAGAAAACCTCTTTGTTCTTTACCCTATTCCATGTATCGAGGAGATTGGTAGGAATATTCTTAGGATCTCTCAGATTGGAACTTATATTTTCCGGTTTCAGAATATACTCGGGATCTGAGATACCGCCGTTCTCCTGATTTGAGAAATTTTCCATGTTGACCATGGCATGAGCTTCATATTTATCGCTTATATAACTTCCGAAAATCTGCCATGAAAGATTTTTCACACCCTGAAACTCATAGAATCCTCGTGCATATATATAGTCAAGAGCAGCACCAAAACCAAGCTTCTTATTTACATTGGCTCCGAAAGTACCCATAAGACGATCTTCCGCATTAGGTTTGGAACCTCCCGTCAGATAAGAAACCTGTGTAAAAGGAATCTGTGTATTATAGAATTTCCTTGTTGTCGGAGTGACATTATATCTTTCATAGGCCTGAAGAAACATAAAATCAGGGGCCTGTCTGCGGTCCATGAATATACGCGACTGTCCGGGAGAACCGAAGTTACCCAGATAATTGTATGAAGTACTGTAGCTGTCTTCAATGTCTGTTCTGTAATAATCAAGGAAGACGGTATCCTGGTCTACCGCATAACGCGAATATACATTAGGGGAAAGTTGCCATGCATACGTTTTAACCTCCTGTACAATACAGGGATCGGATTCGCTTTTCTCCAAAGAGCTTTCAGGTGTAAAGCTCGGATTATCCTGCGGTCTTGCAGAAAAAGCAATACTTAATAATAATATGATGGTATATATAACACGTTTCATAGCCTGCAAATATAAGATAAAATAAGAAATTGCAAGAATAATAAACTTCAATAAAAGCAAATTGCTCCATATTAAGGTATGCCTTAACATGGAGCAACGCTCTGTTATTTAAATTATATTTACAAATAAAAATGATTTTAGCAATATTGTATTAAAATTCATCAATTATTATTTTCAATATTAGAAATCACTTCTTCCGCCTGTTTCTGAGCTTCCTTCTTCAGTTTTTCGGCAGCCTTCTCTGCTGCAATTTTGAGCAAAGGATTGTTTCCGGCTTTTTCAATAAGTTTTTTTGCCTCTGCTTCAGCATCAGAGATCATCTTATCAGCCTTTCTCCGGGCTTCCGCCATCACTTCGGCTTTTCTTTCTGGGCTCATCGTACTGAGACTGTCTGTAGGAATTCCCAGTTTATCAGCTACTATATCTTTTACTTTGTCTGCCGCACCTGTTGCCACGTCAGCAGCCATAGCCTTTGTATCAAGCGAGACATTCGGATTTGATACAGTTCCTGTAATAGTGAAAGGAAGATTCTTAATACTCATATTCATAATCCTGATATTATCCGAAGGAATAGATATCTTGCCTTTCAGGTCAAGAGTCTGATCAAGTCCGGTAGAACCGCCAAGTGTAAGAGTCACGGTTCCCGCCTTAATGTCGAACGGATTAACCGAGAGTCTTCCCTTTTCTATTTCAAATGACAGATTCAGATCTTTCATACTGAGAGTCTTAAGTTTGTCATAATTAAGCAGATCGGCCATCCTGTCAAGAGCCTCAACACCCGATACAGAAACATCAGAGCTTTTTATTGTTCCTTTTGCCCATAACGAATTAAGATCAGGCGAGAAGTCGGGCAATATATCGGTTTTCAATCCAAGCGACATAGAATATCGGCCTGTCATATTATTGAATACAGGAGCTATCTTCTGAAGCGATTCCATAGATTCAAAGCTTTTTCTGAACGAAGCATTGTTTACATTGAAATTCATATCGGCTTTTGGCACCGACGGAAGTGATGTATCATATTTTCCGTTCATATTTACCGTTCCGTCAAACGCATTCATCTTTATGGAAGATATATCTGCTATACCGCCTGCGACAGTCAGCTTACCCGTAACATCGGTAAGTATTACCCGGTCAACAGCTACCTTCTTTAGATTTACATTCATTTTAAAATCTATATTCCCGGGAATTACTACGACACCCGCGGTATCACTTTTTTCAGCTTCTGTTTCTTTTTCGGCTTCTACTTTTTCAATAACAGGCTCCGGAGTTACGAAATCAGACATAAGAATCATATCTGAAGCAATATCCAGCTCTCCTTTTACAGTATATCCTTTCAATATATACGGAATAAAATTCTCCACTCTGCCGTTTATGGCAACATCGCTTGACTTCACCTTGAGTTTTGTATCTTCAAGACTAACATATTTAGGAGAAAAATTCAACCGGGCATTATCAACAACGACTTTCCCAAGATCATTATTTTCAAATCCGAAACCCTGCACTCTTACCGAGCCGTCGGCTCTGATATTCTCATATGCCTGTTTCTCAATCTGCGAAAGAGTACCTTTCAGAGTAAGATCAGATGTTATGACTCCGGTAAGTTTTTTCATATCCTCCACCGGATATACACTTGAAATCTTAGAAAGATCGATCACACCCTTTGCTGCTGCTTCATAACTAAGATCCGTGACCATATTGGTGGCTTGTCCGGCCAGATCAAAACTGTTGCCTAGTATCGAGACATGAAGTCGCTTTATATATGCTACGACATTGTCGGCATTGCCGCCTTTCGAATTAGCACCAAGATCAATATTAATATTATCGACAGAAGCCGGAACACCTGCATATTTAAACATCCCGTTTTTCACATTCAGCATGAAATCAAAAGCAGGCAGCACATCGTCATACATCTCCCCTTTTGCCCATGCTGCAATCCCGACATCACCTTTTGCTTCAAGTTTGTCGAATTCTTTGGAATATATTGCAGGAACAAGTGACAGAATCTCCTTAAAAGTCACATTTTCAGTGTTGAATTTAATATCAAGATCCAGCCTCGAACTGTCTTTAACCGCTACAACACCTTCAAGAGATGTTTTTATAGCATTTAAAGATATTGTGTTTTTCCCAAGTTCATAGACATTGTCTTTAAGGTTGGCATTTATATCTACAGATGATATAAACTTCATATCGGAAACATATTTCACATTTTCAGACCACATATTTATAGCTGTCACTGAAAGGTCTGACTTAAGCTTTGTCTGATCCGCACTCATATCTCCGGAAAGAAGCATATTGATATCGTTGAGTTCGGTTTTCATATTAAGGACACAGTCATCATAGACTATGATACCTTCTTTTATTATAAATCTCTTAAGGCTCAACATCATATTATCGTCTGACGATGTTTCCGGGGTTTCTTTTTCTTTTTCCTCCTCATCTTTCATTATATCCCAGTTAGGAATACTTTCGCAATTCACTCTTGCATATATATGAGGTGCATCAAGACGAATCTCTTTAATGACAATCCCTTCAGAACCGAAAAAACTTGCAATATCGACTGAAGCTGCTATTCGTGCGGCAGAGAGTAAGGTATCTCCTTCGTAACATCCGTTTCCGATAACGGAAAGCTTGTCTATTCCCACCGAAACTTCCGGAAAAGCTCTGAAGAAGCTTATATTGACGTCACCGAAATCAACTGTAGCGTTGAGCATTTGATTGATCTGTTTTTTTACTACAGAAGTAATCTTATCCTTCAGAAAAAATGGAGTAACAAACATTACCGCCACTATCACGGCAATTACAATAGTAAATACTTTAATAAATTTTCTCATATTTATAATAATATTTTATATACTATCAAATATAGACAATAATAATCATTATTCAATCACTATGATTCACTTACAATATTTCTGTCTTAATTAATCTGTTTAAATGGTGAAAAGCTGTTTCGTTACAACCGTACGGTTGCAATATTAACACTGTACGGTTGCGATATGACAAGTGTACGGTGATAATATTGCAACTGTACAGTTGCAGAAAAACTTAATTGTTGATAAAAAAACAGATATGAAATTCACAAACTTAACCACAAGTTTGTTAATCTTATTATTAACAGAATCAAGTCCTGTTATATCGCTGTTTTAATCTGTACATATTAATAACAATAGATGATAAATATAAATCTTCTCTTTGTTCATGAGTTTCATCTTCCGATTTCAAACCCGGTAATGAAATTCCTGATTATTTTATTAATAATACTTTTTGCTCCTCTTATACTTAACAGACTTAAAATCCCTCATATATTAGGCCTGATAATAGCAGGTGCCTTTGTTGGCCCGAACGGTTTCAATCTTGTAACAAGAGACAGCAGTATTATTCTTTCGGGAACAGCCGGAATGCTTTATATTATGTTTCTTGCCGGTCTGGAGATTGATTTTAATGAGTTTATACGCAACTGTAAGAAAAGTGCGGTCTTCGGAATGTACACTTTTGTAACACCTATGATACTGGGCATTATTTCAGCTCTGTTTATTTTAAAACTCAATATACTTACCTCGATACTTCTGGCCAGTCTTTTTGCCTCTCACACCCTTATCACATACCCGCTTATATCAAAAGTCGGAGTAAAGAACAACAGAGCAGTCACCATTACGGTCGGCGGAACGGTGCTTACCGATACTCTTGCCTTGCTTGTACTTGCTATAATAGTAGGTATTTCGGGAGGATCGGTTGACACATTTTTCTGGATAAGACTTATAATTTCCATATTGATATTCGGAACAATAGTACTGATACTCTTTCCTCTTATTGCAAGATTTTTTTTCAAAAATCATACGGACGGTATATCTCAGTATATATTTGTTCTGGTGATGGTATTCCTAGGCGCTACACTTGCCGAACTGGCAGGAATAGAGGGCATCATCGGAGCATTTCTCTCCGGCCTTGCACTTAACAGACTTATACCACATTCTTCAGCACTGATGAACAGAATTGAATTTATCGGAAATTCCATTTTCATACCGTTCTTTCTTATAAGTGTCGGAATGCTGATAGATTTTCGTGTTTTCGTTTATGGGTGGGAGACTATTTTTACTGCTTTTATAATGACAGCTGTAGCTACTTCAGCCAAATTCCTGGCAGCTTTTTTCACACAGAAAACATTCAGATTCAATACAATTGAGCGTGATATAATATTCGGGCTCAGCAATGCTCAGGCGGCAGCAACTCTGGCAGCAGTACTTGTCGGTTATAATGTGATTCTGGGATATGACGCTGCGGGGGAACCGATCAGGCTTCTTTCGGAAAACATTCTTAACGGAACAATTATTATGATTCTTATAACCTGTACGATAGCTTCATTTGTAACACAAAAAGGAGCAAGACGTCTTGTCCTTAGTGAAAACATAGACACTATGAGCAAGAATAATGAGTTTAATAATATTCTTATCCCGATAAGTAATCCCGATAATGCCGAGGAACTGATATCTTTCGCGTTTATCCTGGAACCAAATAATTCAACCAATTCGATACATGTGGCTAATATAATCGATACTGATGCCGATCAGGATAAACTGATTGCCAATGCTAAAAAGATCTTTGAGAAAGCATTTCAATATTCATTTGCGGCTGACAGGCAGATAAACACCTGTCTTAGATATGATACCAATTATACCAACGGAATAGTAAGTCTGATAAGGGAGCATGATATTAAGGATCTTATCCTGGGAATAGATAAATACAAGTTTATTAAAAATTCCACTCTTGGCAAGATCATTAAAAGCATAATTAAAAACAGTAATGTTACAACCTATATTTACAGAGCTTCACAACCAATACAAACGATAAAAAGACAGATCCTAATCATCCCGCCTAATGCCGAACTGGAGCTTGGTTTCAGCTATTGGATTACAAGAATCTGGAATTATTTCAATGTTACAGGTACGGAAGTGAAGATATATGCCAATGAGGAAACTTTATCCGTATTACAATCCATAAATAATGCGATACCTCTTAAAGTTGAATTCAGAAAATATCTTAAATACAGAGATCTGCTTATTATCTCACGCGATGTGAATATTGATGACGGGTTGATATTCATAATGAGCCGAAACAATTCACCGTCATATGATGAAATCATGGATAATGTACCATATTATATCCATACTTATTTTGACGAAAATAATTTCATTCTTATTTATCCGTTTCAGCAAAATGAAAATCTTTCCGATCCTGCCAACTTCATGAATCCGTCATCTTTGTCGGCTGTATTTAAACTTGAGGATATGGTAGACAGCATTATAAACAGAATAGTCGGAAAATAATCTTTTAATTTCTCACTACGTTATATGCCGGTCGGATAAAGATATAACATCTGTTTTATGGCTTCATATTATTTCTAACAGACTCAATGAAGCGGTCTACCACGGGAAGAAGCAAATCAACATCCTCACAGTCGCCACAGAGAGTTTCAAGTGGACAGCCACCTGTCTTTGTCCGGTTGATTATATATGGTACGACTGTATTACATTCTGTTTCTATACCGTATTTTTTCAGAAGTTTTAGTGCATTCTCACTTATTATATCTGTGTAAAGCCCCGATATCTTACCTGCGATCATAAGAGTTGCCGCACCTTTTCCGACTATCTTATCAGCTATAACGGCACCTTTAAGAAAAGCGGGATCAGAATAATAAAGTTCATAGATATCAATTACTCCTTTCCGGTCGAAAGTTCTTATTTCATCATTGTTGGATATAACACATGAGTGATTTCCTTCATGCAGCAAATCTATAATATTCTTCATTTTAACATTAATATTTAAATTAATAATTACCGTATCAAAAATACATATTTACTAAATGAGAATTCATTAATTTAAGTTATAGAAAAATACACCATCATCAATACGCTGCAAAACCAAAGTGTTATAAAAGCAAACTATTTTAATGCATTTTTTATCATTTTGCATAAAAAACCGTCCATTTTGCTTTTAATCTAAATATTTATTCTTATTTTCGCATCAGTTTGCAATTAATTAATATTAATCACATAATTATCCAACAATCAAAGATTGTTAATACAAACATCAGTTTTAAACTATTTTTTTTTGAGCATAGATATTTTTTATAAATCAAAAACAATTCAGATATATTTATCTACTAATTTTTATTAATTATCAATCAATATTTTATGAGAAAAATTTTTACTCTTTTTGCATTAGCCGGAGCTTCATACATAACAGCCAGCGCTCAACAAGAACTTTTATCAACTGTAAACTCTTATGTTTACGAACAGGGAATGTCAGTCCCTTCTACACCGGATGCTTCAAACAAATATTTTTATAATGAAAATAACGAACTTGTTTCTGAATTGAACATCAAAGGTTCATCAAATGAAAAATATACTTACGAATATAATGAGGACGGTTCTCTGAAATCTGTATCGACATTCAAAAAAGATAAGAGCTATACTCCGTTCACTATTAGTGAGAAAAAAGAATATGTTTATGACTCAGAAAACAGACTTGAGGAAGTAGCTATTTTCACAGCAACAGGAGAGGTGAAAAATTATCTTGTATATCTATATGAAAATGGTGGAACTTATTATTCTGACGTAAAGACTTACAATGCTACTAAAGAAACATGCAGCACATGGGAAAAACACAGATATGAGTTTGACGAAAACAACTTAGTAGTAAAAGAAAAATTAAGTTATTACTACGAAAGCAGAGATAGTGAAGTTGATGGTAACTACTATACTTTTGAATATGAAGAAGGTATCCTGGTAAAAAAATCAACATTCAACAAAAACAATGTTGAAACAGAAAAGATCGTTTATTCATACGAAGACGGAAAATGTGTTAAAGAAACTATCACTAACCGTACGGCAAATATCACAGACAAAGTATTGACTTACTCTACTTATTCTGCAGATTTTGCTCCGGTTAATCTTTCTGCGGAAATTCTTGAATCTCATCCTGTATCTAACAGTGTGAAATTCACATGGGAAGCTCCTGCTAACACTGAAGTTGACGGTTATACTGTATATGTAGGTTCTGATTCTAAATATGTTTCAGAAACTGAGTGTGTGTTCGAATCTCTTCCAAACGGAGTAAACAGCGCTTTTGTTGTAGCGATGGTAGGTAATACAGAAAAAAATCGCTCTTCTGAAATCGATGTTGAAGTTGAAGATAAAAACATGGTTCCGGCTTCTAATCTTAGAATTGAATCTTCTTCTATTTCGACAGGATGGTCAAATCAGTACACAATTAATTTTGAATGGGAAAAGCCTGAAACTACATCTGAAATTATCGGTTATATATTCACAGACTTTAATTCATCTGAAGTTACTGTAACAACAGAATCTTACAGCAAAACATATATGGCTTATCAGGTTGAGGTAACTGATGAAAACGGTGTGGAAGTAGGTATTGATTTCAGCGTTTCTGTAAAAGTAATCTACGCGACAGGTGTTTCTGAACCATCTGAGCAGTTAGTTTTCAATCCATATATTTTTGCGACAGGTATCGAAGGAACTGTGGCTGAAGGTTCAGGAATTACTATTTATCCAAATCCTGCAACAGAAGTAATTTTCTTCTCTCAGCCATCGGCTGCTTATGTTTACTCTATGGATGGATCACTTGTTATCTCTTCTGCATCTGCAGTAAACAGTCTTGATGTTACTTCACTTGTAAAAGGTTCTTATGTCGTGAAAACAGTAACTGATTCTAAAGTTTCAACTCAGATCATAATTAAAAAATAATTCAAAATAATTTTTGAAAACTTTATAACTAATGCCTCCGTAATAATTATTACGGAGGCATTTTTTATCCCTGCAGTTTAATTATTATTCATATTATTTTATTAAATAATATTATAGCTCTTTGTTTCTTTCTTCTGAATCAATTTGTTATCTTCAATAAGATTTTTTTATTTAAAATTCAATAACATGTCTTTTTTAATTTATTAACCTACATTGGATTAATAAGACCTATTTTTGATATTAATTTGTTCAAATTATAGATGTGTTACGTATTTAAGGTAGAAAATCTCTTTCCTTATCAGGATAAATTAGAATGTATTTAAAAAAAATAATATCGCTTATATTTTGTTTTGTATTGGTATCGGTTTCTGCTCAGGAGACTGACGAATATGTCGTTATAGACCCCGAATCTATAGAACCTACCGTAGTAGATACTGAGATTTCTAAATCAGCAAAAGAAAAAAATCTTCGTTTCAGTGTTTTGGGAGGCCCGGGCTATACTCCGGATTTTGGATTCGTCATAGGGGGATCTGCATTGTTTACCTTTAAGTTTGATCCCGAAGATGAACATCTACAGAGAAGCGTAATGCCGATTGCCTTCGGTCTTACTTTTGCCAAACCTTTAGGAATCAACGTCATGATTAAGCCTCAGATGTTTTTCAAACACGATCATGTAAGGCTTTTCGGGACATTCATATATAAGAACACCAATGATAATTATTATGGTGTAGGATATAAAAACAATCACCGTGTAAAAAGAGGAGAAGCCACTGAGTTTACGTCAAGCGCAATTCAGATCAATCCGATAGTATTGTTCCGCCTTGGTGAATCTAGTTTTTATGCAGGTCCAATGATTGATTTTTATAAAGAGAAGATTACTGACCCAGGTTCCTATGTAAGAAACGATCCTGTTTATCTGGAACAGGGAGGGACGGCTGAAGGTATAAAAATCCGTTCAGTCGGTGCCGGAGGTATTTTTTCATATGATACACGAGATGTTGCCGCTAATGCCTATGAAGGGGTTTATTTTGAACTTAAAGGAACATATTATGCTAAACCGTTCGGTAGTGATTTCGGATTCGGTTCAGTTCAGTTTGATTATCGCCAGTATCTGAAACTACCGGCTTTGGGTGACAGAAGAGTTCTTGCATGGAACATAATAAGTAAGAATTCCTTCGGAGATATCCCGTTTACACGCTATCCTCTTATAGGAAATCCATTTGACCTCAGAGGATATTATATGGGGCAATACAGAAATAAATCTACTCTTGTCGGACTTGCGGAATACAGACATATGTTCAATTTCGGATATGACACAAAATGGGAACGATTCTTCAGCAGATTCGGATTTGCAGCATGGGCCGGAGCAGGACTCCTCGGTTCAAATCCGATAAAATATGAAAGAGTCCTTCCGAATTTCGGTGCAGGACTAAGAATAGAATTGCAACCGAGGATGAACTTCAGACTTGATATAGGCAGAAGTCCTGTTGATAAACAGACGCTTATTTATTTCAACATGACAGAGGCATTTTAAATAAAAAGATAAACCTGATGAAAAAAATAATTTCATCAGGTTTATCTTTTTATAATATTGGCACATCATGCAGACGGAGTAACAGACTGCATCTTAATCATCTCATCCGCAAAGGCTTCCATATCTTCATCTGTAGTATTCTTACAAGCTGACTTAATAGAAATAACTTTATTACAGATTTTAATGTCTATCATAGAATTAAGAATTGGAGTAAGAATTCGGGCAACAGCCGGAGCCCAGGATCCGTTTTCAAGTATTCCTACATTCCTTTTCTGATAATTACGTCCCTTTAAATGTGAAATGAAAAATTCCATAGGGGGAAACAATGCCGCATCGTGGGTCGCTGATGCCAGTATAACAGAGTCGAATCTGAAAGCATAATCGACAGCATAGGAAACATCCTGCCTGGCCAGGTCAAAAAGGACTACGTTTTTTACTCCTTTATTCTCAAAGACTTTAGCTAGTTTTTTTGCAGCGTAAGCTGTATTTCCATATATAGACGCATAAGCAATAAACACTCCTGAGTATTCAGGCTCATAACTGCTCCATGACTGATATTTGTTTATATAAGCAGATATATTATTTTCAAGCAGCGGACCATGAAGTGATGCTATTTTTGAAATTCCCAGTGGTGCCAGTTTCTTCAGAAGTATCTGTACTTGATTTCCGTATTTTCCGATTATATTGAAATAATATCTTCCGGCTTCTTTATCCCAGTCTTCTTCATAGATTAAAGAACCGAATGTTCCGAAAGCATCAGCGGAAAAAAGAATCTTTTCAGTTGACTCAAATGAAACCATAACTTCGGGCCAGTGAACCATTGGCGCCATATAGAAGTTTAATTTGTGTTTGCCCAGATCAAGCATATCTCCTTCTGTAACAACAACCTTATTTGCTTCAATATCAATATCGAAAAACTGATATATCATACTGAATGTCCGGGCATTGCCTACAACTTTTGCGTTTGGGTATTTTTCGAGAAATGTTGAGATACAAGACGAATGATCTGGCTCCATGTGGTGAATCACAAGATAGTCCGGAACAGAACCATTTAAAGCCGATTCTAGATTTTTGAACCAATCGTTTGACATTCTTATATCCACAGTATCCATCACTGCAATTTTCTCATCTTTTATAAGATAAGAATTGTAGGTTATTCCGTTAGGTACGGGATATTGATTTTCAAAATATTCAAGGGTTTTATCATAGACCCCTATATACATTATTGAATCTGAAATTTCATTCATATGGAATATATTTTAGTTTTTTTGGTCATATTCATGATATTGTCACTGGATCTTATAGAAACATCTTCCCGCAACTATTTGTTTAACCTTTATCTTTTGTTTTTAGGAATTTTAAACCCTAATTGCTCTTATCATTACATATTGTATAAATAACAAGGACTATACAATTTTATATATCAAAATTGCATAGTCCTTTTATATGACAGAAAGAAATGAATAATTATATTTTTTCTAATGCCTGTTCTATATCAGCAAGAAGATCATCAATGTGTTCAGTACCGATAGAAAGTCTTATTGTGCCCGGTTTAATATCCTGTTCTGCAAGTTCCTGCTCGTTAAGCTGGGAATGTGTTGTTGTCGCAGGGTGTATCACAAGAGATTTTGAGTCTGCCACATTCGCCAGAAGAGAAAATATATTAAGAGAATCAATAAACTTATGAGCTTTTTCAACACCTCCGTCTACCTCAAAAGTAAAGATAGATCCGGCTCCTTTTGGGAAGTATTTTTTATAAAGATCATTGTCCGGATGAGTGTTAAGAGACGGATGATTAACTTTAGCCACTTTTGGATGATCATTAAGATAGTTTACTACTTTAATAGCGTTTTCCACATGTCTGTCCAGACGAAGAGATAATGTTTCCACTCCCTGAAGAAGAAGGAAAGCATTAAATGGACTTATAGTTGCTCCTTTATCACGAAGAAGAATAGCTCTTATTCTTACAACATAGGCAGCAGGTCCTACAGCTTCCGTAAAACGAATACCATGGTAGCTCGGATCAGGTTCGCTTAACTGTGGAAATTTACCGGAAGCGGCCCAGTCGAATTTTCCGGAATCTACAATGACACCACCCAGTGTTGTACCATGACCTCCAATGAATTTTGTAGCTGAATGAACCACAATATCAGCACCGTGATCAAAAGGTCGAATAAGATATGGTGTACCGAACGTATTGTCTACAATCAAAGGTATCCCATGTTTATGAGCAATATCGGCAACTGCACGGATATCTATAATGTTCGAATGAGGATTACCCAAAGTCTCTATAAAGATCGCTTTCGTATTATCCTGAATAGCATTTTCAAAATTTTGCAGATCTGAAGGATCAACAAAAGTTGTATTTACTCCGTGATTTTTGAAAGTATGAGCAAGAAGGTTATAACTTCCTCCATATATAGTTTTTGCTGAAACTATATGATCACCGGATTTTGTAATGTTTTCGAACGCATAAGTAATTGCAGCTGCTCCTGATGCCACAGCTAGTGCTGCTACCCCACCTTCCAGAGCTGCTATACGGTCTTCAAAAACTCCCTGAGTAGAGTTTGTAAGTCTTCCGTATATATTTCCGGCGTCTGAAAGTCCAAAACGGGCAGCTGCATGAGCTGAATCACGGAATACATATGAAGTGGTCTGATAAATCGGTACTGCGCGTGCATCTGTAGCCGGATCCGGCTGTTCCTGACCAACATGTAACTGAAGAGTTTCGAAGTGTAATTTAGATCTGTCCATAATCTTTAATATTTTAATAGTTTGTTTATTTTCAATTTATGATGAATTCAAAAGTCTTATTCTTATGCTTCATCAGCTTTTACATTTATATAAGAGTAAATCTGTTATAAGAATCTCTTATTTTTCTTACAATATTAGATATTAAAGAATTATAGAACAATAGTTTTTATTTCTTTGGTTTTTATTACTATTATATTAGGTTTAAATAGAATTTGTGTACATTTGGAAGCGAAAATAATTATAGTTTACAGAATAATATTCTTTCCGTTAAAATGATATTTTTTGCGATTTTTCTAAAAGATCTGAGAATATATAGTTATTTGATATTTTAATTCAATGTATCTGCCTTTTAAAAAAGAAAAGTATTATACATAGTTATGATTCTCTGAAAGTGATCTCTTACCTTTTTACCGTCGATACCTAAAAGGTATATATATATATGATTCTCTGAAAGTGATCTCTCACCTTTTTACCGTTGATACCTAAAAGTATTATACATAGTTATGGTTCTCTGCATTATAATTCATTGTAACTATCTTTTAAAACAGATTAATTTATATAACCACTTAATATGGAAACATTAGATAAAACAGACATTCTTCTTCTTAAAATATTACAGGAGAACTCAAATCTTACAACAAAAGAGCTTGCCTCTAAAGTGAATCTCTCAACCACACCTGTTTTTGAACGACTTAAAAGACTGGAAAACGGAGGATATATAAAAAAATATGTGGCGGTGCTTGACGCAGCAAAACTTAATCGTGGTTTTGTGGTTTTTTGCAGTGTGAAACTAAGAAGACTAAACAAAGAGATAGCAAATAATTTTGTAAGCACTATTCAGAACATTGATGAAGTGACCGAATGTTATAACATCTCGGGAGATTACGATTATCTTCTTAAAATACATGCTCCTGATATGAAATATTATCAGGAATTCATTATTAATGTATTAGGAACTATAGACAGCCTGGGATCTTTAATGAGTACTTTTGTCATGCATGAGGAAAAACATCTTTATGGTATTCCCGTATGATATTTAAATTCTGTTCATACTTATTTGATTTTTTCAGAGAATCAATATTCGAAAAGAGGTCTTCCAGAATGGTATTCTTATTTTATTCTTTTATTAAATTTCAAAATCGTATTGTGTAGATAAAAAAATGATTTGAAGACAAGATATACAACAAATAAAAAATTTAACAAAAGATGTGGTCTAATTTATTATAAAGCAATGTCCTAAATGTGCTAATGCATACTTATTAGCACATTTAGGACATGTAAAAATCAAAATATTATCTACTTCAAAGGCCGCAAAACAATTATAAAAACACTATCAAACTCTCTGTTTTACGCTATCCTCCAGGTTGTTACACTATCTAAGCGTACTTTGGACGTACTACTTTATACCCCGACGTAATTGTAAAGTATCTTATTTCTTGTTGATTTATTTTTTGGGTGTTAAGTTTGCAATACAAAATCGAGGAAATCTTATTTAAAGCGTCTGTTTGAAAATAATGAAGATGGGTAAAATGAACAGACGCTTTTATTTTTCCGGAAAAGGAAATGTTTTTATATTGAAAAGAAGATGGTGTTATTGATTAAATATAAAATATTTTTCAGATTAGTCAATTTACTATTTTGCCGGCATCTTAATCCTTGATTAGATATAATAAATATCAATCAGATTATGCCGGGAAAATGAATTGACAAAAAATACAAAAAAACTATACTAAAACTATACTATCTAAATACTTAACCTGACCATGTTTGCATTTTTTAGTGGAGATATATTTTCTCCACTAAAAAATATCAGGAAGGATTGTTTATCGTAATTATGCTGTAAGTCAAAGAATCTAAGACATTAGCTTTCTGAAACCTATATTAATAAATAATTCTTTAACTTCTGAATTTTACGCCCTCTTTCTTTAAATCGTTTAGATTTATTAGCACAAACTCATTTTTACCTTATTTTTTATTATTGTTTCTGATTTATTTCATACTCCTAACTTTAATTCTATCTGTTATTTCCATGCTTTAATTGTATCTTCGCATTAAATTTAATGCTTAGAGTATATTTATTTGTAATCATCATACTGCGTTAGAAAAGGGAATTATCAGATTATTCAATTAAAACAATCATTACTTATTATAAAATCAAACTTATGAAGAAGACTTCACTTACATTATTTGCAATATTATTCTGTTTTCTTACAGTTTTTGCATCGAATGACAGAAATACACGTCCTGTAAAAGATGACAAAAGCAGAAATGAAAGAAATGATAAAAATGACCGAAACAATAAGAATAACCATTATAACTCTTCCTCTCAGAAGAAATACAATACGACATTATCTCCTTCTCAATTTAAGAACTCCAGATTTATAGAAGCTTCAAGATGGGGTAATAAAAATTTCATTAAAGGAAGATCAGGAAGTTATGACAGAAGAGGTGATGCTCACGGTGCACGCGGAATATGGCCTTATGCAGAATACCGTTTGAGCGGAGCACCAAAAGACGGCGAATATACTGTTACTGTTTATTACAGTACTGAAAAACGTCTTCTTCCTAACAGACCTTATATTCTTGTTGGGATGAATAACCAGGACCCAAGAACTCTTAATGTAAAGAATACCAAAAGCGGATCGGTAAAAGCTACTTTTAAACTAAGCAGTTTCGGAAAAGATACTCCAAGTGTCAAATTATGGCTTCCTTCCGATGGTGTACAGATTGAAAAAATTGATATCAGAAGAACTCCTTCTTCAGGCGGAAGAAAGTAATTTCTTTCAGACTGAAGGTTTTCCAATATATCTTATCTAAACAATAAAAAAAATAATATAAATCAATTTGTTATAGCAGATCTGATATCTATATAAAAAACTGCCGGTAATCTGAAATTACAGATACCGGCAGTTTTTGTTTTCAGATATAATCAGTAATAATCTCATAATTACAGATGACAGTTACTACTGTTGCTTATTTTTTATCAGTTTTCTTATGTGAAGAATAACTTTAATATCTTTTCATAATTAATAATCGGTAATAGCATGAGTAAAGTCATGAGTAATGCATGAATTTTGTCATGAATATTAACCGGAAACAATTAATTATCAAGAGTTTATTTTCTTGCTTTTGCTATAAAGCCAAGAGATTCTTTACATTTATCAGAGATAGCATCCCAGTTTTCCGCTTTGATAACATCTGCAGGGAAAAGATTAGATCCCATACCTACGCACGTTACTCCTGCTTTTATCCAAGCGGTAAGATTCTCTTCTGTTGGTTCAACACCACCTGTAACCATAAGCATAGACCATGGCATAGGTGCTTTTACGTTCTTAACAAAAGATGGGCCGCCGACATTTCCTGCAGGAAATACCTTACAAAGATCACAGCCAAGTTCCTGAGCAAAACCTATTTCTGAAACGGAACCGCAACCCGGTGTATAAGGTATAAGTCTTCTGTTGCATACTTTAGCTATTTCAGGATTAAATAATGGACCTACTATAAAGTTCGCTCCAAGCTGAATATAAAGAGCCGCTGTCGCAGGATCAACAATTGATCCGATTCCAAGAATCATCTCAGGACATTCAACTGCAGCATATTTAACAAGTTCACCGAATACTTCCTGTGCAAAATCACCACGGTTAGTAAATTCAAATGCTCTTACGCCACCCATATAGCAAGCTTTAACAACCTGCTTTGCAACTTCTAAATCTTTATTATAGAATACAGGTACCATTCCTGTTGCCGACATTGCAGCTAATGTTTCTATTTTTGAGAATCTTGCCATTTTATATTTTTATTAATTCAAAAAGGAATCCCTTTCAAATAAAAGGGAATCTCCTGTCTTATTATTTTTATTGCGGATTTTAATATAATATCAGAAAATATTATCTCTGAACACGTCCCGAAGCATCACCACCGGCAAGAGCTTCAACTTCTTCTGTAGAAACAAGATTGAAATCTCCGGGAATTGTGTGCTTAAGCGCAGACGCAGCGACTGCAAACTCAAGAGCCTCTGCCTGATTAGGTTTAGTAAGTAATCCGTGGATAATACCACCTGAGAAAGAATCTCCTCCTCCTACTCTGTCGATAATAGGCTCGATATCATATCTTTTTGAAGTATAGAACTCTTTACCGTCATAGATAAGAGCTTTCCATCCGTTATGAGTTGCAGAGAAAGATTCGCGAAGAGTAGTAACTACAGTTTTAAAACCGAATGTTTCTCTCATCTGTTTGAATATTTCTTTGTAACCTTCAGCATCTGTATGTCCTGATTCCACATCTGCATCCGGTTTAAAACCAAGACAAAGTTCTGCATCTTCTTCATTACCTATGCATACGTCAACATATTCCATCAAAGGACGCATAATTGACTGAGCCTTTTCTTTTGTCCATAGTTTCTTTCTGAAGTTAAGGTCAACAGAAACTGTCACTCCGTGACGTTTAGCAGCCTGACATGCCAGCAATGTAAGTTCGGCAGCTTTATCTGAAATTGCAGGTGTAATGCCAGACCAGTGGAACCAGTCTGCACCTTTCATAATAGTATCAAAATCAAATTCTGTTGCATCAGCTTCAGAGATTGCAGAATGAGCACGGTCATAGATTACTTTACTTGGACGCATTGAAGCTCCTGTTTCAAGATAATAAATACCTACTCTGTCACCGCCGCGTACGATATGATCCGT
The DNA here is from genome assembly GCA_947074105.1 of uncultured Bacteroidales bacterium. Taxonomy (GTDB): domain Bacteria; phylum Bacteroidota; class Bacteroidia; order Bacteroidales; family JAUNSR01; genus JAUNSR01. The sequence continues at coordinate 67,751 of CAMTON010000001.1, forward strand.
ATGTACTCCATATTTTCTAAGAGCATTTACTGCTGACTGTCCTATCTCATGTTTTGGAAGTTTTGTTACGAAAAAAGCATCATGACCATAATTTGCACAGCTTACTGCGACATTTGCCTCTCCGCCACCATAAACTATGTCAAAAGAATCCGACTGTACAAAACGTGTATTTCCGGGTGTTGACAGACGCAACATAATTTCGCCTAAGGTTACTATTTTACCCATTTTTGTAAATATTTTATGTTATTATATGTGTTAATTTAAACGTTGCAAATATAAACTATTTATTGAAATCTATGCAACCGTTTGCGCAAACTTTTTTTTATCATATTTTTAATGAGAAAAGTGTGATTGACATAGAGTTAAACTGCATATTGATATATGAATTCAGTATTTAGGATGGAACAAGGCTGCATGATTGACATAGAGTAAAGAAGCATTTGTCATATAATAAAAAAAGCCGTAAAGAAGAATTATTGTCTTTACGGCTTTTTCACCAATCATTATCATTTTAAATTATGAAAAGATGATAATGCATTATCTTATATTGCTATATAAGGTTCCTTTCTCTCCATATATTTCTTTGTAAAATTATATGAAGCAAAACAATAAAGCAACCCGGCATATTTTTTTGCTCCTTTAGGACATGCAGCTATACAGTGAGAACATGTAATACATTTGTCCTTGTCCATTTTTTTAGGATTATCTATATCAATTGCAGATACGGGACATTGTCTGGCACAAAGTCCGCAAGAATTGCATTTATTATCCGTTTTGGGATGTAAAGGAATAGGTTTTGTAGGTCTGTAAGGAAAATTACCTCTTACTTCCAATGTGAAATCATCAATACTTCTTGTAAGTGCAGCGCTAAGGCTGTCAGCTCCGAATTTACCTGCAAGATTCATATCAGAACTGTCAGGTCTTGAAGAAGCAACTTTAGGAAAAATAGAATGTTCAGCTATAAAAGCGGCAGCGGATACTACTGCAAAACCGTTATTCTCAACTATATTTTTCAACTCAAGCAATGCATCGTCGAAATCTCTGTTGCCGTAAACACAAACCACAATGGCAGGACTTCTTTTTCCTTTAAAACTATTAAGTTTCTCAATACTTGCAGCAGGTACTCTTCCTGAGAATACAGGAACTGCGAATATTGTAAGTTCATCTTTATTAATAAGCGTTTCTTTGAATGTTCCGTAAAGCAGATTCTCATTAATTCCATAATCAAGACCGGTTCCTTTTTTTATAGCTTTTACGATAGCTTCCGTCGAACCGGTTGAACTGAAATAAATTGTGTTGATGTGTTTGAATTCCATAAAGATTATATGTAAGGTTAAATTAGTTTCTAAATATATTATATTTAATGCATAATTACAACATAAGTATAAAGCTGCTAACTACTTATAAATTTTTACTAAAATAATGTATAAAAAAATATCTCTCAGATCTGTTATCCGAGAGATACTTCTTGTTAAATCCTGAACGGATTTTTTCTTATTCACTGCTTTTTATACCCTGAGAATAACCTCAGCTATATCTTATCCTATTAATTTCCTCCACCTAGAGCCTGATAAAGATTTATCATACCCTGAATCTCGGCAAAACGGTTGGCGACATTTGAAAGTTTTGCAGAAAGAAGTGTCTGTTCTGCAGTAAGAACTTCAAGATAATTTGTAGAACCATTTTTCATCAAAAGTTGTGTACTTTTCACCGCACGCTCAAGGGATTCAAGCTGAAGATCAAGATTTTCACGTTTTGACTTTGCATTTTGCAGTGTTATCACCGCATCATTCACTTCACTTCCGGCTTTAAGAAGAGTTTGCTGAAAATTAAGGCGCGAGATTTCATACTGATTCTTCGCTGTCTTAAGATTTGCGATATTTTTCCCTTTATTAAATAATGGCTGAGTCAATGCCGCTGTCGCCGATTCAATCATTTTTCCGGGATTCATAATTACCTGTCCTAGACTATTGGTCCATCCAAGCGTTCCGCTAAGATTAAGAACAGGATAAAATGCCGATCTCGCAGAATTTACTCCGTAGAAAGCAGAACCAAGAGCAAATTCGGCACTTCTTACATCCGGACGATTGCTAAGTAAAGTCAGAGGGATTCCGATTTCGAAATTCTCAGGAAAATACTGACGGTCAAGATCTCCTCTTTCGTATTCAGACGGAGTTTCGGCAAGCAGAAGAGACAATCCGTTTTCTGCCTGACGAAGTTTCAGTTTAAGATCCTCAACGCTGTTGCACACATTATAATATGTAGCTTCAGTCTGAGCAACTCCCGCTTCATTATATTGGCCTGCTGCTTTAAGAGCTTTAGCCACACGTACACTTTCTTTCCATTTTGTCTGAGTTTCTTCAGTTATACTAAGCTGTTTCTCAAGCATTAGAATAGTATAATAATAATTAGCCACTGAAGCTATAAGCTGCGATTTAGTAGCTTGTTCCAGAGCTTTTGTCTGCTGAAGAGTCATCTTGGTACTTCTCTGCGCATTCAGTAAAGAACCGAATATATCAACCTGCCAGCTTGCACTGACAGGTAAAGTATAAGCTTTAAGTGCTGCAGAATGATCAAAACTGCTCAGACTTCCCTGCGGTGCTAGAGAAAGACCCGGAAGAAAAGAAAGATTGGCAGCCATTAATGATGCTTCAGCGCTTTCTACTCTTAACCTTGCTGACTGAATATCAGTATTACTGATAAGAGCCTGCTCTATAAGCGACTTAAGATAACTGTCAGTGAAAAAATCTTTCCAGTCAACATATCCCAGACCTGTGCTGTCAGTCGCTATATCTATATCACCATAAAGATTCTGTTCTACAGTTTCTACCGGTTTATAAGAGTTATATATACCGCAGCTGCTCAGCATAAAGAGAGCTGCGGAAAGTGATAATATTATTTTTTTCATTCTTGTTCTCTCCTTTTCATTTTATCCTTTCTGTTCTGATGCATTTCCGCTTCTATCTGACGGTCGGCATTTTCAGAGAATCTCATAGGTCTTATTTTCTCCTGAACACTTTGAAAGAAGATGAATAATGAAGGTACTATAAACAGAAGTGCCAATGTACCTACAATCATCCCCCCTACTGTTCCCACACCAAGAGAGATATTACCGTTTGCTCCTACACCTTTGGCAAAAATCAAAGGAAGAAGACCGAATATCATGGTAAGCGCAGTCATCAGGATAGGACGAAGACGAACTTTTGCTGCCGAAAGTGCAGCAGATACAATGCTCATTCCCTGAGCACGGCGAGCGCTGGCAAACTCAGTCAAAAGAATAGCTGTCTTTGAAAGAAGACCGATAAGCATTATCAGACCCGTCTGCAGATAGATATTATTTTCCAGACCTATAATCTTAGCGAAGAAGAAACTTCCCACAAGACCGAAAGGAACGGAAAGAATAACCGCGAACGGAATAAGGAAACTTTCATAAAGCGCACAAAGTACAAGATAAACAAGGATGATACAGATAGAGAAGATAATCACTGTATTACTTCCTTCCGCACTTTCCTCTCTTGTTATACCACCGAAGTCAAAGCTGTAACCTTTCGGAAGACTTGTATGAGCAACTTCACGTATAGCTTTAATGGCATCACCGGAACTGTATCCGTCAGCCGCTGCTCCGTTAACTGCAATCGAGTTAAACATATTGAAACGGCTTAGAGCCTCCGGACCGTAAACTTTCTCCATTGTCACAAACTGGCTCACAGGAGCCATTTCTCCGTTTACTCTTACAAATATATTATCAAGAGATTCCTTGTCAAGACGATATTCCGGAGATGACTGAATCATAACCCTGTATACTTTAGAGAAACGGTTGATATTCGATACATACTGGCTACCATAATAACCGGATAAAGTAGAAAGAATCTCATTAGGAGTTATTCCTGCACGTTTTGCTTTCGCAGCATCAATATCGATCATCCACTGAGGGAAACGGATATCGAAAGGCGAATATGCGGAAGAGATCTCCGGACGCTGTCTTAACTCTGAAAGGAAACTCTGAGTCACATTAAAGAAATCCTCAACCGAACCGTCTGTTCTGTCCTGCATCTGAAGGTCAAAACCGTTACCCATACCGTAACCAGGGATCATACCCGGAGCCATGGCAAACACTCTGGCATCCTTAACATCTGCTGTAAGACCATAAATACGGCCTATCACACCTTTAACCGAACTTTCCGGTTTTGTTCTTTCATCCCAGTCCTCAAGTTTAACAATAAACATACCGTTGGCTGAACCCTGTCCGGCAAGCATATTATAACCTGATACTTTAGAATAAGTTCTTATTTCCGGAATATTCACTATTCTCGATTCAACCTGGTCCATTATTTCAGAAGTAGACAAAAGAGATGTTCCCGGAGCGGTATTTACAGAAATAAACACAGTTCCTTTATCCTCATCAGGTACAAGACCAGTTTTTGTATTCATCATAAGGAATGTAAGCCCTACAATCGCCGCAACTACAAGAATTCCTGAAAGCCACTGACGACGGATAAAGAACATTACACCGTTTTTATATTTATCAACCATCACACTGAAAGCAGTATTGAAGGCTTTACGGAAACGGGCTGCGAAATTATCCTTAGCCTGACCGTTTTCATCAAGATACGGTTTCAGAATAAGAGCACATAAAGCAGGTGAAAGCGTAAGGGCATTAAGTGTTGAAATTGCTACGGCAATTGCCATCGTTACACCGAACTGAGTATAGAATGTACCGGCAGTACCACCCATGAATGTTACAGGAATAAATACCGACATAAATACGATTGTCGTTGTAATAACAGCAGAAGTAATACTTCCCATCGCATCGACAGCCGCCTTATAAGGAGAACGGTAGCCGGAGTCAAATCTTTCCTGTACGGCCTCAACTACCACAATGGCATCGTCCACCACCGTACCGATGGCAAGGATAAGTGCAAACAGTGTCAGAAGATTTATACTGAAACCTGCAATCTGAAGGAAGGCAAAAGTACCTATAAGAGAAATAACGATCGCAACCGAAGGTATGATCGTTGAGCGTAAATCCTGAAGGAATATATATACTATGAATATAACCAGAAGAATAGCTTCTATAAGAGTCTTGATTACGTCATTGATTGACGCCTCAAGAAAATCGTTCACACTCATAAGCTCGATGATCTCAACACCCGGAGGAAGATCCTTAGCAGCTTCTTCAAGGAATTTATCGATAGAGTTGTTAACCTCTGTCGCATTTGATCCCGCAGTCTGGAAAATCATACAGGAAATACCGGGTTTACCGTTTGTCTGACCTATATAGGCATAACTGTTACGCCCCAGTTCTATGTCAGCTACATCTTTCAGACGAAGCACACGGCCATTGTCATCAGACTGTATTACGATATCTCCGAATTCTTCAGGCTGTACAAGACGACCTTTATAACGCATTGTGTATTGGAATGAAACATCTCCGTTTTCACCAAGATTACCAACGGCTGACTCTATATTCTGTTCTGCCAGAACTCTTGAAATATCTGAAGGAACAAGTTTATACTGAGCCATTACATCAGGCTTCATCCATATACGCATACTATAGTCTCCTCCCATCACCATGATATCACCGACACCGAAGATACGCTGAATTTCAGGCTTAAGATTGATAGCTACATAATTGGCAAGAAATCCTTCGTCATAAGTACTGTCGGGGCTGTACAGCGAAAAGATCTTAAGCATACTTGACTGTCTTTTCTGTACGGTAACACCGATCTGTGTAACCTCAGCCGGTAACTGAGCTGTAGCTCTTGCCACTTTATTCTGGACATTTACGGCAGCCATATCAGGATTCATTCCCTGTTTAAAATATACCGTAATTGTTACAGAACCTGAGTTTGTAGCAGTTGAAGTCATATAAGTCATACCTTCAACACCATTGATGGCTTCTTCAAGAGGAGCCACGACACTCTTTTGCAGTGTCTCCGCACTTGCTCCCGGATAAGATGTTGACACCTGAATTGTAGGAGGCGCGATATCCGGATATTGTTCTACCGGCAAAGTGAAGAGCCCTATCACCCCGGCAAGGACAATAACTATTGAGATGACCGCAGATAAAATCGGACGGTCAATAAATTTTTTTACATTCATAAAACTCTCTACTAATATTTTGTTTTAACAGGAGTACCCTCTCTTAACAGACCAACACCTTCAGTAATAATCTCTTCATTAACTCCAAGACCTGACAATACTGCATATTCTTTTCCTGAATTCAGAGGCTGAACAGTGATCTGTTTTGACGCCGCCTTTCCGTCTTTTACGGTATAGACATAATATTTATCCTGAATTTCAAATGTTGCAGAACTCGGTATTACGATAACATCTTCAATCTGATCAGGAAGAACGACATTCGCAGAGCTACCGCTGTAAAGTATACCGCCGGAATTATCAAATGCTGCACGAAGAGTCACGCTTCCGGTAGATTTATCGATAAGTCCGCTGATTGATTCTATCTTACCTTTTTTATCATAAACAGTATTATCGTTAAGCTTAAGTTCAACAGGAGGTAAAGACTTAAGAACCTCTTCTTTTGAACCGTGTTTCTTTGTCAGGTTCAGAAGCTGAGTCTCATTCATTGAAAAATAAGCATACATTACTTTATTATCGGAGATAGTTGTCAACGGTTTTGCCATCTGAGCACTAACCATCGAACCTACTCTGTAAGGAAGAGTTCCGATCACACCGTCTGATGGACTTTTCACCTCTGTATATGAAAGATTGTTTTTTGCAGTCTGCTCCTGAGCTTCCATTAAAGCAAGCTGAGCCTTAGCCGAAAGATAGGCATTCTCTGCATTCTTAAGATCAAATTCCGAAACCACGTCATTAGCGTAAAGTTCCTTCTTGCTGTCCAGAGTCAGACCGGCAGTAGCAAGGGCCGCTTTCGCCGCCTCAACATTAGCCTGAGCAGTTTTAAGAGCAGCCTTATAGTTTATCTGATCGATAATCATAAGTACCTGACCTTTCTTTACTCTGTCACCCTCTTCAACGTTCAATTGTGTGATTATTCCTGATACCTGAGGAAAGATATCAATATCCTGAGTACCTCTTACTGCAGCCGAATAAGTCGAATTTACCGAAGTATTTGCTTTTGCAGTTTTTATAACTTTATATTCAGCAACCTGCTGAACAGGAGCTTCCGTCTTACAGGAAGTCAAAACAACACTACAGATGATTCCCAACATCTGAATACACCTTCTTACTACCATAAACAATACTTTATTATTTTATTAATGCAAAGTTACTTTCTATTAATAAAAATAATAAGTTCTTTTTTTGAGCTATTATGGTAATTATCGGAACAAAAACGACCTTAAAATCATAAATATTTTTAATTTTGTTTCTTTATGGGAACAAACAAGAAAACAAATCCTCTTTTTAAGCAGGAAGATAACGCTCTTTTGCTTACAGGTTATACGAATCTTGATTCTTGCAGAAACATGCTCACTAAATTTCCGTTTCTGACTATGATGTTGCATAAAAAAGGATACGCAAAAGTTCAGATCAATTTTGAAGAATATTACATTACTGAGCATACACAGGTCATAATGATTTCCCACAGTACTATTTCCGTACTTGAAGTATCTGATGACTTTGAAGTTATATATATATGTTTCAAACCTTCCGAGCTGATGCGTGTCGGGATAAAAATAGACAACAAAGTATTAGGTTTTATAAAAAACAAGCCATGTTATCATCACCATCCTCAACGCTTTGCCATTATAACTTCTCTTGCTGAGTTAATCCTTCATTTCAATGAAGAGAAAGATAATGAATATAAAAACCGAATTATAAATAATCTTCTTCAGACTCTTTTTCTGGATCTTACGGATAAAGTAAGAAAATCACTTGAGATAAAAGAATGGGATGACAGAAATACAGGACGTCACGACGAACTTTTCAAAAAGTTTATGTGGCTTGTCCACAATAACTGTATAAAGGAAAGAGAAGTAAAATTCTATGCCGAAGAGTTATGTATATCTCCCCGTTATCTGTCAACTATCGTAAAGGATATTACCAAAACAAAGACTGCAAAACAGATCATCGATGACAATGTCATTGCAGAGATTAAATATATTCTGGATTCAACCGATATGCAGATAAAAGATATTGTTGAACATTTACATTTTGCTGATGCTTCATTTCTGGGAAAATATTTCCGGAAACATACGGGTATGACTCTTCTGGAATACAGAAGCTGAAAAATTCGGTAATATGTTATAAGAGACAACACACTACAACTTTTGAAAGAACGATATTTAAATTAACGCCATGTTCGAAATTCTATATTCAGACCAACATATAATAGTAATAAATAAGCCTAACGGCATTCTTGTACACCGTACTGCCTTATCCGCCAATGAGACAGAGTTTGTCGTACAGAAACTTCGTGAACAGACAGGCAGATATATTTATCCCGTTCACCGTCTTGACCGACCGACTTCAGGAGTTATAATCTTCGCTTTCGATTCCGAAACAGCAGGAAAACTTAATATATCACTTGTCTCATCAGATGTTCATAAAAAATATCTTGCGCTTGTCAGAGGCTGGTTTCCGGAGAATGTCATTCTTGATTATCCGGTAAAAAACGAAAGGGGAACAATAAAAGAAGCAATAACAGAATTCCGCAATATCAGACATTTGATTCTTGACATGCCGGTTGGAAATTTTCCTTCTGCACGATATTCTCTTATTGAATGTTCTCCGAAAACAGGTCGCTGGCATCAGATACGTCAGCATCTTGCCCACCTTAGATATTATATAATAAATGACCGTGTTCACGGCGACGGCAAACATAACAATATATTCAAACACAAACTTAATATTGAACCTCTGTTTCTTCATGCTGCCGAAATAGAATTCATCCATCCTCAGACGCAGGAAAAAATAAAAATCTGCGCTCCGCTTCCCCCTCACTGGCAACAGGCCTTTGATATTCTGAAAAATGAATCTCCGGATTGAAAATTGAAACATTACATCAATTGGTCTGTACTTCTCATTTTTTAACCTAAAGCAATCCATTAACATGCTATAAATGAACAAAAAAAGGTTTAAAGTTTTCTTATCTGTAAAGAATAAAGAGTGCAGGGAGTGCATTTTTATTTATGTAGGTATGAAATCCGTTCATTAAAAATAAAATCTATATGGAAAGTTTTATCGACTATGCTAAAATAGACTATGCCGTATTCGGCGGCGGATGCTTCTGGTGTACCGAGGCTATTTTCAAAAATGTAAAAGGAGTATTAACAATCGAACCCGGTTATGCGGGCGGGGAGATTATAAATCCGACTTACAGAGAAGTATGTTCCGGAAAAACAGGTCATGCCGAAGTTATAAAAGTGACTTTTGACAAAAGTGTTATCAGTTACCGCGAACTTGTACAGATAGATCTTGTAACTCACGACCCTACAACACCTAACCGTCAGGGTGATGATGTAGGGCCTCAGTATCGCTCCATAATCTTTTATAAAAACGAAGAGGAAAAGAATATAGCTATTGATGAAATTCATAAAATGAATTCATACTATAGTGATCCGGTGATTACGGAAGTTGAAAGACTTAAAGAATTCTTTCCGGCAGAGCAATATCATCATGATTATTACAATAATAATCCTGAAGAGCCTTACTGCAAAAATGTGATAGAGCCTAAAATAACTAAGTTCAGAAGCAAAATACTTGAAGATACCAACGCAGGTTCAGGATTATGATCTGAAAATACTTCCCAGATCCTCTTCATCAAGAGTTCCGAACCATCGGCAAAGAGTGTTTTTTGCTTTCTCTTTTATTTCAGGTGTGATATTGCGGCTAACGGCATGAAAAGCCCACATAAGAGCTACGATATCATCGGCATAACCAATCCCCGGAAGAAAATCCGGTACCATATCAAACGGAAGGATAAAATAACCCAGAGCACCGACTATTTTGGTCTTATCGTTAACATTTGTCCGGGGATCTATCATAACGTAATAAAGAAGAAGTGAAATATAAGTAGTTTTCACACCAGCCTTACGAGCCACATTCTGTAGCTTTTTCCAGAAAGAACTTTCTGAATATGAAGCTGAATAACGATTATAATTCTGAAGCTGATATTTTTTATTTTCCATTGTTAGTCTGTACGTTTTATTACCACAAAGATAATAAAGTTTCATGTTAAGCCTTATGTGTTAACTTATTACAGCATTCGATATTTAAAGTTAAAGAATAAAACATATATATGGCACTCAGAATAAATTTATAAATCAACCAATATCAGACTACATATGTTATTCCTTAAAACATATTCTTAACAAGATATTTAAAAATACTATTATGAAAATAACAACAGGACAGGGAACAATCTCCGTGGTAACTCTGATAGCTGTATGGTCGATTTCCGCTATCATATCGTTGCCTGGATTAGCCGTTACTCCCATTTTGGGCGATCTCTCAAAAATATTCAAAGGTGTATCGGAGGAGGAAATACAGATGCTTTCCTCTGTACCGAATCTTTTAATAATACCGTTTGTTCTGCTTTCAGGAAAAATAGCCGAGAGTAAAGGGAAACTCGTAATTCTTGTTATCGGTCTTGCAATATTCTTTTTATGTGGTATCCTTTATTTTTTTGCAGAAACCATGGGAGTACTTATGGCAATAAGTTGCCTGCTTGGTGTCGGTGCCGGAATGATAATTCCCCTTTCCACCGGTCTTATTGCAGAAATTTTTACCGGTGAATACCGTACCCGCCAGTTAGGCTACAGTTCATCAATACAGAATCTTATCCTTGTTTTCGCAACATTCATTACCGGTTGGCTTGCAAATATCAACTGGCATATGCCGTTCGTTGTTTATCTTCTTCCTGCAGTATCACTTGTTCTCGCCAACTTCCTGAGAGCACCTTATCTTAAAAACAATCACGAAGTTACAAATGAGGTAAAAGCAGATTCTTCGCTTGAAAAAACGCCATATATAGAAGCAGGAAAACAGTGGAATATAAAGCTTCTTATCGGTTTTATGACAATATATTTCTTATCTACATATATTAGTCTGATAATATCCTTCAATTTATCATTTGTTCTTGAAGAATATGGGATGAAAAGTGATATTTCAGGGATAATTATCGCTATTACTTTCGGTGCGATTATGGTTCCGGGACTTTTTATAAATAAGTTTATCAGTTTCTTTAAAAATTATTTTCTTTTCGTCAGCTTCGCTCTTATAACTATAGGACTTCTGTTTGAAGTATTATTTAAAAATGCCTTCCTTATAACAATCGGTGCATGCGCAATTGGTTTCGGCTATGGTATGACTCAGCCCCTTATGTATGCCAAGACCGTACTTGTTGCCCGAGTAAAGAAATCCGTTACAGCTCTTGCATTCCTTATGGTCATGAATTATATAGCAATTGTTCTTATTCCGGTAGGAATGAACTTCTTTAATGATCTGTTTAACAATCATACTGCAATATTCCCTTTTGTGGTAAATATGTTCATGTCAGTCATTGTCACTCTTGTAGCCTTTTTCAGCAGACATAAATTCCTGTTCTCTTCAGAAATGTAATGTCTTGCTTATATTTTATAATATGTCGCATAAAGAATAAATAAGACACTTCTTTATGCGACATTTTTGTATTGCAGAAAAAGAGTTTTCGTTAAAAGCAGATTATTATTAACACAATATTTACAATACATAACATTTATTTAGCAACCATTTCACAATATCAGTTGTTTATGTTAATTACAAAAAGACGGATAAAATTGGTATCTTTTACGATTAAGGAAAATGAATAAACATTTGACTTATATTCGGTTATTATTATCCGTTAATGTCCAGAGCGGAACATGTATACTCGTAATTTGAATCGGCCTTTAAAGCAGACATACTTGCCCGGAAACTGAGATGAAAAATATTAACTGATGACTTATAATATAGATTTCCGGTTTACTTCTTTGGGTTTTTGCTTCCGGCAAAACTCCGGCGGAGGAATTATAATAAAGACTTATAGTGATTAGAAACTTCTTTCTTCGAAAAATACGACCCCCAATGAAACTTATTAAAATCATCCTTCTTTTCACGGCAGGTGTTATATTACTTACGATATGGCTCCAGTTAGGTGATTTCCTGTTTGACAATGTTACACGGCGGAGCTTATCATCCTACCTGTTGCAGTCCGCAGTCACAATGTCGACCATACTTATTGCAATACTGATATATTTGAAATTTAAGAAACAAAAAAACACTAACAGAGCATAAGCTTATTATATTTTCTTCAGTTATCAATTCTTCAGTCAGTCGACCCTGACATAATTAACGGTTAAAGTTACTTGTATTTATATTTAATTATATAATTTTACTTTACTCTACAGCAACATGTTATTATATAAAGATCATATTTTATTCATCTCTATATGATTCAATATAAAACATGCTCTTCTTTTACAGGTATCTTATTAACTAAAAAAGTATCAGAATGAAGAAATTACTCTGCTCTCTTATGTTATGTCAGCTGTCTCTTTTCTTACTTTCCTTTAATATTACCGCACAGGAAATGAATTTTAATATCATTTCCGATTTTGAGCTGACGCTTCCGGAAATGGAAATTAATCCTTACCGGATAATGCCGCTTTCAAAAGACGAAATTGATAAAAAACTTATCATGGAACGTTTAAATGTGACACAGGATATTCCTTTTGAGATTGCAAAGGACAAAAGTCTCTATCTTAACGGCGAATACAATGTGAACGGTGTTATCAGAGAATTTCGAAGAGGCGCACTTTTGGGAAGCGGAGCTCAGGAAAATCTTATCGGTCTCGGTACGGTAAATACCGGGACATTTGCCTATCTGCATAAATTTAATGACAGACTTTCGGTTACAACTCATATTACAGCGGTTAAATTCAATTCTCCCTATTCCATAAATCAGACTTTAGAAACAGGCGTAAGTCTGGCTTATCGTGTTGCTGACCGAATTGCATTCAATGCTTTCGGCAACTATACGATAGGCAACAGCTATTATGCCGTGGGAGATATTTACAACAATACAAATTTCGGAGGATACTTCTCTTTCGATATGAGCGAACGTTTCGGAATAGCTCTCGGAGCACAACATCATTATTATCAGTCGGTCAATATGTGGGAAACAGATCCTATCATCATGCCATATTTTAAAATCAATGATACACCGATAGGTATTGACGTAGGCGGAATTATAAAAAGTTTAATAAAAGGCGCAATAGATAAAAACAGTAAGTCAGGCAACGGACCGACAATGATGAACGGGACCATTATGCCTCCTAAAATGAATATTCCCGTAAGACCGCGATTATAGCTACAGATGAGGAAGTCTTACAATAAAAGTGGTTCCCTCCCCTATATCCGATTTAACCGAAATATCACCGTGATGTATATTTATAATCTTCTTTGCAAGAGTCATGCCTATTCCGTAACCCTGTATATGAGTATGCTCTTCTCCTCTGTAGAAAAGATTGAAAATATTTTCCCTGTCTGTTTCACTCATACCGATCCCTTTATCAGAAAAACTTATTATCGTGAATTCTTTCAAAAAGGAAATACGGATTACCGAAGTCTTATTTTCCGAATATTTACAATTGTTTTCTATAAGATTCACAAAAGCTGTTTTAAGAAGATACGGATTCGCCTTAATCATAAGAGCATCATCATCATCTGATTCCTGATCAAAAAATAGTTCAATATGATAATCCGGATGAGCCTTTATGGCAAGTTCATTGGCATCTATAAGAAGTTCGTCCAGACGCAGAGGTTCCATCTTTATCTCTTCCGGTTCATAATCAGCCTTTGCAAGGTTCAGAAGTCCGTCAATCAGTTTGACGATACGCCCCGAATCCTGCAGTGCATTTGATATTGAATGTCGGTATTGCTCAGGACTACGCTCTTTCTGCAGAGCAAGGTCAAGTTCGGCAGAAAGTGCAGCCATAGGCGTACGCAATTCATGAGAGACATTGCTGACAAACATCTTTTGAGAATTAAATGATTTTTCAATTCTGTCTAACAGTTCATTGAGTGTTACACTCAGCTCCCCCAGTTCATCACGTTCATTTTTTACCGGAAGCCTTTTATCAATATGCTTAACCGTTATATCTTCTGTTTCCCTGATAATATGTCTTATAGGCGATAATGTGCTTCTTGCAAGCAGATAACCCACGATAAGCAATATTGTCAGACCGCACAACATCAATATTATCAGAAGATAACTTAATGAACGCTGTTTTGAATGACCATAACCGTCATGAGCAGCTGCCGTAAGAATATAATGCTTACCGTTGAATTCATAAAGCAGTCCGATTCCCTGACACTCATCAACAAACAGATCAATCTCTCCGGCTTCCTTAATCTTATTAAGCATTTCATCGGTTTCCTTTATAATATCTATCTGTGATGCGTCATGATAAAGAATTTCAAAATCAGTATCATAGATAGCGACTTCCACCTCATCGATAAACATCCTGTTGTTGAGATATATCGACTGCATAGTTTCGGAATCCACCTTATTATTCAGAAAAAGCTGTGCTTTGGTTATAGCCTCCGCTTTAAGAGTTCTTGAAAATGCCTCACTACGGGTATGTTCACTGACATAATATATTGTAGTAATCAGTACACACAATATAGCTGCCGTTATCGAAGCATATTTCAATGTCAGTTTTGTACGTAGTTTCATATCTTATCGGTTAAAATAAATCCCATACCGGTCTTGGTATGGATAAGTTTGGTTTCAAATCCCCTGTCTATCTTTTTACGGAGATAATTGATATATACATCAATGAAATTTGTTCCGGTATCAAAATGAGTGCTCCACACTTTATCCGCGATATCTATTCTTGTAACAACCTTTTCAGCGTTCTCAACCATGTAGACAAGCAGGTTATATTCTTTCGGAGAAAGCTTTATCTCCTTATCCCCGCGTCTGACACTCTTTGTCATAAGATCTATGAATATATCGGAATAAGTAAGTTCTGTCTTTGTTTCTACCGGAATATTAGAGCCACGCTTCAGAAGCACCTTTATACGGGCATAAAGCTCCCTGAAGTCAAAAGGTTTAACCATATAGTCGTCAGCTCCGGAATCGAAGCCGTCGAGTTTGTCGTCAGTAGAGCCTAAAGCAGTCAGCATAAGGATCGGGATATTTGGATTTTCGTTTCTTATCTCCTTGCAGACTTCAAAGCCGTCCTTTTTTGGAAGGATCACATCTGAGATTATAAGATCTACCGTGTTGGATCTGAACAGCTTCAACCCCATAACACCGTCATAAGCCACAAGACAGGAATATCCCTTTTCCTCCAGTCCTGCCTGAAGAAGGGTTGCGACGCGCTGTTCATCTTCTATTATAAGTATCTTATACATATTCATGAGATTAATAAACAATAATACAAAGATAAATCAATAGTGATTCTATATAATGTAACAGAAATACAGAAAATTATAATGAAACTAAACCTGTAATATCTGATCATTCGGTTTTCATATTCCATATGCCGCAAGCCTTTTCAAGCTGCACTAAAGAGATGGCATAATTCCTCATTGTTTCGAAATATCTGCTGTTAATATCATTATACGATCGTTGTGCAATAAGAACGTCAAGAATAGCCGAGCCTCCTTTTTTATACATAAGGATTACTCCTTCGAGAATCTTACGTGATTCTTCAAGCATTCCGTTTTCAAAAAGTTCAAGCTTACGCCGTTCGGATTCATATATATTCCAGGACTGAGCTATTTCCGATCTTGCCTGAAGCACAATCTCCTTTTTCCGGATATCAGATTGTCGGATTCTTGATTCCGCGGCTTTTAATGTACCCTTATTTACATTTGAGAATTTCAGAGGAATACTTATGCCCCCGACTATTCCTCCGGAAACAGGCATATTCCTGTTCTGTCTGTCACGATCATAAGCAACAGAAAGACCAATATCCGGTCTTCTCTCCGGTTTTGCAAGTTTATATTGATTTGTATTTATCTCAATCTCTTTTTCTGCTGCCGCGATATCTATCCTGTTTTCCATTCCTGTTTCTATCAGATCGTCAAGACATAGAGAGTATTCCCAGTCATTTCCTCTAAGTTCAGGAACAGTATAATACGTAAGCTCTTCTCCCATATATTCATTCAGAATCACAAGTGCGTTATCATATTCTGCCTGTAGTGTGTAAACCTCTGTAAGAAGCATTTCTGCTTCAAACTTCGATTGTCTTGCATCATTTTCCATAATTTCGCCCAAGCAATATCTCAAACTGTCGGATATGCTCAACTGCAACATATATTCATAAGAACTTATACTCAGATTTAGAAGTTCTTTCTGAAGCATCACATCAAGATAAGCGTTCGCTGCCATTGCTCTCAACTCCTGAAAATAATATTGAAGAGCAAGATTCTCATATTCTGCAACACTGTTGGCAAGACGTATTCGTGATCTTCGTTTCCCTGTTTCAAGCAAATATGATATGCCGAAAGAATAATAATCTCTTCCTATCTCAAAATCAAATGCAGGGTCAGGGAAAACACTCATTGAAACAGCTTCCGCTTCGGCAATATCGACATTCATCTGTACGGCAAGATATCCGAGATTACTCTTTCTCACTTTTGAAAGATATTCTTCAAAAGACAGATGCGGTCCCGGCATATCCGTAAGATCATGAGCATAAATCCTTAGTGTAAATATTGAAGTTAAAATCAGTAATATAAATATCTTATTCATTTTCTTCTTCATTTCTGTTTTTAATAAATCCTGCTTCAAGAAAATAATATAATGCCGGAAGGAGGAACATTGATATGAATGTCGAGAACATCAGGCCATATACTATCACCGTGGCAAGCGGACGTTGTACGTCACTGCCTATTCCTGTAGCAAGAGATGCCGGAAACAATCCGAGTATCGTTGTTACCGACGTCATCAGTATCGGACGGAAACGGTGACGCGCTCCGTGAAGAACAGACATTCTTAAAGTCAGTCCATCAGTACGAAGACGGTTAATATGTGACACCATTATTATTCCGTTTTGTATAGAAAGCCCGAACATAGCTATAAATCCTACGGCAGATGACACATTGAGACTCATGCCTCTAATCGTAAGGGCAAGCATACCCCCGAGAAGAGACAGAGGCACTATACCAAGTATCAGAGCAGCCTGTCTGAATTTTCCGAACACGGCATATAAAAGAATAAACATCATCATAAGTGCTACGGGAACTATCACCGCCAACCTGTCGTATGCACGATTTTTGTTCTCAAACTGTCCACCCCATTTCACTGTATAAAGATCCCTGTCATAATCCACTCTTTCTGCTATAAGACGCTGTGCCTCATCAAGAAAAGCGGATAGATCCCGTCCTCTCAGATTAAGTTTCACTGTAATATGACGACGGTTCATCTCTCTGCTTATGGTACTTTCTCCGGTAGAAAGTCTGACATCGGCAATCTGAGAAAGAGGGATTCTTATCCCTGATTCTGAAGTAAGCATAAGCGCAGCAATCTTCTCCGGAGTATCCCTGGATTCTTCTTTATATTTACATGTTATATCATACATGCGGTCGGACTGATAGAGCCTGGCAACAGACTTTCCTCCTATCGCTACTTCTATAAGATCAGACACATCTGAAACGTTGAGTCCGTATCGGGCAACGGCATCACGGTCGATTACTATCTGAAGCTGAGGCAATGGCGGTTCCTGATCTATATCAAGGTCCACAGCTCCTTTAACTCCGCCAAGTACACTTTTTATATCCTCCGCAATTCTGCGTATCTCATGAAGATCATTGCCGTAGACTTTTATCACAAGTTCACTGTGCGCTCCGGAAATCTTATCCATAACCCCATCTATCATAGGCTGACTGAAGCCTATACGGAATCCCGGAAGAGAAGTATATTCTGCCTCCAACTCATCTATAAGGTCACTTTTAGTCTTTCCGCTTGGCCACTCTTCATATGGTCTTATTCCTACCGAAACTTCAAAATGTGAAGGTGTAAAAGGATCCGTGCCGTCGTCATTGCGTCCGGCCTGAACAGCTACATAAGTAACTTCAGGATATTTCATTGTTCTTGCCCGAAGAGTATCCGAAAGCTCCTTAGACTTATCCAGAGATATTCCGGGAGGAAGATTGACTTGAAGCCATATAGAACCCTCATCAAGTTCGGGAAGAAAATCCTTGCCGACAAAGAAGCTTAAGATCATACCTAATAGAAATATCACACCGGAAACTATGATTGCAGGACGGGGACTGTATATTATACGTTTTATAACACCGGAATATCTGTCTCTGAGATTATCAAGCCATTTATTCTTATATATTTTGCATGGACGACGATATATGGCATATCCTATACCCGGAATCAGAAAAAGAGAAACAAGCAGCGCTCCTACCATGGCATAACTCATTGTGAAGGCCATAGGCGTGAATAGTTTTCTTTCAACTCTTTCAAAAGCAAACAACGGCAGATAAGCCGTGATTATCACTATCGTGGAGAAAAGAATAGGTTTTCCGACCTCCGCGGCCCTCATCGCAATGCTTTTTTCCTTAATTATCTCATCCGGATGATCTTCTCTTTTTTTCAGGATAGTCTCCATCATCACTATTGCTCCGTCAACTATTATACCAAAATCAATAGCTCCCAGGGATAGAAGATTGGCAGGTATATCTGTGATGTTCATAAGGATAAAGGCGATCAGCAGCGATATCGGAATTGTGATAGAAACAAGCAGCGCTCCGCGCCAGTTACCAAGAAAAAGTATCATGACTAGAATCACAAGCGCCATGCCGAGCAGGAGAGTATGCGAAACAGTGTCAAGTGTTGTATTGACAAGCTCCGTACGGTCCATAAAAGCATGTATTCTGACACCCTCAGGTAGAATCTCAGAGTTAAGTCGGTCAACGGCCTTATGAATATCTTCCAGAACGACAGAAGGATTCTCATGTTTTAAAAGAAGTACTATACCCTGAAGACTTTCAGAATATTCGCGACTTCGGTCACTATATCCGAAGATTCCTTTTCGTTCAAGGTTCCCGTATTTCAGCGAACCTATATCATTCAGAAATACAGGCACTCCTTTTTCCGAACTAACCACTATACGACCCAGATCTTCAAGATTTTCAATCTGCCCGATTCCTCTCACAACATATCCTAAATCACCTCTTTTGACAATGCTTCCGCCTACATTTGAATTATTTTTCTCTATCGCCTCAATTATCTGTGATAAAGAAAGATCATACTGTTCCGTTTTATGAGGATCAATCTCAATCTGAAACTGAGTCGTTATTCCTCCGAAATTGGTAACATCGGCCACACCTGATGTCTCTTTAAGATAAGGAATCACCACCCAGTTCTGGAAATCGGTCAGTTCTCTCAGAGAATGACGATCGCTTTCGATAAGATATCTGTAAACCTCACCTATGGGAGATGTAAGCGGGTCAAGTCCCGGAACAGCTCCGTAAGGAAGCTCTGTTTCATTAAGTCTTTCCTGAATTCTCTGTCTTCCCCAATAATCATCTATTCCGTCTTTGAAGACAATTGTTATCATAGAGAGACCGAACGTACTTTTGCTTCTCATCACATGCATTCCGGGAAGTCCGTTTATTGCTCTTTCTATCGGTATGGTGATCTGCTGTTCCACCTCTTCAGCTGCCAGACCCGGCACCTGAGTCACAATCTGTGACGTAACATCAGCAATATCAGGATACGCTTCAAGAGAAAGCTGTTTCCATGAATAATAGCCGAAAACACAAAGCATAACAAACAAACCCGAGATTATCCATCTTTTACGGATTATAGTCAACATCACATTATTCTTCATATCTAACTCTATTTCAGATAGTAACCACCCTCACTTATTATTATATCCTCTTTAGTAAGTCCGGAAGATATTATTGCTATTCCGTTTTGTGTATTGCCGACACCTACCGGTGTACGCAGATATGTATCAGAGGCTATCTCCTTATATACATAAGTAAACTTTTCATTTTGCATAAGTGCATTTTCTGACACTGAGACTGCTTCTGTCTCTTCGGAAAAGAATTTCACTGTGGCATACATTCCTATTTTCAAGTCGCTGTAATCATTATCACAAACCGAAATAACACGTATCGATCTTGTTGATTCATCTACAAGATCATCTATATGAAATATCTCTCCTTCTTTCAGAACACCGGGTCTGGCTGAAACTTCAAAGTTCAGAATATCACCTTTTTTCAGATAACTGATATCCTTTTCCTTTACCTGCGCAGAAATCCATACGCGAGACAGATCAGCAACAATAGCGATCGGATCTGAGTCGTCTTTAATATATTGACCATTAACTATATTATTTTCAACAATATTCCCGGAGACAGGTGATTTGATTATAAGAGGCTGACCTAATTTCATTGCCTCAGGATTATCGATCTGATATACATTCAGAGCAGCGATGATATTCTCATATTCTTTTTCAGCCATAAGAAGTGAGTTTTTAGCCTCTTCAAGTTCTTTCATTGAACAGACTCCTGCTTTTGCAAGTTCTTCTTTTCGCAGGAATTCTTTTTTTACGAGCTCCTTTGATGAAGATGACTGAAAAAACTCTTTCTGTGTATTTATAAAATCAGGAGAATTGATTTCATAAAGCGGCATACCTTCTTTCACTTTCTGACCAAGAGAGACATGCGACTTTATGACTCTTCCCGAAAATGGCGGGGTGATATAAGCAAAACGCGTAGGTATGGCCTGCACGGTACCGGCAGCAGTAATTTCTTTTGAATATGAATAACTCTTTGCCGAAGCTTTTTTTAATTTTCCTTTAAGTATTTCATCCTTAACAAAAACCGTATCATCTATCACGATATGGCTTTTCTCTTCATTCTTAACCACCTTTTCTCTGCATGCTGATATAAAAATCGTAACAATACACAGACAAAGAACATTTACTTTTTTCATCATCATTTCTTTTGCTTTTGACATAACAAAAGTAGACGGACATGATTTATTATAGTATTAGAAAACCTTTAAGGTGATATTAGAAAATCATTAGAGTTTCAGACATTCTGCGATTCGCGGAAAATGGTAATCCGGACACCGGCTGTCTGACTAATGAGCATGGGAAAAAGTCACTTCAGCCCCTGGCTGAAGTTCGAATGTATTCTGAACGGTAGTCGTAAAAGAGAAATGAGGAAATGTAATCCGTATTATGGAGGAATAAATTTCTGGCCGGTTTTTATTTAAAGCTAAAAGTTTTATTTATGATTTTTGTTCTTTCATGTGAAGGCTGAATCTGCTATAAAAGTATCATTTTCCTTATCATATATTCGGTTATACTCTATACATTTTGCTATATCTTCAGCAACAGAATTGCCATATATATCACTTATAAAATCAAAGGACATATCTATACCGGCACTGACACCTGATGAAGTATAAAATTTATCTGACTTACACCACCGGGCTTTACTGTTCCATATAACTTTTGAAGAAATAGATTTTACCCAACTGAATGCCCTTTTATTTGAAGTTGCTTCACGATTATCAAGTAATCCTGTTTTCGCCAGCAACCCGCTGCCCGTACAAACCGTAAGAACATAATTGCTTAAAAGAGATATCCTTTTTATCTCTTCTATTAAAATACTGTTATTTATTTCAGTCCTTGTACCTGCTCCACCGGGAATCAGAAAGATATCCGTACCACAATATAAATCGGATAATTTTTCTGTAAGAATATGTATTCCGTGAGAATTAATCACAACGCCTCCGGATAACGAATAAAACTTTATATCGAATAAATTATTCTTATATCCTAATACCTCAACGGGTCCGAATACATCCAGTGTTTCAAAATTATCAAATAGCAGGACCGCTACATTTTTTGCTTTAGGTTCATTCATTTCATTCATAAATTACCGGTTATATATCATATTAAGAAAAATGGCCGGCAGACATGAGAAAAACTTAAAAAAATCACATTATGCAAATGTATAATTCATTTTTGTCTCTTACAAATGCATTTATGTCAGCTATCAAACCTTATATGTCAGCTTTCAACCCTCTGTTTATGTTCACGTTACTAATTTCGCTTTGCGTTTCAATATATAAATCACATATAGAGTTTCAAACATAACATTTAATATAAATCTTTTAATCTAATCGTTTTTTATGAGTGAAAAACTATTTCTATTATTAACCTTTTGTCTTATTCTTCAATCATGTTCTCCGGATGAGGAGTCAGTAGTAATTCAAAATGAGTCTTATGTATTCATAGATGAGTTTGATTTTTTTGATCAATCCGTATGGAACAAAGAGGTCCATGAAGCAGGTTGGACAAACAATGAACTTCAATCATATGATGCCGAACATGTATCAGTTGGTACAGATGAAGGCAGAAGTGTTCTTATGCTTACTGCCGAACGTAAAGGAAATCGAATTATGTCAGGGCGCATTAACTCACGCGGCAAAAAAACTTTTAAGCATGGTCGTATAGAAGCAAGTATTAAACTACCGGACTTAGGGAATGGTTTATGGCCGGCTTTCTGGTTAATGGGAGACAATGAGAAATCTTGGCCGGCATGTGGCGAAATTGATGTGATGGAGATGGGATCACATGAAGCCATTATAACAGGTAATATCCCTACTATGATGAATGCAGCCATTCATTATGGTACTGATGTAGAGGGTCACAGGCAGGAATATCATCAGAGTAATTTTGCAACCAATCTTTTAGACGGCGAATATCATAAATATACGCTTGAACGTAGTGAGTATTCACTTGATATTTATGTTGACGACATAAAATTCCACTCTTTTGATATAAGTAAAGCAAGCGGCCGTAAAGACTATTTTCAAGACGATTTTTTTATTCTCTTCAATCTCGCAGTAGGGGGTGATTTTACAGGCATTAATGAGATTGATGATGTGACGGCTCTCAAAGACGGCGATAAAGCTGTCATGTATATAGATTGGATAAAGATATCAAATTAATCTTAAGTCATATTTTATGAAAAACAATAATCAAAATTTCGCATTTTCTTGTGTTATATCAGCTCTTAGTTTATTTGCGGGATCGCAGTCTGTCAATGCTGTTAATGCTGAGTCAATAGTTTCTCAGCAAAAAAGTATTTTAGTAACAGGAACCGTTAATGATAATGTAGGAGCAGTCATAGGAGCATCGATATATGAAAAAGGGACGAACAATGGCACTATTACAGATTTCGACGGGAACTTCAGTCTTAATGTAAAATCTGACGCTATACTGATAATAAGTTATATCGGTTATAAAAGCCAGGAGGTTAAAGTAAATGACAAACCTGTTCGTATACTTTTAGTTGAAGACAGTAAGTCGCTTGACGAAGTGGTTGTGACTGCTCTTGGAGTAAAAAGAGAGCGTAAAGCTTTAGGTTACGGGATTGATGAAGTAAAAGGCGAGTCATTAACAAAGGCCAAAGAAACTAATGTCATTAACTCTATGGCAGGCCGTGTTCCCGGATTAGTTGTAAGCCAGACAGCCGGTGGGCCATCAGGATCTACCAGGGTTAATCTTCGCGGTAGTACGGAAATGACAGGTAATAATCAACCTTTATATGTTATCGATGGCGTTCCGTTAGATAATACCAATTATGGTAGCGCAGGAACATCAGGCGGATTCGACCTTGGTGATGGTATATCAAGTATTAATCCCGATGATATAGAAAGTATGTCCGTTCTGAAGGGTCCTGCAGCTGCTGCTCTTTATGGAAGTCGTGCGAGCCATGGCGTAATTTTAATCACTACCCGTAAAGCATCAGAAAAAAATAAATTCAGCGTAGAATATAATGGGACATTTACATTGGATGATCAGTTATCCAAATGGAACAATATTCAGCAAATTTACGGTATGGGCAGCAATGGCACATATAGTATAGATGCCGTATCAAATACCAATAAGAGTTGGGGAGCTAAGGCTGACGGAACTAACTCACTTACATATTTCGACGGTATATCACGCCCTTATAAGATTATACCGGATAACACTGCGGGATTTTTCCGAACCGGATTTACATCCACTAACTCGGCAATCGTAAGTTCTAATAACGGAAATACAGGTTTACGTTTCACGTTTACCGATATGAGAAACAAAGATATCGTTCCTAATACAAACATGAGCCGAGATATCTTTAACTTACGTACAAACTCTTCTCTAAATAAAGTTGATGTAGATTTAAGTGTTAACTATATGCGTGAGGATGTAAAAAACAGACCTGCTTTAGGAGACAGTAAGTCAAACATAGGTAAAAACCTTATGACGCTTGCAACTACTTATGATCAATCATGGCTGAAAACTTATCAGAATGCTAACGGAGAATATTCCAACTGGAACGGAATGGATCCATATAATGTCAATCCATATTGGGACATATATAAGAATTCCAATAATTCCACAAAAGATCAACTACGATTCAATGCCAGTGCTGTCTGGAATATTAACCCGAATTTAAAACTTAAGGGAACATTAGGTACTGAGTTTAACTGGTTCCTTTTTGATGATTACAAAGCACCAACAACACCGGGATATGAAGCCGGCTATCTGCAAAACAGCAATTTCGCTAATAAAATGTATAATATCGAATTACTGGCATTATATAATAAACATTGGGGAAATTTTGATTTCAATGCAACATTCGGGGGGAATATTTATATGGTTAACAACCATACCAACATTATTACGGCTCAGGATATGAAAATTCCGAATGTAATATCACTTATGAGTTTTAATGAAATAAGTATTCAGGAAAGAAATTATTGCAAACAGATTAATTCAATATTCGGTTCTGCCAATATCGGATGGAATCATACGCTGTACCTTGATGCCACACTGCGCGGTGACCAGTCATCAACATTACCCGTAAATAATAATCTGTATGTTTATCCGTCTTTTTCGGGAAGTTTTGTTTTCTCTGAATTGATTAAAAATGCTTTCGCAATGCCTTATGGTAAAATGCGTATGTCATGGGCACAGGTTGGAAGTGATACTGATCCCTATCAGTTAGGATTAGTTTATACAAACTCAAAATATGCATATCCGGGATATACTATAGGATATATTGATAATTCTACGATTCCTAACAAAGATCTGAAACCAACCAGGACTAATTCTTTCGAAGCAGGTCTGGAAATGAATTTATTAAAAGGACGTATAGGTTTTGATATAACATATTATACTCAACTGAGTCAAAACCAGATAATGAGTATGGCCAGTTCCTGGACTTCCGGTTATACCCAAAGATTGATTAATGCCGGAGAAATCGAAAATAAAGGGATTGAAATAGCTCTTAACACACGTCCAATACAGATAAATGACTTTTCATGGGATCTGAATCTGAACTTTTCCAAGAATTCAAACAAAGTGAAGAAACTGGTTGATGATGTAGATATGTTTGAACTGGAAAAGGCATCCTGGCTTGATGTACAGATTGCAGCCAAAGTCGGAGAAAACTATGGTTCTATTGTCGGTCCGGATTTCAAACGAAATGAACATGGTCAGGTAATTATCAATTCTTCTACGGGTCTTCCTGAATATGACAAATCAAATCATGTTCTGGGAAATGCTTCCTGGGACTGGACCGGCGGCTTAACTACATCGTTAAATTACAAAAATCTATCAGTGAGTGCTGTATTTGATGTAAAGGTGGGCGCTGATTTATATTCTATGTCTGCCCGTGCAGCTCATGAATCAGGTAAAAGTTTAGAAACATTGCAGGGAAGAGAGGAATGGTATCTTTCTGAAGAACAACGACAAGCCGCAGGTATAGCTAAGGGTTCCCCGGACTGGAAACCAACAGGAGGATTCATAGCTCCCGGTGTCATAGATAACGGAGATGGTACATATCGTGATAATGATGTAATTATCAACCCTGAAGAATACTGGTTAAGTGTTTGCCGTAACGCTCCGTCAATGTTCATTTATGATAATTCGTATGTAAAATGCAGAGAAATAGTATTGAGCTATCGTTTACCTCAAACATGGCTTAAGAATAAAGTACAAGGTATGACATTTTCTTTTGTTGCCAGAAACCCTTTCATTGTATGGAAAAACATTCCGAATATAGATCCCGATTCCAATTATAACAATACTTCAGGAATGGGACTTGAATATGGATCTTTACCATCACGCAGAAGTTACGGATTTAACATCAACATGAAATTCTAAACGATTATTTATTAATCATTTATAACAGAACAAGCAATGAAACAGAATAAATTATATATAATAATAATGCTTTTGATTTCTTCATACGCTTTTTTCAGCTGCAGCGATGAATATATGGAATCTATGAATACTGACACTTCGAAAGCAGAAACAATTGATCCTAATGCTCAACTAACGACGGCGATATTGCAGACTTACGGAGACCTGGAAATGGTTCAGACCTACCGTTCCTATCTGTATGCTTTTACTCAACAGCTAATGGGGTGTTGGAATACTACCAATTATGGTGGGCGCCATACTCTGGATAATAATGAAATGAGCCATATATGGAAAACATTCTATCCTGTAGCGATTAAGAATCTCGTAGACGCTGAGTCCAGAACTGCAGGTGATGAAGAAAAAGTGAATATCAATGCTGCTATATCAATTTATAAAATATATCTGATGTCTGTTTTGACAGATATATATGGAGATATTCCGTATAGTGAAGCCGGAAGAGGCTATATAGATGGAATTTCCACTCCTCAATATGATACACAGGAAAGCATTTACTATAATTTCTTTACCGAACTGAAAACGGCAACAATGCTGATGAATGCAGGAAAAGATAAAATCACCGGTGACGTTATTTTTAAAGGGGATGTCAGTAAATGGATTAAACTTGGAAATTCTCTCAGACTGCGATATGCGATGCGTATTTCTGATGTAGAACCTGAAAAAGCTCAAAAAGAGTTTGAAGATGTTTTATCAGGCAATTGTGATATTATTAATGATATCAACGAAAACGCATTGATTACTTATATAGACAAAGCATTCAGTTTCGGACAGGAATCATATACTGATTACCGCGGTAATGCCTTATCACAGTTGCTTTTCGGTAATGACCCGGCAAATAATCCCGGCTATCTATGTTCAACATTCTTTAATGAACTTTATAATTCAAATGACCCGCGTACATTTAGAATTGGCAGATTCTATTATGACGGACTTATGAGTTCCACAAGTTCCGATAATCGTGTTGATCTGACGCAAGAAATGATAGACAAGAATATAACTTTTCAGCCACGTGATCCGGGGGCTTATTCCTGGGAACCATGGCCGGCGGGTTATGAGAGCGATATTCTTAAAACAATGAGCGAGAATAATCCGTCTATTAATTATAGTCTTGATCGTGAAACAGAACCCAAATTGGCAAGTAATTTTCTGAAAGGAGATAATCCGGGTGTTATAATGACTTCGGCAGAAGTAAAATTTTTATTGGCTGAAGCAAAGCTGAAAGGTTGGAATGTAGAAGGAGATGTATATGAATTATATAAATCCGGAGTACGTGAGGCTATGGATTTTCTTACTTATAATTATAAATGCGAAGAAATTACAGATGAGGAATTTGATAAATATATGGCAGAAAACGGGATTGGTTACACTAATGAGCAGAAGAAAGAATCCATAAATAAACAGGCTTGGATACTTCATTTCACTAATCCCACTGAATGTTGGGCTAATTTGCGCCGTTCCGGCTACCCCAGACTAAAATCGCCTGAAGAATATGGATATGGACAGTTCCTGACAGGAGGAAATGATATTCCGGTTAGATTGTGTTATCCTGTTTTAGAGTCTTCTTATAACAAAGATAATTATCAAAAAGCTCTTGACCGTATGGGGGGCGAAAACAGTTGGCATACTCCTGTATGGTGGGATAAATAATTTATATAAAAACATTAATAACATAAACTTATATGAAATATATATATATAATTCTGATCGGCTTAGCGATTAACTTTGCATTTACAGCCTGTAATACAGAAGAACCATATTCAACTGCCGGTCCGGAAGACAATCCGCGTATTCTTGATCCTACATTTATCGACCGTATTAACGGAGAATTACCCGTAATTGCGACAATCAATCGTGACAATAACTTTGAAATGAGCCTTGTAGTCACTCCCGCGGATTTTTGCACAGTATCCTGGCTGATAGATAATGATGAAGTACATACAGGTAAATCGATAAATAAAAAATTCAAAGCAGGTAATTATCATCTGAAAGTAACAGTTACAACCTTCGCCGGAAAATCAACAAGCCGAGAAGGCATTCTTAAAGTAAATCCGTTAGAAAATGATCCTTATACAACTGAAATCGATTTTGAACGAATCATTTCACCCGGAGGTAAAGCCAGATTGTATGGAGATAACCTTGATATAATAAAAAGTATTGTTATCGACAATCATACTATTAAGGATCTGAATTATAATGCAGAGGATAATATCATAGAATATTCCGTCCCTAAGGATCTGACTGAAGGATCATATCGTGTGATACTTGTTGATAACGGTGGGTTGGAGTATGGAGGTGATCTTGTAAATGTTTTTGCATCGCCCGTCATTTATTCCGGAGCTGAAAGGTCAAAACCTGATAATGAATGGATAATGAATGGTATAAATCTTGATAAAATTGCCGATATGACATTTGCCGGATATACTATTTCATCTTTTACAGAACTTTCTGAATTTAAAATTGCATTTATCTGTCCTAATGTTGAAGTTGGAGAATATGTACTGACAGGAAAAACATCTGACGGGACGCCTGTTAACTTCTACACAAATAAAATAAATACGACAGAACAGAATGTAGTTATTTCGGCAGAGACTGTACTTTGGTCAGGTCATCATTACGTATCATGGGATTACGAAGACGGAAATCCAAATAAAACATTCAATTTAATAAGTAAAGAGACTTTTGCGTCTTTAAAAGCCGGAGGAACAATGTATATATATTGTTCTGTTGAGCCCGATGCGACTTATCATCAGATCCGTACCACTTCCGGATGGTGGAGCGATCTGAACGGTACTTCGGCAACAGACCTTTCACAGGATGAAGTGATTAAAATACAGCTCACTCAGGATGTTCTTGATCAGATAAATAATGAGGACGGATTCCTTTGTGTGGGACACGGTTATTATGTTGATAAAATAACTGTTTTATAAATAAAATTGTAATTATAGATATTTTGATATGAAATTTAATAAAATTGTTTTTTGTATTTCAATGGCCTCTTTAGCGTTATCTCCTTTATACGCAGTCGGTAATAAGATTGTAAAAAATAAAGAAACAGAGCGTAAAATAGAAAAAATTCTTTCCCGAATGACTCTTGAAGAGAAAATCGGACAGATGACCGAACTTGCGATAGATGTTTTGGGAGAAATGAAAGACGGACATTTTGAATTGGATGATAAGAAAATACATGAAGCCATCGCGGTGTATAAAGTCGGCTCATTTTTAAATGCGCCGGGACCGGTAGCTCTGAGCAAGGAAAGATGGAACGAGATTATAGAATGTATCCAGAGAGTTTCAATGAAAGAAATAGGCATTCCTTGTATATATGGACTTGATCAGAATCACGGGACAACTTACACTTTAGGCGGGACTCTTTTCCCTCAAAACATAAATATGGGAGCTTCTTTCAATCCTGATCTTATGTTAAAATCGGCAGAGGTTACAGCTTACGAAACAAGGGCAAGCAATTGCCCCTGGACATATTCTCCAACTGTGGATCTCGCATGTGACCCGCGCTGGTCCAGAGTCTGGGAAAACTATGGAGAAGACTGCCTTGTTAATTCCGTGATGGGAGCTGCTGCAGTAAGAGGATTTCAGGGAGATGATCCAAACAATATACCACTAGATCGTATTGCTGCTTCTATGAAACATTATATGGGATATGGAATGCCTCGTACAGGAAAAGACCGAACACCTGCATATATATCAATTTCGGATTTACGCGAAAAACATTTCGCTCCCTTTAAAAAATGTGTAGAAGCGGGAGCTTTAACAATAATGGTTAACAGCGCATCTATAAACGGAGTACCGGTTCATGCTAACCATGAACTTCTTACAAAATGGCTTAAGGAGGATCTTAACTGGGACGGTATGCTTATTACGGATTGGGCTGATATTGATAATCTGTACACACGTGAGCATATAGCAGCCAATAAAAAAGAAGCGATTCAAATCGCCATTAATGCCGGAATAGATATGGCAATGGAGCCGTATGATTTAAATTTTTGCACACTCTTAAAAGAACTGGTTAATGAAGGAGGTGTTTCAATGGAACGTATTGACGATGCTGTGCGTAGAGTTCTTCGCTTAAAATATCGCTTACAGTTATTCGATCATCCAAATACTGGTTATAAAGATTATCCTATGTTCGGAAGTGATGAACACGCAGATCTGGCACTCAAGGCAGCTGAAGAATCTCAAATATTACTGAAGAATAATAATAAGATATTACCCCTGGACAAAAACAGGAAATATCTTTTGACCGGACCTAATGCAAATGCCATGAGATGCCTTAACGGAGGATGGAGTTATACATGGCAAGGTCATCTGGCTGATAATTTCGCAAGTGATTATAACACAATCTATAGTGCATTATGTAATAAATTCGGTCGCGATAATATATTGCTGGAACAGGGAGTCACATATAAACCTTATGGATCGTATTTTGAAGAAAATGAACCGGATATAGAGAAAGCTGTAATCGCTGCCAGTAAAGTTGATATTATCATTGCCTGTATCGGAGAAAACTCTTATTGTGAAACACCCGGAAACCTGTCGGATCTTTCACTTTCTGTCAATCAGAGTAATCTGATAAAAGCGTTGGCCGGAACAGGGAAACCTATTATTCTGATTCTTAACGGAGGACGCCCACGTATTATCAGTGATATAGAACCTCTGGCTGACGCTATTATAAATGTTTTGTTACCGGGTAATTATGGAGCCGATGCATTAGCTAATATTCTTGCCGGAGATGTAAATCCAAGCGGAAAAATGCCTTATACATATCCACGTAATCAGGCTGAACTTACCACTTATAATTATAGAGTAAGTGAAGAAATTGATAAAATGGAAGGAGCCTACGATTATGATGCCGTAGTTTCTGTACAATGGCCATTCGGATTCGGTCTCAGCTATACTACTTTCGGGTATAATAATCTCAAAGTTAACAAGACAAATTTCAAAGCAGATGAAGAACTTACATTCTCAGTAGATGTTACCAACACCGGATCCTTTACAGGAAAAGAAACAGTCATGCTTTTCAGTCGTGATCTGATAGCCTCAATGACTCCTGAAAACCGACGTTTACGTGCTTTTAAGAAAATTGAATTAAATCCGGGAGAAACAAAAAGTGTGAATTTTAAGCTAAAAGGAAGCGACCTGGCTTTTGTAGGAGCAGACGGAAAATGGATACTTGAGAAAGGTGATTTCAGAATCCAGTCAGGTACGCAGGTTTTG
Source organism: uncultured Bacteroidales bacterium (assembly GCA_947074105.1). Lineage (GTDB taxonomy): Bacteria > Bacteroidota > Bacteroidia > Bacteroidales > JAUNSR01 > JAUNSR01. The sequence continues at coordinate 99,187 of CAMTON010000001.1, forward strand.
AATATTACTTGTTCAGAAACATATAAATGGGAGAAACCAAATAAAGATTAGATTAGATTATATAATAAGACTACTTATTCTACATAACTATACTATACTGAAATCTTAAAACAATTATCCGCCAATTTTGATCTTTTAAATCAAATATTGGCGGATTTTTTTTATTCTTCCAAATGTATTAAACTTCCGTCCCGTTAAACAAATTTACTGGGTTGAACTCCAAATTCCTTTTTAAAAAGCGTACTAAAATATTTAGTATTAATAAATCCTGTTTCAGCAGCAACATCATTAACACTCATACCGCTTCTTAATAATTCAACAGATTTTTGTAATCTGATTATTCGTATAAACTCCTGAGGAGCTTTTCCGGTCAGAGACTTAAGACGACTAAAGAAAAGTGTGCGGCTCATTCCCATATTCTGACAAAGAATATTTATAGTAAACTCTGTATTATCCAAATTGTCCATTACGATCCGGGTTGCCTGACTTACAAATTCTCTATCACTTTCAGAAATTTCAACATTAGGTTGTAACTGATTATTTTGTTCTGTTATTGCTACATCGTCTGATATTTCCGGATTTCGTTCTTCAGCTAACGAGTCTTTGTGTATTTTTTGAACTTGTTGTAATGATTGACGCATCAGATAACTACGCAGACGATTTCTGTTTTCCAATAATCCCTGCACTTTAAGTTTTAATATTTCCGTACTGAAAGGTTTAGGAATATAGTCGTCTGCTCCATTTTTCAGACCTGATACCACAGCGTCATGATTAACTTTTGCCGTAAGTAATATAAAAGGAATCCCTTCTGTTTCGGGATCAGATTTTATTCTGTGGCATAACTCATCTCCCTGAATGCCAGGCATCATAACATCCGAAAGAATAAGATCGGGATATTCTTCAGCCATATATTCCAATGCAGCCTGTGCGTCCGGCTTATTAATGACTCTGTAATCTTTATCAAAGATACTACACAGATAATCGCGTAATGATTCGTTGTCCTCCACAATTAGCAGCGTATCTTTATCATTACAATTTTCCAAATTCATTGTTTCAATACTTCTTTTAGCTGAACTGACTGTATAATTATCATTGATAAGAGGATCTTTTACAATTTCTTCGGAAACAGTTATCATATCTTTTTTATCATTTGTGCAGTCTAAGGTCACTTTAAATGTAGTTCCTTTACCTTCTTCAGACTGATAAGAAATTTTGCCATGTAAAGCTGATACGATACGTTGAACCTGAAGAAGACCAAATCCATTTCCATCTGTTTCTGATATTCTGGCATTTTTTGCACGATAAGCGCGTTTAAGCAAATGACGTCTGGCTTCTACCGGTATTCCGATACCATTGTCGGCAACTTCTAATATGGCAGAATTTTTTCTTGTAGTTAAACGCAATTCGATAGTACCTTCTGATGGTGTATATTTACATGCATTAGAAATAAGATTATCCAATAACATTTCCAACATATATTTATCTGCCTTTATAAATATATCATCTTCAGGCATTTTTAGAATTAATTGCTGATGTTTTCTATCACAATAATCCTGAAAACAAACAGCCTCTCCGGCCAAAACAGAATTAAGGCACAATGTTGTAAATGTAAATTGCTCCTTGTAAGTCTCTACCTTTTCAAATTCCAGCAAACGTGTTACAAGAGTATATAATTTATTGGTATTATTACGCGCCAGATCAAGCAAGTGAAATGCATCAGGTGATAATGATTTCTCCTTACTTAAATCCTCCAGCGGTGCCATGATTAAAGTTACGGGTGTTCGAATATCATGTGCTGTATTGATAAAATAATTCAACTTTTCTTTATCATATTTTTTTTGCATCTGATTACTTTTATAGCGTAACATGAGATAAAAGACACATAAAAGCATAGTTAAATAAATCATCCATGCATATACAGAATTCCACCATGGTTGAGCTATATCTATCAGTATTTCGCTCTCCGATATAATTTTCCCGTCACTACTGCGCAAACTTCGCACTTTGAACTTATATGAACCTGCCAGTACATTTGTATATTGTGCTACTCCATTATTCGTCTGATCGCTCCATGATTTATCATAACCTTCAAGAATATGCTGATAAACGATATCTCTTCTATAACAATAATTGACGGATTCATAAGTCGCAGAGAATGAATTATATCTGTATTTTAATTTAACATGATTATTATTAATCATATCATAAATTTCCGGGAAAATACTATCTGTTTGTTCAGGAAAAATATTTTTTATCTGCATTCCTGTTATTCGTACCGGAGAATTATAATCTGTACTTTCCATATTATCTGGATTTAGGAAAACAGCTCCAGAAGTACTTCCATATACAATATTCCCATTTTTCATATTGCATAAAGATGATTTATTGAAGGATTTGTCCACACTACCCAAATAATTAAAATTGGAAACATGAAAATTCTGAATCATAGCTAAACCTTTACCTGTACTTACCCATAACCGATTCTTCTTATCTCGATGTAAACTATAAATATCATTAGAGGGCAAACCATCATTAAGAGTAAGTTTCTTTACATCATCTGTCAATAAATTGTACAGACATAAACCCCCTCCTTCTGTACCTAACCATACTGTATCATCATTATTGAAAAGCATTGATATGATATAAGAGCTTGCATCCTGATCCTTATACTTCGTACTCGTAGCGTATTCCCGGATATCTCCATCAGATTTATTTATAAGATAAAAACCATATGTCGTAGCAACTGCCAATATTTTATCATTAACAGATTGAATAGATTGAACCCAATCTATATCATACAACTGTCTTTGTTTTTTCTTATGATTTATTATAACAAGTTTTCCCCCCAGTCCGCCGATACATAAATTACCTTCTGAATCATAATGAACTGCCAGAGTATAATTTGTAGTCAGCTCTTTATTTTGAACCGACAGATGATCAATTATATTTCCATTTATGTCAAGCTTATAAACGCCTTTACCATATGTACCGGCCCATACAGAGCCATTTTCACCCTGACAAAGTCTGGTCACAACAATATTATTAAGTATATGTTTCCATTTCCCTGTTTTCTGATTACAGATACTGATGCCTGAATCTGTAGAATACCATAAGTTTCCGTCTATATTTTCTTCTATATCATTAATATTATTGTCAGCTAAGGAGTGGATATTACCAAACTCATGAATCATTACTGTGGAAGGTATACTTAAAAGAATTGCAACTGATACACCTCCGGTATAACTACCGACCCAAATATTAGATTGGGAATCCTTTAAAATACTATAAACACCATTAGCCAGTAACCTTGTACGGGATATATTATCATTAGTCGCCATGAAAAGTTTAGACTGATAAGTATCCTTATTGATTGTATAAACCCCACCTCCATCTACTCCGATCAACATAGTCTCATGATCATAATCCGTAATTGAACGAATCGGGTTTCTATTGTCCAGCGCATATTTAATAAAATCCCATTTATGTGTATTCATGTTTAGAATTATAAGTCCGTCATTGAATGTACCGATCCATAACTCTTGTCTGGTATTATCATAATATAAAGACTGAACATATAAATCCTCAGTTAATTGATTTAAATCTATGGTATTATCAGATTTCAGGTGATAAACACCCTGAGAGGAAGCTATTACTTTTGTGTTTTCTAAAGAAATGATATCTGTAATGTATTTATCCTGTAAAATACATTTTATGGAATCATTTACTTTTTTTTCATAAGCACCTTTTTGTGTGCCGAATAAACAACTGCCCTGATCATCAATATAAAATTTATTAAGAGTGATTGGCCCCGGAATCATTTGTTCCAAAATATAAACCAGAATGAATTTATCATTTCGTTCAGAATATTTAAACACTTTTCCTGTTTGATCATAAACCCATAATCCATGCTGTTCATCATAAAAAAGTCTTAATATTCGTCCTCCCATATCTCCATTGTAGAAAGGACCGGGCAAAGTATAATTTTTAACGCTATTGCCATTATATCTGTCTACGCCATCTTTGGTCGCAATCCAAATAACTTTATATTTATCTTCTGCTATAGAAAAAACACGTTGGCTACTCAGGCCGTCATAAGTGCCTAAATGTTGAACATCAAAATTGGTTTCTGAAATTTCTGCCTTTGCTACAGATATGATCAGACTTAAAAAAAATGAAATATATAATGTTATGTTTTTCATCGTTAAAAAATAATCGCAATATTATCTACAAAAATACAAGTATACATCATTTATTCACATTTTTGAATAGTTTGAATTACTTCATTTTTTAATAAAAAATGCCTATGAACTTATGTGATAATATCTCTCTGTAAAAACAAAGTGAATTTCCTCGTTTTATAGTAGACAGATTGTATATGTAATTTCAGTATCTTCAAAAAGTTGTTTTTACATTGTGATGTCTGAATCGAATTCATTTGGAATCGTCATGTTTTTTAATTTATAGAATATTTATCTAGTCCTAAAATTGGAGCTCTTATATATTAGGCAATGTTTTAGATATAGTTCCTCTATTATAGATTTGCACCAAACAGTAATATAATATTAAAGATCAAAATCAGTTTTATAAAGACCATCATGTATCTTTTGATTATTACAATTATATTTCTTTGATTAATTTATGTAAGTTGATACAAGATATATTTTTGCAAATTCAAAAATATCATCAACTATCTTTAAAGAATGTATCGAAGATAATCAGAATCTTTTATATGTAATTTTATTATAATTATTTTTGCCCTAAAGAAAATATATACATGCGAACATATCTAATAGACACCCTAAATAAATATAAACGTATAAGTAAAAGTTTAGATGCAAAAGCTGTTTTATGCAATAAATCCTGGCAGGTTTTTAATAATTCTGGGGAAAAAGAAATTTATATCTTTCAAGAAGACGGATCTCTTATTATTTCAATAAATGGGAAAGCAATAATTGCAAAATGGTCTTTTATTACAGCTAATGATACAGTATTAATATCACATAATGAGTCATCATTTATGATGAAACCATTTTTTAATGATGATAAATTATTCGTTTTACAACTTGACGGAACTAATGAATATTCTTTCCTGATAGATGAGTCTATTAAAGCTTCTTTCAGAGCAAAAACACTTAACGAATTAGAATTATATATTAAAGGTGCTGAATTTATCATAGAAAAGAAAAAGACAGAAATAGAAACCCGACCTAAGACAAAGTTTGATTATGATAGTCAAATTAAAATGAAATCGGAATATGACAGGAAAATTTATGAAGCACAAAAAAGAATAACGCAATCAAAAAATGATTTGATAGAAAAAACTAATGATGATTCTAAATATTTGAATGATATAAAATCTCAAACAAAAAAAATTAAACAGGAGGTAAATATATCTGAGCCCCAAAAAAGAATTACTCAGTCTAAAAAAAATTGGAGCGAAAAAAAGAATTCTAATTCGGAATCTTCTAATGAAACAAAATTACAGCAAGATGTTAAGAGTGAAACCATTTCGGTACAGGATGAAAATAAAACCGATTGGATAACGATTGTTCTGTGGATCTGTTTTATTGGATATATTTTTTGTGCAATAATGGTATATTTCACTGAAAATCCTGAAGGAAGAAGCTTTATCTCTGTACTTTTGAATATTAAAGGATAATAAAAAGATATTACATAACCAGTGTTATAAATCCACTAAAACGAAACAGGGTGTATCAAAATTAATTGATACACCCTGTTTCGTTTATTGTTATATATGACATATTTTTCGTTCTTATTTTATATGGTCAGGCTGGGATTCGAACCCAGGACCCACACTTTGAAGTATAAATCTTTCGGATTAGATTAAGTACCTATATAAAAAAAGAAAAGGCTGTCATCACGACAACCCAATCTTCATTAACCTTAAATCTAATACCATGAAAAACACATTACAAATGTAGCGACTTTTTTGACATCTGCAATAGCATGTAAGCAAAATAAGTGTAGATTTAACATGTTATAACACAAGCCACAATTTTTGTTACTTAAACAGATATTTTTGAACAATTTTGAAAGGTATATTTTATACCTGTGTATCATTTTTCCATAAATATCTATGTTTTAACATATTTTTGTTATATCTAAAGATTGGGAATATAAAATGTAAATAATAAAATTTAGAATTTAACTACTGAGAATTTTTATTAAAAAATAAGCTATGATTTTTAAATTATTATTATTTTATAATATCTTTATTATTAGACAGTTCCGTATTTAACAATTTAAATCTATAAAATGCCTTTTAGAAACAATTTAAAGAAAAGATGACCTGTTTAGTAATAAAGTGTAATTTTAATAGAATAAAAAATAACATTTTTCTTGCAAATTATATTATCGTGTATTACTTTTGCGTCATCAAACAATAAAAAAGACAAAACAATGATAACAAATTATACAATTATTCGCCTCATCTCTTCAATTCTGGTCGTCGTGGCATAGAATAGGGAAAGGCTGTGTGTATAATTTATCTGTCATTATAATATAAATGGATATCCGGTGAGCCTTTCTCTTTAATTTGAGAAAGGCTCATTGTTTTATAAAAAAGAGAATTTAAGCTTTCATAAAAGGAATAAATTCTGATACGATAAAAAGCTTTCAGTATGAAACATAAATTGAGAAGTGCTCAGAGCACTCAGGGAAGAAGGATGGCCGGAGCCCGCGCATTATGGCGTGCAAACGGAATGAAAGAAGATATGATAGGAAAACCTATCATTGCTATTGTAAATTCTTTTACTCAATTTGTACCGGGACATGTTCATCTGCATGAGATCGGACAACAGGTAAAGAGCGAGATTGAGAAACTTGGCTGTTTCGCTGCTGAATTTGATACTATCGCTATTGACGACGGTATAGCAATGGGACACGACGGTATGCTTTACTCATTACCTTCAAGAGATCTTATAGCCGACAGCGTGGAGTATATGGTCAATGCACATAAGGCTGACGCAATGGTCTGCATAAGCAACTGTGACAAGATCACTCCGGGTATGCTTATGGCCGCTATGAGACTTAACATCCCTGCAATTTTTGTATCAGGAGGACCTATGGAAGCCGGCAGAATGGGCGATAAACGTCTGGATCTTATTGATGCGATGATTCAGGCAGCTGATAAGAGCGTTGATGATGCAACGGTGCGTGAAGTGGAAAACGCTGCATGTCCGACCTGCGGAAGCTGCTCGGGTATGTTTACGGCAAACTCGATGAACTGTCTTAATGAAGTTCTTGGTATGGCTCTTCCCGGTAACGGAACAATTGTAGCAACTCATAAGAACAGAAAATATTTATTTGAAAAAGCTGCGAAACAGATCGTAGATAATACTTACAGATATTACAGAGACGGAGATGAAAGCGTTTTGCCTAGATCTATAGCAAAAAGAGAGGCTTTCCTTAACTCAATGACTCTTGATATCGCAATGGGCGGATCAACAAATACAATCCTACATCTTCTTGCTATCGCAAATGAAGCAGGTGTGGATTTCACAATGGAAGATATTCATCATCTTTCATTAAAAACTCCTGTTCTTTGTAAAGTGGCGCCGAATACTCAGAAGTATCACATAGAAGATGTGAACAGAGCCGGAGGTATTCTTTCTATTATGGGAGAACTTGATAAAAAAGGACTTGTAAATAAAGAAGTTTCGAGAGTTGACAATATGACTCTTGGTGAGGCGATCGATAAATACAGTCTTAGCAGCAATAACCTGACAGAAGAAGCAAAAGAACTATGGCATTCCGCGCCTGCGGGGAAATTCAACCTTGTGCTTGGCTCACAGGATACTAAGTTCGATACTCTTGATGCTGACAGAACAGAGGGATGCATCAGAGATTTCGACAATGCCTATGTAAAAGACGGAGGTCTTGCTATTCTGAGAGGTAATATAGCACAGGACGGATGTGTGGTGAAGACAGCAGGTGTCGATCCTTCTATATTTAAATTTAAAGGTACGGCAAGAGTATTCCAGTCACAGGATGATGCCTGTGACGGTATCCTTGGCGGAAAGGTGAACAGCGGTGATGTGGTAGTAATCACATATGAAGGGCCTAAAGGCGGTCCGGGAATGCAGGAGATGCTCTACCCTACTTCATATATCAAATCAAGACATCTGGGTAAAGAGTGTGCTCTTATTACAGACGGCAGATTCTCAGGTGGTACATCAGGTCTTTCGATTGGACATATCTCTCCGGAAGCAGCTGCAGGAGGTAATATAGCACTTGTAAGAGATAATGATATTATTGAAATAGATATAGAAAACCGCTCTATCAATGTATTGATAAGCGATGAAGAACTTGAAGTTCGCCGCGTGCTTGAAATGGAACGCGGAAATATGGCTTTTACGCCGACATCAAGAGAGAGAGAGATTTCAAAAGCTCTTAAGGCTTATGCTAAGATGGTTAGCTCAGCCGATAAAGGAGCAGTAAGAATTGTAGATTAGTATTAAAAACTAAAAGTGATGGAGAAAATTACAGGATCTGAAGCTCTTATAAGATCATTACTTGAAGAGGGCGTAAAAACGGTATTCGGATACCCCGGAGGGCAGATAATGCCGGTTTTTGACAAACTTTATGATTATAAGGATAAACTGAGACATATTCTTGTAAGACATGAACAGGGTGCGGTACATGCTGCACAGGGTTATGCGCGCGTAAGCGGCGACGTAGGTGTTGTCCTTGTCACTTCCGGACCGGGAGCGACAAATGTTATAACAGGTGTTGCCGACGCGATGATTGACTCTACCCCGCTTGTGGTTATTACAGGTCAGGTTCCATCACCATTGCTGGGAACAGATGCTTTCCAGGAAACTGATGTCGTGGGTATTACATTACCTATCACGAAATGGAGCTACCAGATTCAGTCGGCGGACGAAATTCCGTGGGCTATCGCAAGAGCATTTTATATAGCAAGAAGCGGACGTCCGGGACCAGTGGTCATCGATTTTCCGAAGAATGCTCAGATAGGAATGATGGACTTCGAATATAAGAAATGCGACTTTATAAGAAGTTATCGTCCGGTACCACCTACTGATCCGCATTCACTGATTCAGGCGGCTTCACTGATTAATAAAGCACAAAAACCTTTTATTATCTTCGGTCAGGGAGTTATTCTTTCTGAAGCTGAAGAGGAATTGAAGAATCTTTTAGAAAAAACCGGAATTCCCGCAGCATCCACACTTTTAGGCTTGTCTGCTCTTCCTTCAGGTTACTCGTTATACAAAGGAATGGTTGGTATGCACGGTAATCTTGGTCCAAATAAAAAAACCAATGAATGTGATGTTCTTATTGCTATTGGCATGCGTTTTGATGACCGTGTAACAAGCGATATCCATACTTATGCCAAACAGGCAAAAGTGATCCATATTGATATAGATCCTTCTGAAATAGGCAAAAACGTGGCTGCCGAGATAGGAATACTTGGTAATGCGAAAGATGTACTTCAGAAACTTAATCCTATGCTTGAAAGAAGAAAGTTTGAGGAATGGAGCAAAGAATTCGATGATCTTAATGAAATAGAGAATAAGAAAGTGATAATTCCGGAAACTCAGCCACAGGAAGGCGACCTGAATATGGGTGAAGTAGTTGCTAAAGTATCGGAACTTACAAATAATGAGGCTATCATTGTTACAGACGTAGGTCAGAATCAGATGATGGCTGCAAGATATTCCAAATTCAATAAATCAAGAAGTTTTGTTTCTTCCGGAGGCCTTGGAACTATGGGATACGGTCTGCCTGCCGCTATTGGGGCTAAAATAGGTATGCCGGACAGACATGTATGTTTTTTTACAGGAGACGGAGGTATACAGATGAGTATTCAGGAACTTGGAACCATACTTCAGGAAAATACAGGAGTCAAGATCATTATTCTTAATAATTCGTGGTTGGGAATGGTACGTCAATGGCAGGAACTGTTCTTTGATGAAAGGTATTCTGAGACATCAATGAAAAATCCTGATTTTATAGCTCTTGCAGCCGCATATGGCATAAAGGGCAAGAAAGTGGATAAAAGAGCCGATCTTGAAGGTGCAATAAAAGAGATGCTTTCCGATAACGAACCCTATCTTCTTGAAGTGAACGTTATTGAGAAAGGAATGGTATTCCCGATGATTCCGGGAGGGAAATGTGTTTCGAAAATGATGTTAACAACTACAGAATGGCATTGATATGGAAGATAATAATATAAAACAAGATGATGTAACTCTTTTTACGGTAACTGTCTATTCTGAAAATCAGGTAGGTCTGTTGAACCAGGTTTCCATTATCTTTACAAGAAGAAATCTGAATATCTGGAGCCTTTCGGTTTCGGCTTCCGCAATAGAGGGAGTTCATAAGTTTACGATCACAACTCATACTACCAGAAGTCAGATTGAGAAAGTAGTAAAACAGATTGAGAAACGAATAGACGTGTTAAGAGCATTCTTTTATACTAATGAAGAAATCATACATCAGGAGATTGCTCTATATAAAGTAGAAACGGAAAAACTTCTTGAAAGTGACGAAATAGAAGATCTGATAAGAAAACATAATGCGAGGATTCTCGAAATCAATAAAATATTTACTGTTATTGAGAAGACTGGGCATTGTGAGGAAACAGGAGCTTTGTTTGATGATCTTAATAAATATGGAGTGCTTCAATTCGTAAGATCTGGACGTATAGCCATAACAAAAGACAGAACCGAGCATGTTTCTGTATTTCTTGAGGAACAGGAAGTGCGTAGATTGAAAGAAAAGCAGTAACATTGCATTTTATTTAACAAGATATGGAAGAGAATCTTTTTTTAGGCGTTACAGAATATAAGGTATATTATAATCTATTGAATGCGGAAGGAGAAATGCCGGTTTCGCAGATAGCCGAATCTTTAATAAATGCAGCTTCACATCACGCTTACAGATTAGGTGTCGGATTTAATAATCTTATAAAAAACAATCATACGTGGGTACTTGCACGTATGGCTATTGAGATGAAAAGATACCCTAAAGCAGAGGAAACACTAGTGATAGAAACATGGATTGAAGGTTTCAATAAGGTTTTCACCACAAGAAACATGAGACTTCTGACCTCAGAGGGCGAAGAGCTGGGTTTCTGCAGAACGATATGGTCGGTAATTGACTATAACACAAGAGAAGCTCAGGACCTTATGCAATACAGGGATATCCCACGTCTTATAAACGACAAACCCTGTCCTATTGAAAAACCGGGAAGAATACCTGCGGTGATCGATGAGGATGCTGAGATTTATAAAGTCAGATACAGTGACCTTGATATAAACAGACATATGACAAGTTCTAAATATATCGAGCACATGCTTGACAGATTCTCACTTGAAACTTTCGACAACAAAAGAGTCGGTCGATTTGAAATACAGTATATCAATGAGGCTCTTTATGATGACGAAATAAAAATTTTAAAACAAAAAACAAAAGAGGGTGAATATATCACTGAAATGAAAAACAGCGATGGAAACACTCTTTGCAAAAGCAGAATAATCTTTATATAAACTTTTTAAATATTTAATCAAAATGGCTATAATGAATTTTGGTGGTGTTGAAGAAAATGTACGCACACGTGAAGAATTTCCTTTGGAAAAAGCAAGAGAGGTATTAAAAGACGAAACTATCGCAGTTATCGGTTACGGTGTGCAGGGTCCTGGTCAGGCTTTGAACCTTCGTGATAACGGATTCAACGTTATCGTAGGTCAACGTAAAGATTCAAAAACATGGGACAAAGCTGTCGCTGACGGTTGGGTACCTGGAGAAACTCTTTTCGACATCGAGGAAGCTTGCGAAAGAGGTACAATTATTCAGTACTTACTATCAGATGCTGCTCAGATCGCAGTATGGCCAACAGTAAAGAAACATCTTACTCCGGGGAAAGCTCTTTATTTCTCTCACGGTTTTGGTGTAACTTACAAAGAAAGAACAGGAATCATCCCTCCTGCTGATGTAGACGTTATCCTTGTTGCGCCTAAAGGTTCAGGTACTTCTCTTCGCAGAATGTTCCTTCAGGGACGTGGTCTTAACTCTTCTTTCGCAATTTTCCAGGATGCAACAGGTAAAGCTCAGGATCGCGTAGTAGCTCTTGGTATCGGTGTTGGTTCTGGTTACCTTTTCGAAACAACATTCAAAAAAGAAGTATATTCTGACCTTACAGGTGAGCGTGGAACATTGATGGGTGCTATCCAGGGTATCTTCGCTGCTCAGTATGAAGTTCTTCGTGAAAACGGACATTCTCCTTCTGAAGCATTCAATGAAACAGTAGAAGAGCTTACTCAGTCGCTTATGCCTCTTGTGGCAGAAAACGGTATGGACTGGATGTATGCTAACTGTTCTACAACAGCTCAGAGAGGAGCTCTAGACTGGTGGAAACCTTTCCACGATGCAACAAAACCTGTATTCGAAAAATTATATTCTGAAGTAGCTTGCGGAAATGAAGCTCAGCGTTCAATCGATCTTAACTCAAAAGTTGATTACCGCGAAAAACTTGAAGAAGAACTTAAAGAACTTCGTGAAAGCGAAATGTGGAGAACTGGTAATACAGTACGTAAACTTCGTCCTGAAAACAACTAATATAAATGTTTCCAAGATAACAGAAACGCCCTTTGGTTAATTCCGAAGGGCGTTTTTTGTATATTATCGACAGAAGTTATTTATAAAATGAAAGAGCTGTCCCGTTTATCTGATACGAGACAGCTCTTTGTATGTTATATTATTTCGTTACGATTAAATATCATCGTTTCTCAGGTCTTCGAAAAGAGGAAACAGTTTCCTGTATTGTGATGAAGCAAGAAACTGATCTATCGCAATTACATGATTTTTGTGATGCAGGTCGGTAGATACAAAATCTACCATATTATTTTTAAGAAGCCATATTGAAATCTCCTGCACTTCCTTACCGTAACATCCAGAAAATGAAAGGATATTGACCTGAAACAATACTTCAAGTGATTTAAGATGTTTATATACAGACTTATTGGAATGATAATAGTTATATCTTTCAGGATGTGCAAGAACAGGATGAAAGCCTTTCAGTTTTAAATCGAAAAGAAGATCATCAAGATTCCATAGTGGTTGAATGAAGGAGTTTTCCACCAATATATATTTCCCGGAAAGAGGCCTAAGAAGGTCATTGTCTCTCAATCTTATGAAACCTTCGTCCATTCGGTATTCAAATGAATACTGCAGATCAATATCTATTGATTCCGATTTAAGACGTAAAAGAAGCTCCTGATATTTAGGTTCTATTATTTCAACACTGTTTTCGAATGTTTCATCTGTTCTGTGCGGCGTGGTTATTATTCTTTCAACACCCCAATCGCTAAGTTTCTTTATAAGAAATACCGATGAATCTATATCCTTTGCTCCGTCATCCACTCCGGGAATAAGATGGCTGTGAATATCTGTTTTATATGGAAGAATAAGTTTTGTATCTTTTTTCTTTTTAAAGAGGAAATCAAACATAATACCTAAGGTCTAAATTTGTTACGAAATTGTTTTTATACCGCATCGTCATTTCAATAAACAAATTTAATGAGTATTTATTATTATGGAAAGTAAAAGTTAAACAGAATAAAGGATTAATATATTATTAAGATAAAGGTTAACTAAAAATCAGTCTTTGAAATTCATAATTTTAGTATAAGAATAAGGATTATTTATTGTTTTGTTATGATTTAGTTTATGAGGTGTCAAATCACTGATGATAATATTTAATTATATAAAATATAGAGGAAGCATTTTAAGAAGATTTTGTATCTGCGAACAAGCTTATATTATATCTTTGAATCTTGGTTTAGTTTCATCATATTTGAATTACAGCTCATCATTTTTATCATATGCATCCATTTGTTCATTTACACGTTCACTCACAATATTCGATTCTAGACGGTCAGGCTTCTATCTCTGCTTTGGTTGACAAAGCAATGAAAAACGGAATGAAGGCCATCGCCGTTACAGATCACGGCAATATGTTTGGTATAAAGGAATTATTCAATTATACAAACAAGAAAAATGGTGCTTTTAAGGGAGAAATAAAGTCTCTAGAAAAAAGAATCAAAAACGTTGAAAACGGCGGAGAGGACTCAGAAGGTCTTACAGTGGATCAGCTTAAAGAGAAGGTTGCAGAGCAGCAGAAAATGATGTTCAAACCGATCTTTGGCTGTGAGGTATATGTTGCCAAGAACGGGCGTTTCAGCAAAAACGGGAAAGAGGATCAGAGCGGACGACATCTTATTCTTCTTGCCAAAAATAAGAAGGGATATCATAATCTTATAAAGCTTGTTTCTATGGGTTGGACGGAAGGTTATTATTACCGTCCGCGTGTTGACAAAGAGATTCTGGAAAAATATTCAGAAGGTCTTATCGTATCTTCTGCCTGTCTGGGTGGTGAGATTCCGAAACATATCCAGGGAGGACAGATTGAGAAAGCAGAAGAAACCATTATGTGGTTTAAGAATATCTGGAAAGATGATTTCTATCTGGAGCTTCAGAGACATAAGACAAATGATGCAAATGCCAACAGAGAGGTATATCCTATCGAGGAAATGGTTAATGAGGAAGTTGTAAAACTTGCCCGAAAACTTGATGTCAAACTTATATGTACCAATGACGTTCACTTCGTTAATGAAGAGCATGCAGAGGCTCATGATCACCTTATCTGTCTTAATACAGGGAAAGATCTGAATGATCCAAACCGTATGCGATATACTAAACAGGAGTGGATGAAGACTCAGGAAGAGATGAATGAGTTATTCGCTGATATTCCGGATGCTCTTTATAATACTGCGGAAATCGCCGATAAGATAGAGTTCTACAGTATTGACCATGGCCCTATCCTTCCGAATTTCCCGAAACCTGAAAGATTCAAGGATGATGATGAATATCTTCAGTATCTTACTTATGAAGGTGCCAAAGAGCGCTGGGGTGAGATGAATGAAGAACAGAAAGAGCGTATCGACTTCGAGCTTGCCACTGTCAAGAACATGGGATTCCCGGGGTACTTCCTTATCGTACAGGATTTCATCAGAGCGGCAAGAGAAATGGGGGTTTCGGTAGGTCCCGGACGTGGTTCCGCAGCCGGCTCGGCCGTTGCATACTGTCTTAAAATTACGGATATAGATCCGATTAAATATGACCTCCTTTTTGAGAGATTCCTGAATCCTGACCGTATCTCGCTTCCCGATATCGATATCGACTTTGATGACGACGGTCGCGGCGAGGTATTGAGATGGGTTACCGAGAAATATGGTTATGAAAAGGTAGCGCATATCATTACTTACGGTACTATGGCGACGAAATCATCTATCAAGGATGTTGCCAGAGTAGAAAAACTGCCGCTTTCAGAGTCAGACCGTCTTACAAAACTTATTCCAGACCGTTTGCCTGAGGTTAACGGAAAGTCTCTTAAGATTAATCTTAAGAACTGTATCGAGAATGTTCCGGAGCTGAGAGATGCCGTAAATTCGGATAATCCTCTTATTGCAAATACTATGAAGTATGCGCAGATGCTTGAGGGTAATGTAAGAAATACCGGTGTGCATGCCTGCGGTATCATTATCGGTAGAGATGATATCACAGACTGGGTTCCGGTAAGTACGGCAGATGATAAGGAAACAGGCGAAAAGATGCTTGTTACCCAGTATGAGGGTTCTGTTATCGAAGATACAGGACTTATTAAGATGGACTTTCTTGGATTGAAGACTCTTTCAATCATCAAAGAAGCTATCTATAATATAAAATTGTCAAAAGATATCGTAATAGATATCGATAAAATAGATATTGAAGATCCTGTCACTTATAAATTGTATAGTGACGGTAAGACAACGGGGACTTTCCAGTTTGAGTCTGCAGGTATGCAGAAATATCTGAAAGAACTTCAGCCTACGACTTTCGAAGACCTTATTGCGATGAATGCCCTTTATCGTCCGGGTCCGATGGATTATATCCCTCAGTTTATTGCGCGTAAGCACGGAATAGAACCTATTGTCTATGATATTCCGATAATGGAAAAATACCTTAAGGATACTTACGGTATTACGGTATATCAGGAACAGGTCATGCTTCTGTCCCGTCTTCTTGCTGATTTCACCCGTGGAGAGTCTGATGCACTTCGTAAGGCGATGGGTAAAAAGCTAAAAGACAAACTTGATGAAATGAAACCTAAATTCATTTCGGGAGGGGTTAAAAACGGACATGATGCCAAGATCCTTGAGAAGATCTGGGGTGACTGGGAAAAGTTTGCGTCATATGCCTTCAATAAGTCTCATGCGACTTGTTATTCATGGGTTGCTTATCAGACAGCTTATCTTAAGGCTAATTATCCGGCTGAATATATGGCAGCGGTATTAAGCCGAAATCTTGCTAATATTACCGAGCTTGTGAAATATATGGAAGAATGTAAAGCCATGAAAATACAGGTACTTGGACCAGATATCAATGAATCAAACGTAAAATTTGCCGTTAACAGCAAGGGTGATATACGTTTCGGTATGGCAGCGATAAAAGGTGTTGGCGAAAATGTAGTGCTTGCAATTGTAAAAGAAAGATCGGAAAACGGTCCTTTTAAAAATATTTTTGATTTCATAGAACGAATAAATCTCAGCGCGGTTAACAAGAAGTCTATTGAATCACTGGCACTGGCGGGAGCATTCGATAACTTTGAGGAAATAAAAAGAGAACAGTTTCTTGAAAAAAACAATCGTGATGAAACTTTCGTGGAAGTTCTGGCTAAATATGGTAACAGGTTTCAGGCTGATAAGAATTCATCTAAAGTCTCTCTGTTCGGAGATATAGAGACTATAGATGTAGCACGTCCTGAGATTCCGGAATTTATTCCGTGGCCGAATCTTGAAAAACTTAATAAGGAAAAAGAGTTTGTAGGAATCTATCTTTCGGCACATCCTCTTGATGAATTTAAAGTAGCAATAGATTATGGATGTAATACGAAACTGGAAGAATTCAGTAATAATCTTGATGCACTGAAATCGCGTGATATTATTCTCGGGGGTATTGTGACGGGATTCTTTGAGGGTCAGACAAGAACGGGTAATCCTTACGGAAAACTTAAAATAGAAGATTATTCGGGTTCTTATGAGATTATGCTTTTCGGTAATGATTTTATAGAATACAGAAAGTATGGCTACAACGGAATGTACCTTCTTATTTCAGGTAAATTCCAACCAAGACGATTCAAAGAGAATGAGTTTGATTTCAGAATAGGTAAAATCGAACTTCTGAGTGAGGTGAAAGACCGACTTCTTGAATCCCTGACTATAATATTGCCGCTTACGGAAATTAACAAGACCCTTGTAAATACTTTTGAATCAATGATTATCTCAGATAAAAATTCTAAAGCAAAACTATTCTTCGAGGTTATAAATCCGGTAACGAATCAGACTATAAAACTTTATTCAAGATCTAAGAATATAACGATCAACAAAGAGCTGATCAGCAATATTGAGAAATTTGAAAATGTCTCTTATAAAATCAATGATAAAATTCTTAATTAATTAATCTATTTGATTAATTTTGATATAAGAAATTTATTTTTTGATTTTATTATTGCGGTTATAACAGAATTTAAAGAGAGAATTTTAATCTTATTATTCCTTTAAATTTAAGTTCAAAGTTTAAAATCAAAGGTTTCAGGCCTAAAACCAAAAGGTTAAAGGCGAAAAACTAAAGAGTAAACTGAAAACCTAAAAGAGAAAGGTGAAAATTAAGGTGAAAGATTAAAAACCGTAACCTGAAGTTTAAAGTTTAGGATTGAATTTTTTCCATTTCTTTATATGACCGGATTTATGTGTGGCCGACTTTTAATAAAAGTCAAAAAGTAAAATTTATATTTTTAGATAACTATAAAAGAATAAATTATGGCTTTAAAATTTCAGGATTCAACAGTAAAAGATCTGATAAATTCAGGAAAACCTGTAGTAATCGATTTCTGGGCTGAATGGTGTGGTCCTTGCAGAATGGTCTCTCCTATTATTGAAGAACTTGCAACAGAATATGACGGCAAGGCTTATGTTGGTAAATATAATGTTGATGAAGAAAGTGATCTTAGTTCAGAATTCGGAATCAGAAATATTCCAACAATCCTTTTCTTCAAAGACGGAAAACTTGTAGACAAACAGGTTGGAGCAGCATCTAAAAGTGCTTTAGCAGCTAAAATAGATGCAATACTTTAAGATATGCATGTTATAACAGATTACAATACGAAAAAGAGCGGCTTTAGGGCCGCTCTTTTTTTATATTATTCTATATTCTTTTTTGTTTCTTTCCTGAATGATGAGGACTCAAAAGAATGCACTGTTTACAGATATATAATTTTGAGTAATTCCCTATCATTGTGGTAGGTTATTTATCATTCTGAACAAATCTATTTTATAATAAGTGAATTCTTTTTTTCAGAAAGGACATAAATTCTAATCTTCAATCTCTTCCATTTCTATACCCAGGGAATTAAGCCCCGTAAGCGGATTGACATCCATATACTGCAAAAGAATTAACCTGTATACCCCTTTATTTTCGAAATTATAATCCTTAATAAGATTCGTCTTAAATTCATATAAAGAACCCCATCCGTTTCCTCTCCACATTCCGTTATTATACGACATAACGAGATTAAGCGTGTCAGAATAGACAACAGAATCAGCTTCCTGAATAAGGAAAACTATACCCAAATTAGCATATGGATAATAATTATTGTTTCTGATATTAACATTTATATCAAATATCTTAGTAGTATCTATGCTTTCTATTTCAAAGACAAGAGAATCAGAATGCTTCCATCCATCCTCATCGATATCTTTGGAATAATGATATAAAAGCCTTTCATTATTACATGATAAAGTGATAAGTGCAAGAAGTATTAAAGGGGAACAGTATTTAAAGAAGCGTGATATGTGATGCATTATTTTAGATAAGTAAGAAATCAGGTTTTAATAATTTGATTTATTATATAATCGGATCTCAATCATATACATTTCAATTTTGTATAATCCGGACTATTACATAATACTCTCTCTTTTATAATTCTTCTATATTTATATCAAGAAGAAGCGTATACAAATGTAAAGAGTATTCCTGAAATAATAATATTTCGTGGAATACTCTTTACTATTTTAAATGTTTAAACAACTTAAAGACTGAAAATCTATCCGATATTGAAGTCAGGCAACGATATTCTTAAAGAAGAGTAGATTAAGTCAAAGCAAAGCTTTATAGGTGCTATTCCCCAATTGCGTTATCTGATCAGCTTTACTTAACAAATCTTATATGTTAATCGAAACAGGCCTGATAAATCTTTTTAATAGCAATTGTCAGGTTAATGAATTCCTGCTATTGAAATAATATCAATTGTCTGCTGTTTCAAACAAAATTGTCATTAGCCAAGATAAAGCACTTACTTCTTCTCTATAAATAACTATTAATCGTTTTTGTGATCTTCATTATTGTTTTTTGGTCTCGGCTTCTTAAAACGCTTGTTTTTAGGCTTGAAATCTCCGTTCTGACCCTTAGGTTCATTTCCGTTGTTCTCATTAACCTGCGCTCTCTGAGGCTGATTTCCGTTAGGAACAGACTCTTTGTTCTTCTGAACGGAATCATTTGGTCTCTGGGGCTTTGGTCTGTTATCATTATGTCTTGCATTATCTCCTCCCTGATTTTGAGGTTGGTTATTATTTCTGACATTCTGATTCTGGTTCGGATTCTGATTTTTCTTTTTATTAGAAGCATCATTACGACCATTATTGTTTTCAGACCTAGGCTGACCGTTATTCTGATTCTGCCCGTTATTCTGATTAGGCCCGGCTTTCTGTTTATCCCTGTTTGGATTCTGTCCGTTCTGTTTCTGATGAACCTCGCCTTTCGGCTGGACATTCATATTACGGCTCTGAGGATTAGCAGATTCACCTTCCTGATTTCTGTTATTGCGGTTATCTCTCGGTTTTCCGTTATTTCTGTTCTGAGGATTTCTCGGACCACGGTCTTCTGAGTTATGATCATGGAATTCTCTTCCTCCATCTCTCTGTCCCGAAGGTCTTCCTTGTTCCTGAACATTATCGGAATCTTCCCGGTTATTTCGCTTATTCTTATTTTTCTTATTCTTTTTGTTTTTATCAAAACGTGTAAGACTATCCTGCCCCACAACATCTGAAAACTCTTTCTTTACAACTTCTTCAGTTGTCTCTTCAGACAGAGAATCCACTTTAATGCCTCTTTTATTCAAAGCAATAATTTCGAATACTCTGGAAGAAGGAATTGTAACAAGATTAGCAGGAATATCCTTGCTTGTGGAATATGTAAGCTGATATTTGTAGATATCTGTCTTGAAGTGATAATAATCTCCGCTCTTTGTATAAAGGACAGCATCTTTAGAAGGCAATTTTTTCTGCGCTTCCACATAGCCGTCAACTTCATAATTAAGACAACATTTCAGTTTAGCACATTGTCCCGCAAGCTTCTGTGGATTTAGTGAAATCTCCTGATATCTTGCTGCAGAAGTAGCAACACTTACAAAATTTGTCATCCATCCCGAACAGCACAACTCACGACCGCAAGGTCCGATTCCACCGATACGTCCCGCTTCCTGACGAGCCCCGATCTGTTTCATCTCGATTCTTACCTTAAAAGCATCGGCAAGAACTTTGATAAGCTGTCGGAAATCGACTCTGTCATCTGCGATATAATAGAAAATAGCTTTATTTCCGTCACCCTGATATTCAACATCACCGATCTTCATGTTCAGATTAAGATCTTCAGCTATCTTACGGGCACGAAGCATCGTACCGTGTTCTTTAGCTTTAGCTTCTTCAAATTTTTCGATATCAGCAGGTTTTGCTTTACGATAAACGCGCTTCACCTCCTGATTCTCAAATCTGACATTATTCTTCTTCATCTGAATAAGAACCAATCTTCCTGTCAGAGTAACCTCGCCGATATCATGTCCCGGAGTTGCCTCCACTGCCACGATATCGCCTTTAGCCAGATCCAGTTTATTTGTATTTCTGTAATAACCCTTTCTAGTATTCTTGAACTGCACCTCTACAAAATCTGTATCGGTATGAGATTCAGGAATATCTTCAAGCCAGTCGTAAACATTCAGCTTCTTATCGCTTCTGCATTTACAACGCGGGCATGATCCGTGATTATTACATCCTTTTTTTTTCTCAGATTCTTCCATAACAATTACTTAGCATAACTTACAGAACGGGTTTCTCTGATCACGGTAATTTTTACCTGACCCGGATAAGTCATTTCATCCTGAATCTTCTTAGCTATCTCACCTGATAGTTTTTCTGTTTCCGAATCATCGATCTTATCTGCTCCTACTATTACGCGAAGCTCACGTCCTGCCTGGATAGCATAAGTTTTCAAAACACCCGGATAAGAAAGAGCCAGCTGTTCAAGGTCATTAAGACGCTTGATATATGCTTCAACGATCTCTCTTCTTGCACCGGGACGTGCTCCTGAAATAGCATCACAAACCTGCACAAGCGGTGCGATAAGCGACTGCATTTCAACTTCATCATGGTGAGCACCGATAGCATTAGCGATATCCGGTTTTTCTTTATATTTTTCAGCAAGCTTCATACCTAGAATAGCATGTGGCAATTCCGGCTCATCATCAGGCACTTTACCTATATCATGAAGAAGACCTGCTCTTTTTGCTTTTTTAGGATTAAGACCAAGCTCTGTCGCCATAATAGCACAAAGATTAGCCGTTTCTCTTGCATGCTGAAGAAGATTCTGTCCATAAGATGAACGATATTTCATTTTACCGATAAGACGGATTAGTTCCGGATGCAGGCCATGCACACCAAGGTCGATAGCCGTTCTCTTACCTGTTTCAATAATTTCCTCTTCAATCTGTTTACGAACTTTAGCTACAACTTCTTCAATACGTGCCGGATGGATACGTCCGTCTGTCACAAGCTGGTGAAGTGCAAGACGTGCAATTTCTCTGCGCACAGGATCGAATGCAGAAAGAACGATAGCTTCAGGAGTATCATCCACGATGATTTCAACACCTGTGGCAGCTTCAAGGGCACGAATATTTCTACCCTCGCGGCCGATAATTCTACCTTTGATCTCATCAGATTCGATATGGAAAACAGTAACCGAATTTTCAATCGCCGTTTCTGTAGCAACACGTTGAATAGTCTTGATTACAATACTTTTAGCCTCTTTATTTGCCGTCATTCTCGCCTCATCCATAATATCATTGATATAAGATGATGCTTCTGTCTTTGCTTCCTCTTTAAGAGATTCAACAAGTTTTTCTTTAGCCTCTTCAGCTGAAAGACCTGCAATCTGCTCAAGTCTCTGAACCGCATCCTTATGAAGATGCTCAAGATCCTGTTTTTTAACATCTACCAGTTCAAGCTGTTTATCAAGATTATCTCTGATAGCTTCAGCTTCCTGCTTCTTTCTGTTTAGATCTTCATTTTTCTGATTAAGCTGCATTTCTCGCTGCTTAATCTTAGCTTCAGCCTGCTGAATCTTGCCGTAACGGGAATTAGCCTGTTTTTCGATTTCAGCTTTCATCTGAATTCCTTTTTCCTTAACCTCAAACAGCTTCTCTTTTTTTATCACCTCTGCTTCTTTTTCAGCTTCCTTAATAATAGATTCAGATCGTTGTTTGAGAAGATATCTCATGGTAAACCAAACCGAGAATCCCCCTATTAGTAAACAGCCTATGGCTGTCAATAGTAACTCTATAAATTCCATTTGTCTTTATTAAATATTAAAAAAATGCACCACTCTTCTTACATAGCTGTAAGAAAAAGCAGTGCAGAATATATTGTTATTATTAAAATTATCTTTCCTTCAGAAAATTCTCTATCTCTCTGGTCAGACCCTCGATTTTTTCTCTCAACAGATCAGCATCGTTATTTTGCTTTTCTGCCAGAAATCTTAATGCAAAGTCAAGTGCTACAAATGAAAGAATCATATTGTCATCCTTTACACTTTTATTAAAGTGTACTTTATAATTAGTAAAGCACCGGTCTACCATTTTAGCCGCCTTTCGGTATTCTTCTTCTTTTGACCTCTCTATGGTCATAGGATGAATAAAATCGGCTATCTTAAGTTTTATTTTAATAGTATCTTTATCCATTGCATCTTATTTATTCATTAAGTAAGGCAATGCATTTGTCAATTTCCCGCACCAGCTTGTTAAACCTCGCTTTGCCTTCTTTTATCTCTTCATTATCTGAAGTAAAAACTTTAGCTACTTTAAGGTTAACGTATCTGGAATATAATTCTGCCTTCTCCTCCTCTAGTTGTTTTAATTCAGCGTCTTTTTCCTCTATTTCTTTCAGAAGTAAAAGGTTCTTCTCTTCTAAATTTTCGCATATAAACATCAACTGTCTTATACGCGTTTCCAGAGTGCTAATTATTTTATCAGAGACTTCGGCCATTATTATCCATTTGGAATTACAAAAGTAAAAATTTAGACGGGATATAAAAATTTATCTACTTTTATTTTGTATCCCAAACAATGTTTTTAGAAAAAAAATTAAAAATTCTCATAATATATTGACATCTATCAATTACATCAGATAACGACTTTATAATGAATTCAAAACTTCTCATTTCCGTTAATCACACTCCAAAACATCAACAAAAAAGGTTATGAATAATAATCTTTCATAACCTTTTTTATCAATCATCGATTGTAAATATTTCGAGTTGAAATTTTTTCATCAATGTTAAAATCATAATTAAGTTAATTACACTTTATCAGATATCCTTTTTGCTTACCTTATTAACCCCAAGAACAGACTGTATATATTTCTCGATATCATCTTCCGGCATCAAACCCATTGCAGCCTGAGGAGTTCCGTTAACAGGAACAAACACTATTGTAGGAAGACTCTTTATTCCGAAGAATGCAGCAAGATCACGTTGTGCCTCAGTATCAACCTTATAAACAATCACGTCTCCTTTATATTTTGAAGCTATATTACTCATTATAGGAGCAAGCTTTCTGCAAGGCCCGCACCAATCCGCATAAAAATCAATTATACATGGTTTTTTGCCTTCATAAACCCATTCCTGAGGACTTTTCTCAAAATTATAGATATACTTGATAAACTGCTCTTTATTTACTTTCACAGCCTTTCCATCCTCTATTTGTTTCTTAATATCTCCTTCAGCAAAAGCCTGAAGTCCAAACATTAAAAACACCAGACATAAAATTGTTGAAATTGTTTTTTTCATCTTTTTTAATTTATTATTTCCTGATAGCAATTTAATTAAATCAACAATATTTTATTCAAACTCAACTTAAATTCACAGGAAACTAATCCGGCAAAAGTTTCATCAAAATATAATATTAGCCACATGATTAGCATCATTCAGCCGGTATGCTTATTTATTATAACTGTCAAGTACCCCTTTCAGCTGGTCTGCCTGCATAACTCCCGACTGTCGCCACAACAATTCACCCTTTTTAAACAATATAAGAGTTGGTACGGATTGTATCTTATATTTGATAGCCAGGGACTGATTTTTGTCTATATCGATTTTGATAATCGTATATTCATCACCGACCATTTCTTTCAGCTTTTCAAGAATAGGTTTCATTACCTTACAAGGTCCACACCATTCAGCATAAAAATCAACCAACACAGGTTTGTCTGAATTTATTATTTCATTAAAATCGTTCATATCAATTTACATTTAAAATGATTCTAAATGTAAAACATCAATCACCATCACTTGTTCGGTTTTTTATCCCGATAAATCAGCATAATAAGCTTAAATTTCAATTATTAAATAAACTAAACATAATTCTTCAATCTCTTTGATAAAACCTCAAGATTAAACAAAATTATAAATTAAAAACAAAAAAACTCCTGCCGGCATAACCAACAGGAGTTAATATTCATTATAATTTATTTAATATTCGAATTTTCCGAATTCAGACTCTATAAGAAGCTCATTACCCTGAGATTCTTCAACGTGTCCGATAATCTTAGCTTCAATACCGAAGCTTTTTGATATTTCGATCACTTTCTCTGCATTTTCAGGAGAAAGATAAATTTCCATTCTGTGTCCCATATTAAACACTTTGTACATCTCTTTCCAATCTGTTCCGGATTGCTCTTTTATTATTCTGAACAATGGCGGAACATCAAACATGTTATTTTTTATGATTTTCACCTTATCAGTAAAATGAAGCACTTTTGTCTGTGCCCCTCCCGAACAGTGAACCATACCGTGAATATCTCCGCGCATCTGATCAAGAAGTTTCTTGATAACCGGTGCATATGTTCTTGTAGGAGATAAGACAAGTTTTCCTGCATCAATGCCAAGTTCCTCAACAACATCAGTAAGACTAAGACCTCCTGAATAAACCAGCTCTTCCGGAACCGCTGCATCATAGCTTTCAGGATATTTTCCTGCTAGATATTTAGAAAAGACATCATGACGTGCTGATGTCAGACCGTTACTTCCCATTCCTCCGTTATATTCCTTCTCGTAGTCTGCCTTTCCGTAAGATGCAAGACCGACTATGACATCACCCGGACGGATATTTGCATTGTCGATAACGTCAGATCTTTTCATACGGCAGGTTACGGTAGAATCAACGATAATCGTTCTAACAACATCACCCACATCCGCTGTCTCTCCTCCTGTAGAATAAGCGTTAACGCCCATGTCTCTCAGTTCAGCAAGAAGCTCATCAGTTCCGTTAATAATTGCGGAAATAACTTCACCCGGAATAAGGTGTTTATTTCTTCCTATTGTAGATGACACAAGAATATTATCCACAGCTCCAACACAAAGCAAATCGTCAATATTCATAATTAATGCATCCTGTGCAATACCTTTCCATACAGACAGGTCACCGGTTTCTTTCCAGTACATATATGCAAGAGAAGATTTTGTTCCTGCTCCGTCGGCATGCATGATATTACACCATTCAGGATCGCCTCCAAGGATATCAGGAATTATTTTACAGAATGCTTTAGGGTAGATCCCTTTGTCAATGTTTTTTATTGCGTTATGAACATCTTCTTTTGAAGCTGAAACGCCGCGCAGATTATAACGTTGATCGCTCATTTAATGATATATGATGAATGAATTATAGTTTTCTTATAATAAAAACCATCTCTGATTTCTCAAAACCTGATTTTTATGCAAAAGTAATGTTTTAATATTTATTGTACGAACAAACTTCATCCATACTTTTTCTTTTCTTCTCTCTTGTCGGTTTTGTAGGATAACCGATCGTAATATCAAGCAAAACTCTTCTGTTTGCCGGTATATTCAGAGCCTTCTTTATCTTCTCTTCATTAAACCAGCCCACAATGCATGAGCCCAGCCCCTCTGCCTGAGCAGCCAGTGCTATATGTGCTGCTGCAATACCGATATCAACCTGAGGAAATTCTTTCTGTTTCACCCAGCCACCGAAGTTTGAGGAAACATTTGTCTTTTCTTCAACTATCACAATATGAAGAGGTGCCTGCATGGTAAAATGATTCATAAAAAGAGCTTTTGCCACACAGGCTTTAGCTACTTCTTCTTTTACCACAGGATCATTTACTACTATAAAGCGCCATGGCTGTCCGTTACATGCCGAAGGCGCTAGACGTCCGGCTTCAATTATACGTTCGATCTTCTCCTTCTCTACAGGACGGAATGAATCATAACTTCTGTCGCTTTGTCTGTGTCTGACCAAATCCAGAAAATCCATATCTTATTTATTTAATGGTATCACTATTCGGTTTAAAAAGAAAGATAAAAACTACGGATTATCAGAGAAAAATACAAAAGCAGATTAATATTTGTTCATCTTGCTGATATATTTCCCGATAATGTCGAATTCAAGATTAACCTTTGTTCCTTCCGCTATTCTGCAGAAGTTTGTATGCTCAAGGGTATAAGGAATTATTGCTACCTGAAAACTGTCATCCTTAGAGTTACATACTGTAAGGCTCACACCATTAACAGTTACAGATCCTTTTTCTACCGTCATATATCCCTGTTTAGCCATTTCCGGATCAAAATCATACTTAAAAGTGAAATAATGACTTCCGTCAGCCTCTTTTACCTCTGTACATACAGCAGTAGTGTCAACGTGTCCCTGCACGATATGACCGTCAAGACGACCGTTCATAATCATACTTCTTTCAAGATTTACCAGATCACCAATCTGAAGTCCCCCAAGGTTAGAACGATCAAGAGTTTCACTGATTGCCGTAACCGTATATTTATTGTCGTCAAGATTAACAACAGTCAGACATACTCCGTTATGAGCAACACTCTGATCTATTTTAAGCTCATTCGTAAACGAGCATTCCATTGTTATATGCAGATTTCCGCCGTCTCTTTCAAGACCTACCACTTTGGCAGCTTCTTCAACTATTCCTGAAAACATATTTTTTCTATTTACTGTTAATTGTAAGATATTTAATTTCTGATATTCTTTGTCAAAAGTAACTATTTATTATGACTTTTATAGTAACTAACATTATTGATAATTAATTTTGCATTATCAATTTATCAATACATTATGAATAATTTAAAAAACTGGATAGAAGCGGCGCGTCCCAAGACTCTGCCTGTTTCGATGGCTCCCGTAATTCTTGGCTCCGCAATAGCGTATCACAACGACTGTTTCAATATTTTTCCGGCTGCAATATGCCTGATCTTTGCAGTTCTTGCTCAGATCACCTCCAATTTCATCAACGATTACTATGATTTCAAGAAAGGAGCCGACCGTGAAGACCGTCTTGGCCCTGTGCGTGCCGTATCTGCCGGTCTTATCGCTCCCTCCAGAATGCTTCATGCTATAATAATAACAATTTCCACAGCACTTCTTTCCGGTCTTATCCTTATTCATTTCGGAGGATGGCAACTCATTTTTGTCGGACTTACCGTTGCTATATTCGCTTACGCGTATTCCGGAGGCCCTTATCCTCTTTCATATAAAGGACTGGGAGATATTGCCGTTATAATTTTCTATGGCATAGTTCCGGTAGTATTCACTTATTATGTACAGGGGCTCAGCTTTCCTCTTATAGCATGGCTTGCTTCTTTAGGAGTTGGACTTACAGGAGTAAATCTTCTTATCGTTAACAACTACCGCGATATGGAAGCCGACATAATATCCGGTAAGAAAACTACCGTTGTTCGTTTCGGACGTAAGACAATGAGATACGTCTATCTTCTGAACTGCATTATAGCTGCTGTCATAGGAATATGGATTCTTAAGATTTACTCTATTGCTCTTATTCCTTTTATGATATATTCCTTCTTCCTTTGGAAAAAGCTCGATCAGCTGAAAGGACGTGAACTTAACAAACTTCTCGGAATGACATCAATGAACGTATTGCTTTACTCGCTCATACTTTCGCTGGTTCTTATTTTCATATAGTGTAAACTTCGCTTTACGGGCTGCATATCCATGAGCGGGAAACCGGTATATTTTTTAATTATCTCAACCGCTTTTGCGATAATTAAAAAGTATGCTATAATACCAACAACAAAAGAGGATGCATCAGACTGAATTATCTGAAGCATCCTCTTATTTTTTATAAACCGTAAAAACTATTCCGTTAACTAAGGAAAGAGATAAGAACACCTGCGGCAACAGCCGAGCCGATCACTCCTGCGATATTGCTTGACATAGCATACTGAAGCAAATGATTCTTGCTGTCATATTTCACTGCTACTTCATTGGCTACTCTAGATGCCATTGGCACAGCACTAAGCCCTGTAGCTCCGATAAGCGGATTGATCTTTTTCTTTGAGAAAAGATTGAATATTTTCACAAAGAAAATTCCTCCGGCTATTGATAAGGCGAAAGCTATGAAGCCACCGATAATAATCCCGATTGTTCTCCACTCAAGAAACTCATGAGCCGACATTGTAGCTCCCACACAAAGACCAAGAAATATCGTTGCAGAATTCATTATCGCTCCCGTAGCGGCATCTGAAAGACGGAACGTTGAAGCACCGATCTCTTTGATAAGGTTTCCGAACATAAGCATTCCGATAAGCGGAGCTGACGACGGCACTATAAGAGAAACAAATACTCCTATCGCTATCGGGAAAATGATTTTCGCAAGTCTCATATTCTTTATCTCCAGTTTTGAAGGATGAAGTTTCTCCTGCTCTTTCATATTTATCTTAAGCTCCTTTTCTGTACACAGATATTTTACCACGAAAGGTATTATCACCGGTACTAGAGCCATATATGAATAAGCGGCAATAGCTATCGGACCAAGAAGATGAGGAGCCAGCAGGATAGTGGTATAGATTGCCGTCGGACCGTCGGCACCACCGATAATACCAAGTGAAGCAGCCTCTCTTAGAGAAAAACCAAGAAGCACGGCACAAATAAGAACAGTAAAAATACCGATCTGTGCCGCAGCACCGAATATAGCAAGACGCAGATTTCTCAATAACGGACCAAAGTCTGTCAATGCCCCTACTCCCATAAAAATGATAGGAGGAAGAAGTCCTGTCTTGATAAGCGAATAATAAAGAAAATTCATAATTCCGTAATCATGAGCTATTTCAAGCAACGTCATATTCATAATCCCGTTTTCATCGGTTGCCTGGATAACTTCCATCCTTCCTCCCGGGAAATTGGCAAGCAGTACTCCGAAAGCGATAGGTACCAGCAACAGTGGTTCGTATTTCTTATGGATACCCAGATACAAAAGGATAAAAGCGATGACAAGCATTATAAGAAAAGACGGATCGTGAAACATATCACTGAAAGCCGTCATTTTATACAGGTTTTCAAAAACATTCATAATACATAATCTTTAAGGTGAAACATCAAAGTCAAAATCATTTTATTCTCATCAGAACATCATCCTCATAGACCTTGTCACCCGGATTAGGAACTATTTCTGCTATCACGCCGTCGCGTGGCGCCATAATGGCATTATATGTTTTCATTGCTTCTATATAGCATATCGTCTGTCCTTTCTTAACGGCATCACCGACTTTAAGAGGCTGTTCCGTACCTTTAATAAGGAAGAAGACACCTTCAAGAGGAGCCTCAATGTTTTCAAGAGGACCGCTTGCAGCAGGTTGTCCTTCCTGCGGTGCCGGTGCTCCAGGAACTTTTGTGGCAATTTCGCCTTCAGGACTTATATCCACACTGTATCTGGCACCTTCAAACTCTACTATGATTGTTTGCGGTTCTATTTTAGCAGGACGGTTCTTGACATCGGCTTCTGCTTTCTTCTTAGCTATGTCGGCTTCAAAGTCGGCTTTGGCTTTGCCTGATTTATAATTTACATACTGGGCAGGATGCATTGCATACTCAAACAGCTCTTCATCGTCGGTACCTGTCTCCCAGCCTTTCTCCTTCATCAGGTCTTTATACTGAGGCAATGCATCGGGATATGAATCCTGAGGATTTCCCGTAAAGAACTCACGACCCTGTTCCTGAGCCAGTTTTTTGATTTCTGGTGCTACCTCTCCCGGAAGTTTACCTGCTTTACCAAGTATCATATCCCATATATCATCGGCAATCATCGACCAGCGTTCTTTTCCTTTAAGCAACTGAGTAACATTCATCAGTGCTATATTTTTCACATACTGACTGAAAGGAGTCACCAGCGGAGGATATCCCAGTTTCGGCCATACATAAGCCACCTCATCAAAGAGTTTGATAAGAAGTCCGTCCTGATCGATTTCCGGCTTATTATTTTTGATAAAATATCTGTTAAGACCTTCAAGATTTGTATCAAGGTCGGCCATAAGACTTCCCATCATACCACCCGGCAGACCCGGGCCGATAAGAAGAGAGTTCATCAGGCGGTTTTTCGGACTGATATAGAATCCGAGAAACTCATCCATAAAACTCTGCGTAAGACTTCTAACCTTCATATATGCATCCATATTGATTTCAGGCACGGTAAAACCGGCATCTTTCAGCATTGCCTGAACAGTAAGCAGATCGGCATGTCCGGTTCCCCATGAAAGAGGCTCCATTCCGACATCGATGTAATCGCATCCGGCCTTGCAGACTTCAAGTATTGATGCAACCGAAAATCCGGGTCCCGAATGTGAATGATACTGTACGGGGATATCAGGATATTTATCCTTTATAGCTTTCACCAGTTTACCAAGTGTTTCCGGACGGCCGATACCTGCCATATCTTTAAGACAGATCTCATCGGCTCCTGCCTCGATAAGCACAAAAGCCATATTTGTATAATATTCTACTGTATGGATAGGCGAATGTGTGATAGAAAGGCAAGCCTGTGAAATCATGCCTGCCGCCTTAGCATATTTAATGGACGGAATAATATTTCGTGTATCGTTAAGCCCGCAGAAAGTACGTGCGATATCGGTACCCTGAGCTTTCTTTACTTTATAAAACAGCTGTCTGACATCATCAGGCACCGGACTCATTCTAAGGCCGTTTAACCCGCGGTCAAGCATATGGGTCTGAATTCCGGCTTCATGAAATGGTTTTGTCCATTCCCTTACAGCTTTATTAGGGTTTTCTCCAAACAAAAGATTTACCTGTTCAAATCCGCCACCGTTGGTCTCAACCCTTGCGAAACATCCCATTTTGATGATTTCCGGAGCTACTTTAAGCAATTGATCAACGCGTGGCACATACTTTCCTGCCGATTGCCACATGTCTCTGTAAACAAGACTAAATTTTATCTCTCTTGCCATATTCGTATCGATTTAAAGTTTCTTGATATTGTTGATTTTAGACCCCGGAGCAACCTGCGATACAGCCTGTCCGATAATACTCGCAACACGCGGTGGTATAGTGTCATTCGGTCGGTGATTACCGTTTTCATCACTATGGTCTTCCGGTGCCATTCTGTTTATTGTAACTATTATCAGTTTGCTGAAATAAATCACAAACAATAATATAATAAACACTGTGCCCATGCCCACTCCCATGAGCATCAAAGCTGTACTTATAGAATCCATTGTCTTTAAGTTTTATATTGTGTTTTCACTAAAAAATAATCTTCCATGATACGCAAAAAGCATACTGATTTTCTGCACGTAGTGTAATGGTTTTATACATTTATTTATGTCGGATACACCATTCCCGGATACATAATACCTCTTCCTTTAGCGGCTTAAACAAAAAATTCAATAGTATATACTTCCTGTATGATGTTAAATATTTGACATCAAGACTTATAATAGCCCCAAAATAAAAAGAATATTTTTAAAATCGTGTTTAAAATTCAGGAAAAATCCAAAATATTATTTTTATTTATTTTGATTTGTTTTTTAAATAGTGTTACGACTGCATCTGAAAGCGTACAGTTGTCATATGGAAACCGTACAGTTGCGATATTGCAACCGTACACTGACAATATTAAAACCGTGCAGTTTGCTTATATTTACCATTTAATGTTTGAAATTCACCATTTACAATCCTTTACCGGAAATATATTTGTAAATGCAATTAAACGAATTATATGAACAGAGATAAGATTTTAAGGAAATATGATCTTGATGAATGCGGTTGTCCGGATATTGAATTTGAATTCATCGATATGGATGATTTTTTCTATGAAGACAGAGATGATCCGTATCTGCCCCATATACATAGCTACTATCAGATTCTATGGTTTCAGAAGGGAAAAGGTGTACATTATGTCGATTTCAATGAATATCCCGTAGAGGAAAATACACTCTTTTTCATTGCTCCGGGACAGATCCACTATTTCGAAAGAAATACTGCATTTAAGGGTGTGATCATTCATTTTAATGAAACTTTCCTTTCTGATGAAAACAGTAGTGAAAATGTTTTTCTTAAATACAATGTTTTCAATGCTTTCGACACGGTGCCATACTATAATATAAATATGGCAAATTCAGAACGTCTTGAATATATAATAGAAGAATTGAGATCTGAACTTGGAAACAGTACAGGTTTCGCTCATCATGATTATCTCAAACATCTGATAAAGATGTTTCTTATCAATATTCAGCGAAACGGGAAAAGAGGTACCGGAATCCCTTTATGTATAAACAATTCCGCCAACCGTACATTCGTTCGTTTCCGCCAGTGTCTTGAGCATAATTACAAAGAACTTCACACCGTAAAGGAGTATGCGGTTCTTCTCAACGTTTCCGGTAAGACACTTACCAATTATGTGATTGAAAGTACTCAGACCACACCTCTTAAAATAATCAATGAAAGAATAATCCTTGAAGCAAAACGTCAGCTCAGACATTCAAGCCTCAAGGTTAAAGAGATCGGTTATCAGTTAGGCTTTGAAGATCCGTCATATTTTGTTAAGTTTTTCAAGAGACAGACAGGTTTTCTTCCCGCAGACTTCAGAAACGGCATCTGATACCGGCATTCTGCGTCTCTTTCATACATATCATACTATCAATCTGATATTTACATATGACAAATAAAAAAACACTATAATTACATAATAAATCCTTATGGATTATATGCTTATATAACTTACGGATATATAGTATGTTAAACTTACATATACTATCTTGTAACTTAGGATAATTCTTCTTTTCTTTGCGCCTCATTAAAAAAATAATCCAATAGTTATGAAAAAAATTTCTATTCTTTTATTTGCTCTTTTAACGGGGTTTTCAGTAATGTTTGCAAACGACGACAATGTGCATGAAATGTCGAACATGAAAGTATCCATAAATGCAGTAGATACTAAGTCGTCCCGTTTTATTGAAACCGTAAGTTCCGGAAGTAAAGAGTATATCGTAGGTAAATCATCAAGCTATAATAAAAAAGGCGAAGCTTCCGGTGGAAAACTTCTTGGTCCTTATGCAGAATATGCTATAGAGGCAGGTCTTAGCGGTGGTGACTATGTTATTACGGCATATTACAAAATCGACACAAAGACTGCACCGTCAGATGCGAGAATCATCCTTGGAATGGACCTTCTTGAAACGCAGGAACTTGCAGTTGAGAAAAAACTTCTTTCAAACAGCGTAAAAGCTACTTTCTCTACTAAACTTCTTAAAGGTAAAAAACATACTCTTAAAGTATGGCTTCCAAGTGAAGGAGTTCAGATCGACAAGTTTGAGGTAAGAAGAGCTCTTATCAAGAAAAAATAAAAATTCCGGACCTGTAAAACCGGAACCGATAATATTAAAATAATGAAGAGGAAATGTCAAATAACTGACACTTCCTCTTTTTGGTTTTTATGGCATTGTGTTATTTTATTTTTCATAACGGATTCAGATTTAATTCAAATCCGGGATCATATTGCTGCATCTCTTCATCCTCAGCAACTATACTACTTTCTGTGGCAGCAGATTTCTGAGATGACTCCTTTAATGAGTTATACTCTTCAAGGGGAATCATAACCACTGCTTTCCCACTACCACAATTGATTATTATTGTTTCATCATCTTCACTAACCGATGCAATATAATCTTTGAGATTCATTCTTAAATGAGAGGTATCAGTCACTAACATAACATCATATTTTTAATTAATATATTCCGGCAATGATGCCGATTTAAATAAATAGAACATTATAAAAGAGATAATGTTATTTTTTTCATATTAAAATACGATTAAAAAAGCCGGTTCATATTAGAATGACCGGCTTTTGACTGATATATTGCTGAGTTTTTTACTCTTAGAACGGAAGATCATCAGATGAGTTTCCTCCGTCATTTCCGGAGAAAGGATCTGCAGGCGGGAACGGAGCGGCAAAACCTCCCTGAGAAGGATCAGCCTGAGCGATAGCCTGAAGTCTTTCCACTTTCCATGCACTTACAGATGTGTACCAGCGTCCCTGATATTCTCTACTGTCGATATCTATATAAACTTTCAACTCTTCTCCAAGCTGAATATTTGAAGTTGCTATTCTGTCTTCGCGGCTTGTCGCACCTACGAAGATTCCGAAACAAACTTTCTTTGGGTACTGAGCATTAGTTTCAAGAACATACTCCTGTTTTTTCCAGTTTCCGTTTGCGCTTACACCTTCCTGAAGAGGAAGAATCTGAATAATACGTCCTTCTATTTCCATTTTTTTATTATATGTTTTAGTATTGTCAAAATTAATAATTGCCGTTACCGCAGATAAGGAATCTACTTAGGGCGAAATAAGCTTTAAAGATAAGACAAAGATGTTTTTTATCTTTAAGAACCGGTATTTTATTTTCCGTCAGGCAAAAGCAAGGAGCTGTCGCCATAGCTCAGAAATCTGAAATCATTATCCAGGGCATAGTCATATATTTTTTTCCAGTCACCATTTACAAAACAGGAAACAAGAAGCAACAGAGTGCTCTGAGGCTGATGAAAATTTGTTACTATCCCTTTCACTATTCTGAATTTATATCCCGGAGCGATCATAATCTGAGTTGAAGTCAGAAGGGTATCAGTATTATGACGGTCAAGATAGTCAAGGATATTTTGCAGGGCTTTTTCAACCGGAAGAGTATACTCTTTTTCATATGGCTGCCATTGAAGGACTTTTATCTCTTCTGATGAGGCATCAGGTTTATCCTCAAGTTTCTCTCCCACATAATAAAGAGATTCAAGTGTCCTTACTGAAGTCGTGCCTACAGCTATAAGAAAACGACTGTCATCTATTATCTGTTTTATCAGATCACGGTTAACGCGGATGAACTCGGTATGCATTGTATGACCTTCAATGCTTTCGCTTTTAACGGGCTGAAAAGTTCCCGCTCCTACGTGAAGAGTAAGTTCAAGACATGACACTCCTTTTGAATTCAGTTTTTCAAAAACCTTATCAGTAAAATGAAGTCCTGCTGTCGGGGCTGCTACCGATCCTTTTATTTTAGAATATACAGTCTGATATGTCTCCTTATCACTTTCCTCTGTATCACGATTCAGATACGGAGGAATAGGAAGCTGTCCGGCAGCATCAAGAATATCGGCAAAATTATATCTGTCGTTATCCCAGAAAAAACGCACATGATGCGTGTTACCGTAAGTTGAGGCTTTTTCCGCCTTAAGAATCACTTCTTCTCCGTTTATCGTTACGGGAAGTTCGAGTGCTCCTTCTTTCCATTTTTTCAGATTCCCTATCATACATAGCCACACAAGGTCGCCGGTATTCTGAAATGCCATATTATAATCCGCAGGAGATATCGGTTCAAGACAGAATATCTCTATCGCGGCACCGGTCTTCTTTCGGAAATTCAGTCTTGCCTGAATAACTTTGGTGTTATTGAAAACCATAAGGCTGTTTTCCGGAATGAAATCCGCGATATCAGAAAAGCGCGACACTTTAATGTCTCCCTTTTCATATATCATAAGCTTGGAAGAATCACGCTCCGAAAGAGGAAATTTTGCAATTCTTTCGTCCGGAAGCGGATAATTATATTCTTCAATTTTTATTTCTCTTGTCTTTATCATCTAATAAAAAATAAATGCCGACAAATTTACCGCTTATGTTTCGTTTTTCTAAGCCGTAATAACTGAAAAATTGTTTATTCCTTGATTATGATACTTAAAAAGATGAACTTTGTTTTCAGCCAAAATGTATATTTGGCATCATAATCGCTTTGATGCGGATATTTACTAATAAAAAGATTTCGGAAAATGGTAAAAATAGGAGACAGAGTTCGCTTTCTTAACGCAATGGGAGGCGGAATCGTAAGAAGTTTCATTAATAAGGAAACTGTATATGTGGAAGAGGACGATGGTTTTGAAACTCCCGTTCTTGTAAAAGAATGTGTTGTGATTCAGACAGCCGGTGAAATTTCATCTTTAAAAGGAGATAAATTCTCAGGACCTGAAATTGTACTTGATAACGACAGACCTACCGTAATAAAGGAAACAAAGACAGGAGACAGTCTTAATATTGCTCTTGTATTTTTAAGAGATAACAGCAAGACCATTGATATAAAAAAAGCAGACACTTATATAGTGAATGACAGTAATTACTGGATCATGTATTCTTATATGAGCCTTTGTGATAACGGAAAATGGAAACTGCGTCATGCCGGTGTTGCCGAACCGAATATGAAATATCATATGGAGTGTATCTCAAAAGAGGATCTTAATGACCTTGAACGTGTGGCGATACAATATACCGCATTTAAAAAAGATAAAGAGTTTGATAAAAAGCACTCCGGTGATATAGAGATAAGAATTGACACAACTAAGTTTTATAAAATAAACTGTTTTGTAAAAAATGATTATTTCGATCAGGACGCAATAGTTTATCCGGTTGTTAAAGATGATGTTTTTAATAACAATATCAAGATTCTTCATTCAAAGATCGAAGACTCTCTTAATCCCAAAGGTATAGATATAGTGAAAGCGAAAAAGCCTGTTTCTCAGATCAGGGAGAAAAACGGCATTCTTGAAATCGACCTTCATATAGATAATCTACTTGAAACTACGGCAGGAATGAGCAATCGTGCAATGCTTGAGTATCAGCTTGACACTGTAGAAAAGGTGATAGAAAGCAATAAGGCAAAAGGCGGATTAAAAATTGTTTTCATTCACGGAAAAGGAGAAGGTGTTCTCAGAAAGGAACTTCTTAAGCTTCTTTCTCATAAATTCAAAAAATATCCGGTACAGGATGCTTCATTCCGAGAATACGGATATGGCGCTACTATGATTACCATAAAATAATCCACTATTAAACATATAACTTACATGAATATATAAGCTATATGTTTGTTGTAAAATAATAATGCCGGTCAGATATCTCCATATAGAGGTTATATCTGGCCGGCATTATTATTTAAAATGAAAATTATGGTATCTTTTTTTATTCATATATTGGTGTTATCTTTTCCCCTATAACTCTCTCAGTTGTAAGCCTTGAGCTTATAATGGCCATTGGCAGGCCGATGCCGGGAACAGTTGAACATCCTGTATAAAAAAGATTTTTAAATTCTTTATCCATATTCGAAGGCCTTAAATAACCTGTCTGATCCATAGAGTGAGACAATCCGAGTGCCGCTCCGCAAAAAAGATTGAACTTCTTTTGCCATTCCACAGGAGTAAATACTTTTAGCGTCTTTATATGAGATTTGATATTCATTCCTATCCTGTTGGAAAAATCCTTTATTATGTTTGATACGATATCGTCTTTATCCGACCAGTCTTTTTTATAAATAAGATTAGGTACAGGAACAACAAACATCAGTGCGTCACAACCTTCGGGTGCTGCATCGGGATTATATCTTGACTGAATGTTCACGTAGTAATATGGAGTATTGGGCAGATTATAATGTTTGAAATTATTCATCTCATGATAATTGCTTTCTTTTCCTATGTAATAGTTGTGAACGGCAAGATTTCTGAGTTTTATATCTATACCGACATATATCGTCAGCATACCCATCGACCAGTGTTTTCGTTCAATAATCTTCTCCATATATTTTCTCTTATGCAGAATCTTATTACGGAATATCAATGGATCTACATTGATTACAAATTGATCAGCCTCATATCGTTTACCTTTTTTATCTATTACTGCTATTACTGTCTTGTTGCTTCTCTGAACGTTTACTATTTCGGAGTTATAAATAATATTTACATTTTCTTTTTTAAGTTCTATGATAAGGCCTTCGATTATCTTATACATTCCGCCATGTACATAATGATAGCCGTTATTCACAAATTCCGTATGAGATAAAAGCGTATAGACTCCGTTGGTCTTATGAGGAGTGTTTCCCAGAAAATAGGCAGAAAGAGAAAGTATCTGTCGGAGCTCGGGAGATGAGAAATATCTGTTTACATGATTCTGATAACTTGTAAAAAGCAACGGTATATGTTTTTTATTGATTTTAGACAGTGATTTGACATAATGTTTCAAAGAGTCGAAATTCTGACGCACAGCAATATCTATGGTATCTTCAAAAAGAGAACTTCCATATCTCAGATATCTGTCCATTTTTGAGATAAAATTCGGCTCTATCTTTCTGAACTGCTCATTTAATTTATAAAGATCATTATAGATATTATAAGTAATCTTATCTTCCTGAAAGTTTACTGAGAATATAGGATTCAGTGAAGAATACCGGAATGGCAATTCAATGTTACAATCTTTGGCAAACTCATCAAATTCATAGGTCATACTAAAGAAGCTGGGCCCTATATCAAAAGTAAAATCATCAACATTCAACTGATTCAGACGACCGCCGGGATATGGATTTTTTTCTATTATCTCCACTTTATAACCTCTTTTGGCTAATCGCAGAGCTGTAGCTAATCCGGCCAGGCCTGAACCAATTATACAAATTTTTTTGTTCCCCATATTTCCTACTTGTCTCTTATTGCTTTTATAACATTGTTACTGATTGAAGGTTCTTTCAATCGAATTTTATTGATAAACGTTTCCGATGCTATAAAGTCTGATTCCTGGCGATAGAGATCAGCTATATTTATAAGCGTATTAAGATAAAGCCAGTTGTTGGAATCGACTCCGTCGCCTTCCATCAGGACTATAGCCTGTCGCAGATAATCAATAGCTTTCTGTCTTGAACCGCCTCCAAGTTTTTTTGGCATATTAAGCACAATCTTACTCATTAGTATACGTGCGAAATAATTATCAGGATATTTTTCTATTATCTCTTTTGTTCTGATATAAGCCCGGCTTCCTGTTATCATAAGATTTTTGTTTTCCAGAATGACTGAATAACATAAAAGAGCATTCTTATAAATATCAATGTCACATTTATTTATTTTATCTGATTTCGATTCAGATTCCAGTGTTTTTTTAAATCTGTTGAACCAAACTTTAGCTTCTTCGTTGATACTGTCGCTGATGCACCACCCTATATATCCGAAAGTATATTCCAGCTTTTTAAGTTTTGCTGAATCGGATTCCGGAACGTTGCTGCTGAAAAGAGCATTCAGTTCCTTTTCCCAGAGTTTCATATCTCCGGAAATAAATGCCGCATAAAACTTATTATTTTCATGACCTTCGTCATGAGTATATGCAGGCAATTGAATGATGCAGATCAAAATAGTGACAATGACAACTTTTTTCATATAAGTTTCTCCTTTTCATTAATACAGGGGAGCTTTTTTACTATCTTCCTGAACCATGGTGTATAGTTTTCAGGATAAAGATCCATATCGGCAGAAAGTACTTCAGAAGACATATATTTGTAATCCGAAACTTCATCTTCATTGAGAACGGGTTTTTCGTCTGTGACACCGAAGAAAACTGCGTCGAGCTCATGTTCTGTCATTCCGTTATCAAGTTTCGCCATATATATAAATCTCATTTTTTCTTCAAGTACAGTTTCAATTCCCATTTCTTCCTTAAGTCGTCTTTTAGCAGCATGAAGGTAAGTTTCATCAACTATCGGATGAGTGCAGCAGGCATTCGACCATTTTCCCGGAGAATGATATTTATTATCAGCCCTTTTCTGTAAAAGCAACTCATTATTGGAGTTAAAAATAAATACAGAAACGGCTCTGTGAAGCACACCTTCATGGTGAGCCCGGTTTTTATCCATTGTACCAAGAAATTCATCACCGCTGTTTACGAGAACGACATTGTTATATTTATCCATAAGAGGAAAAAATTATCAGTTTGTGAATCAAAAATGTGATTATGAAGAAGTATAATCTGAAAATATTACATCAGCCCCATTTTGCTGAATACGAATGTCTGCATCAAAAGCCCCATTTTAGCAAAATCGGATATCCTTATTCTTTTAGAGATAAGTTTCGGAGCAGGAGTCTTTTTAATCTTTTCAAGAAGCTTTGAATAATATACATAAGCTGTATATACACCAAGTCTTGAATTTTCGGGAAGAAGTTTCACTCCCACAAGAGCTTCGGCAAAATCAGATTCTATATCATTTATGATTTTTTTCTTCTGAAATTCATCAAAATTATTCCTGTTGATTCCCGGGAAATAACATCTGTCAAGTACTTCCATATCCTGCTTCATGTCTCTCAGGAAATTGACTTTCTGAAAGGCAGACCCAAGCTTTCTTGCATAGGGTTCGAGTTTGTCATATTCTTCATTATTGCCCTGAACAAAAATGCTGAGACACATAAGTCCTACGCTTTCAGCTGAGCCGAAAATGTATTCTCTGGCTTCCTCTTCCGTTTTATAGACTTTCTTATTAAGATCCGCCCGCATGCTTCTGAGAAAACTGTCTACTATTTCATCTTCTATCTTATATTTTGATATCACTTGCTGAAAGGCATAGATTATCGGGTTGAGACTGAATCCCGTCAGCTTACAGCTTGAATATTCTGCTTCAAATCTGTTGAATAACGCTTTCTGGTCATAAAACGAAAAACTGTCTACAATTTCATCTGCAAGTCTTACAAATCCGTATATTCCGTATATGTCATCCCGAATGGATTTATCGAGTAGGTTAACGGCTGAATAAAAAGATGTACTGTAGTTTTTCGTAACAATTCTGCTTATTTCAAAAGCTGTCTGAGTATAAATAGGATCCATCTTCAAACTTGTTTGTATTATACTCAGAACACATAATCATTATTCTTTGTTTAATAAAACTTTAAATTATGTTGATTGCAAAAGCAAATTTTAACGATATTCCATCTTTAAAATGATAAAATAATATAATTTTTAAACTATTATAATATCAAAATAAGCTATCCTGCTTTTTATAAAAGAGCAATATGCTGATTATTAACAATAAAAAATCTATATTTTCTATCTTACCCGGGTAATAATTTTAACCTAAACTGAAGTAGAGGTTAAATCATTCATACTCTTTCGGATATATTAATAATCGTTGAGCATTAATTGCAAGAACACAAAAAGACCGATATTTAAATCTTTACAATTTTAAATATCGGTCAATATTATACATGATTTCATGGCAGCAAAATCATGTGATTTTTATATTAATGCAGTAGAGTTATTTTACAAATATTTTGGATGCTCCGTATGCGTCAGGAGAATAAATCTGAAGCATATATATTCCGCTGTTAATACCTTCAAGATCAAATGAGAATTCATCAGCTTCTTTTGAGAAGTTTATTTCACGGATATTTCTTCCTGAAAGATCGGAAACCACAATCTTACTTATTGATGAGGATGTTTCGATATTGAAACATCTGTTACCGGAATAAGAAAGATTATAAAAATTATCATTTCCGGCAACCGAAATATTCTCTACAAATGTTGGTACTACTCCGGTAATTCCGCTTAATGCATTTAGTTTTCCCCATCCCCATGTATTGTCTTTTGGTAATTCCGCGACACTACTTCTTGTTACAGTCGGTTCAAAAGAAGTGGTTTTAAGTATATTTCTTATATCATCCGGTGTAAGTCTTGGATTCGCACTCAACCACAGAGCTACACTTCCGGCTACTACAGGACAAGCCATTGAAGTTCCCTGATCGATTCCCCAGTAATAAGATTTATTATTGAATTCCATTTTCTGAACTGTTGTAGTACAGTCTTCTCCGTAAGATGAATTAAAACTGTTATAGCCGGAAACGACACCGAATCCCGGAGCAGTAATATCAGGTTTTATCCTTCCGTCAGCAGTAGGTCCTAGACTTGAAAAAGGAGCAATTGAATAAGAAACCGGTACAGGATCATATGTATATTCTTTATCGGTACTTAAAGATTTCCACATATTCTTTGTACAATAGGCTCCTACACTTATAATCTCTTTCCCTACTCCTCCTATTTCGCCAACTGTATAAGTAGTATTTCCTGACATATATCCTGCAATATCATTATCAGTAAATGTAGCATCCGTAGCCCACATATTTATGGTTCCGTGATAATCCGTATTGTCAGGCATCTTTACCGTAATAGTTATATATTCATCTGAAAGCACATTAGCAGGTTCTACCTGTATCATGCAGTTATAAGAATTATTATATGAATAATGGGAATTGGAAATTGACAAATAGTATTCATTATTTTCTGTAGGCAACATTAAATTTTCTGTTGAGTTGGTAACAGGTATCAGACCAGTAGTAGCAGAATAATTACCTGAAGCAGAATTGTATATAGATACTATAATATCATATTCAAATAGCTCACGGCTCCATATGTCTACTATTGCAGCACCATCGAAATCATCACCAAGAGAAAGGAATGTAGCTATACTGTCTTTTGATTCTTTAGTAAATGTTTTCTTTATATGAATATTGGATTCACCACTGTTTCCTGCAGCACCGACAATGATAGCACCTTCGCCTACCATTTCATCAAGCATTCTGTCGGCATAACCTGTTCCGTCATGAGGACCTATCTGAGAACCGAGACTAAGATTTACAACACATGGTTTTCCTGTCTCTTTAGCCTTATTGAGAATATAGCTTACTCCGTTTACGATTCCTGTTGTTGTCATATTGGTAGCGACAAGAATCATATCACTTTCGGGAGCAACGCCTGTATAAGAAGTTTTATATCCTCCTCCGGCTGCTATTCCGCTTGTATGTGTTCCGTGAGTTTCTTCAGCATTATCAGTTCCGACAGCAAGTATATCAGCTTCATCATCATACTCTGCACCATAAGAATATCCTTTCGGAGCAGTTCCGGAATCAGCACCCTGAACCCATATACTGCTGACACGGTATTCTGTCCCTTCATTATTATAATAGTTTGGATGCGTAAAATCGAAACCTTCATCCACAACACCGACAATCACATCTTTTCCTTTAAAGAACTGAACATCTTTATCTGTACTGTTTTCATATACTACTCCTTCATGAAGAGGAAGAATGTTTGAACAGCGTCTCACTGTATCCATCATATGTCTGGCCAGGTGACCTGCTTCCAGTCTCAGAACATTATCTTTTGCAAGAATAGTGCTGATTTTTAAAATCGGGACCAAACATGTAGCAAGACCATAAGATTTTGCATGAAAAATAACCCCTTCATTTTCCAGTTCAGTGAGATAACGCGATCCGTTATGCTCAAGAAAACATTCCATATAAATTTGTCCGTCTTTATAAAACAACATCTTAGGTAAATCCGTCGACGGATGAACTACAAGACCTCTGGTTGCTGTCTGATTAAAATTACTCAACAGGATCTTAGAATAAGAACCTAATTTCGGATTTGAAATAAGTTCTGAGAGATCTTCATCAGCGGCAAAAACATTTGCCGTAAACATCAAAAAACAAAAGGAAATCAACAGAGTAAACTTTTTCATAGATAATAAATTTTAAAAGTTGAGTATTAAAAATATATGATACACACAATGGTTTGCTGAAACCGATATTACAGATGGTGGAATATCTGAATGTAATAATCGGTCTTTACATATAATCATTAGTATATTTTTTGCATCCTGCTTTTTAAGAAATAATCTGCGCCGGACTGATACAGATTAAAGGTGTTTAAAAATCAGAACGACTTAGAAGATTATCTTTTCTGTCCGGCTGTTAACGGGGAGAGCTGAATTTCCCGGACTAAATTCATATTTAATGTTATAACTGTTTTTTATTGCTTCACAACAAACAAATCCGGCATACCGGATTATTACTATATATACCATACCGTTCATCTTAGTTATACTTTAAGGATTGTCATCCTTAACAATATCAATAACAGAGGCAAAAAAAATTTGTTGATTTATTGCGTCATTTCAGACTATTAAACAATTATATATCAGAGTATTTAATTAATCTTTAATTTGTTTATTATTCAAACAAATTATTATTGAAGTATATTTCTCATT
Source organism: uncultured Bacteroidales bacterium (assembly GCA_947074105.1). GTDB lineage: Bacteria > Bacteroidota > Bacteroidia > Bacteroidales > JAUNSR01 > JAUNSR01. The sequence goes on from CAMTON010000001.1 coordinate 143,800, forward strand.
TTATGACAGCATTTTCTTTTTTCAAGGTCCAAAAAACTTCAATATGACAGTAAAATATCGAAAAACACAGGAAAACACCTAATGATTAGGTAATAGAGACATTAAAATATACCTAAAATTAGGTATTGGTTTTTGTTAAATTTTAAATGAATTTTGTATCAGCAAATAATATGGAGTTAATTTTTTAAGGTGTAAAACATAAAAAACACATTACTTTCAAATTTGTTTCAACTTTAAAAACAGAAGCTTTTGCTTTTTTGTATAAATAAAAAAGCATAACTGCTTTTGATAAATTGTTCTTTTTAATTATTCTTTTTATGTCATGTCTCCCATTAATTTGGGAGACTTTATCTATTTTAAATATATGAGAAAAATTTTTCGCAAAATTCACCTTTGGCTATCAATTCCCGTGGGATTGATAATAACGATTATTTGTTTTACAGGTGCTATTCTGGTTTTCGAAACAGAAATCACAGAAGCCCTTCACAAAAACCGCTATTATGTAGAGGAAGTTAAAGAAGAGACTATTCCGATGAATAAACTACTTCGTGACGTATCCAAACAACTTCCGGATTCAGTATCGATTACCGGAATAAACATATCTTCCGATTCGGGACGTGCATATCAGTTGATGCTTTCCAAACCAAGAAGGGCTTCAGTATATGTAGATCAGTATACAGGAGAGATTAAATATTATAATCAGAGAAGTCCGTTCTTCCTTACCGTATTCCGTCTGCACCGCTGGCTTCTTGACAGTCAACCGGCAGAAGGAGGAATATTCTGGGGGAAAATAATTGTAGGTACATGTACTCTTATCTTTATTTTCATCCTTATAACGGGAATAGTGATCTGGTTCCCAAAATCTTCTTTCGGTCTGAAAAACAGATTAAGAATAAAGTTTGACAAAGGATGGAGACGTTTTTTCTATGATCTTCATGTTGCAGGTGGTTTTTACGCTACAATACTTCTGCTTCTTATGGCTCTTACAGGTCCTACATGGTCATTCCCCTGGTACAGAACAGGATTCTATAAGGTATTCGGAATAGAAATGACACAAATGGCTCCTCATCCCGGCGCACCACAAACGACACAGGGAAATAATCAGGGAAATCCTAATCAGAACAATAATTCTGAAGGACGCCGGACAGCTAATGCTAATTCTGAACAAAGAGGTGAAAGAAAAGAGAATATCGCTGAAGGAAATCAGAACAGAGAAAGAGGCCAGAATGAAGAAAGAGCACAGAATAGAGAAAGAGCTCAGTCTGGCGAAAGATCTGCTTCTCAGGAAAGAGGAAGTAAACCTCAGGGGGGAGAAAGAGGCAGCCGAGCCGTAAATTTCTACAGATGGCAAAGCGTTTATGATCAGCTTGCTGCGCAGAATAAAGGATTTAAACAGATTTCAATCAGCAATGATGCGGCTAATGTCTCTTTCAGCAGATTTGGTAATCAGCGAGCAGCCGATAAATATACATTCAATGCTCAGACAGGAGAAATCACAAATACCGAGCTTTACAAAGATATGGGTAAAGAAAGCAAGATACGCGGATGGATATATACCGTTCATGTAGGAAGCTGGGGCGGCGTGATTACAAAAATACTTACTGTTCTTGCAGCTCTTATCGGAGCCACACTTCCTGCGACAGGATATTATTTCTGGATAAAAAGAACATTCTTTAAAAAGAGAAAATCTACAGTCTGAGATATGATTCCATAAATTGATTTAAAAATATATTTACAATTATTTCTTTATATATTACATCAATACTGTTTGACTGTCTGCTTTCCGGAGCAGACAGTTTTTTTATCCCCATAACTCATATAATATAATACAGGTAGTTCAGGTAATATAGATATCCCTATCAATGAAAGACAAATCATAAAAGCATTCCTGCCCTTAATTGATATCCTTATTACTGAAAGACTAATCATAAAAAGCATTCCTGACAGTTTATGTTACAATATATCTTTACAGATAAAATATCAGACAGGACAAAAAAGAGAGCATACCGGAAAACCCGATACACTCTCTTATGGTATAGAACAGTTAAAAGTTTTTATTTAAGGATATTTACTGCTTTCAACAGATCAGTAGATTTGAAACTCATAAATTCTACAGCTTTTCCTGTTGCTGCATCAATAGCATAAATGGCAGGATGATCAAGAGCAGTTGAACCTGAAGAACTTGACATCGAAGTTGCTGCGGCAAAAGGAATATAGAAAACACCGTCATGACCGTCACCCCATCCGATTGAGAAAGAATAAACAGAAGGATCAGGAAGTCCGCTTACCCATTTGAATGATTTTTCCGTCATATTTACAACTGCCATAAGACCAGATTCCGCCATATTTCCATATGAATCTTTATCAGTAAAGAATTCAAGAAGGAAATAATCTCCACTGATATGGAATGCTTTACGGAAACGATAACCGTCAGATCTTGCTAAAATATCAAAGTGATAATCCGTATCAAAAGTTTTTGTTCCCGCATTGATACGAAGAGCTCCGACTTTTGAATCATCACTGCTGGAACCGGAGAAGATATATACATTTCCGTTATCATCTGCTGCACTCTGAGTATAACGCACACTACGCATTGCTCCTACAGAACTTCCGATACGTTCGTCAGTAATAAAATCAGATGTATTTATTGTCAGGCTATAATCTGTAAAAGCTACAGCGGCAACATCACTGTCTGAATAATTTACTACAACCGTAACCTGATTATTGCCCATATCTACAATATTGGAAAATGTAGGAGTAGTTTCATTAATCGCTATCGAAGGAAGATTAACCGGAATATTATTGCTTAAAATATTATCATTGGTATTTCCCACTACCATTGCGTAAGGGCTGGAAATCTGAGCGGCATAAGAATATGTTCCGAAAACTCCGGTGTTACCGAATGAAGCAACAACGACAGGAGAACCGATTTCCGCAAGCTGTTCTGAAGCAAATTTATATGATCTCAGACCTGCTGTTGAAGAACCGATTCCTCCGTTTTCAGCAGATGCTGCTCCGCGTGCATAAATATAACCGGTAAGAGTCTGAGTATTTCCGTTATAAGTAAGCTGAGTAAACGTATCCGGCACTTTTAATGCCGATTCATCAGTATAAACTTCCTCATTTGTTCTTGCAGATGTAAGATCAGAATAGATTTTCATTCTTACGCCTGCAGTAAGATCATTAAGCGGATCACCGGAAGTAACGACAAAATTTACTTCTGTAGGCAATACTTCCGGAAGTGTCTCCTGATGCAAAATATCCGAATCGTTGTCATCACTACACCCTGTTGCTAAAAATCCTGCACAACACATAAGCATTGAGTGTCTTAAAAATGTACTTTTTTTCATTATACCTGTTTTTAATGTTAATTATTTATTTTAGTTATGACTTAAATGTCCTAATGTTCTTACTTCATATACACCTCTCAGAGATATTCCTTTAGTAGCCTCAGCCGTTTCTGGATTTACAACATATATGGCCGCATCTTCTCCGAACTGAGTGATAGGCAGATAAAGCTTTCCGTCATGAAACATCGGTACCCCTCCTGTTTCAGCACCTGAAAGGATCAGACTTTTTCCCGGCAGACCACTTATCCATCTGAATGATTTTTCCTCCATATCGACTATTGCAAACTGATGTCCCGGTGTGATTGTAGTAATATTTATATCATTATATATTTCCAGACAGAATTTACTTCCCGTCATATGCCAGAGTCTGCGTATCTTATATCCTCCCGTTTCATTTTCAATATTGAAATAATAATCCTGATCAAATTCTGTTGCGTCAGGTAATATTCTCAGAGCCGCACACGGATTTGATGTAGTATTATCAAATGATCCTGAAAAAACATATACCGATCCGTTATCCGCTTTTCCTATCTGAGAAAAAACCTGTGAACGATATTGTCCGGCACAATAACTGATGCGGTCATCTCTGTAAATATGTTTTATTTCAAGATCTTTGTCAATTCGCGCTACCCATACACTGTCCGGATATGCGACATCACCGATACTTGAACCGTTGCCTGTCCCTGTCTGGTTGAATGACGATTGCACCATACCGGTAAGAAACTCTCCGTTGCCAAGATCTACAATCCCCGAAAAGGTTATCTGCTGTCCGTTTCCTGTTATATCTTCTGTCCAGATTGTCTGTGTACGGTCAAGAGTCACTGAATTACTGTTTATATTCCAGAACGCGAAAGTCGCTCCGTCATTACGGCTTCCATCGGCTGAAACCTGTCCTGCCACACTTGTCAGAAGCTGTCCGTTGAAAAATCCGTAATTCGAGAAACGTGTAGTTATCATAAACTCTCCCAGTTTTTCAAGAGAGGAATCTTCTTTATATCTGAAACCGTAACCGATACCCGCAAACTGCTGCTGATAAACCATTCCCATGGCAATGTCATTCCTGAAAATCCAGGTATATTCTGTTTGTGGCAATTCCATTATATTGGAACTTATATTAAGGTCACCGTCTTCAAGAGACTCAGCCTGCATTATATATTCTGTTCCGCTGCTCGCTTTTACAGCAAGAAAGAAGGGTCCGGTAGCCGTTTGCACCGCACTGCCGTTAAAATCATCGTCATTACTTTCACATGAGTTTAGAAAAACCGCTGAACTCAGTAGTAAAGCTGCCGGAAGGCATTTTTTGAATAAAAAATCTGTTCTATACATTTTAAAAGTTAGTTATTATGCTGTTTAAAGAAGAAATAGCGGAATTTAACCGAAAAACTACGTCCCGGTTTCTGAAGGCTGTAATTATCATATAATATGGCATTGCCGATATTGACTGCTTCTGCGGCTATATTGAAGCGCCCGTCACGAATAGAATAAGTGATGTTAGCGTCATGAGACATCTGTCGCGGAATATAGAGTTTCGCACCCTCTCCCGCCCATGAGCGGAAAAACTTATTCACAAACATAAAGTTGTATCCCAAAGTCAGAGTATTTCTGTTTCCGAGCACCTTAAAGAATGTGTAAGCCGCATCTGCATTTCCGAAAACATAAGGAAGATTAGGAACACGATTATTATATGTCACCGACTCAGCGCCAATAGCTGTATGACGCTCTTTGTCGCGCATATCCAGATATGAGAAATTTGCTCCTGCCGTGAATGACTTTTTATAATAATATCTTGCCGTAACATCACCTCCGAGACCAAGCACTTTTCCGTGATTCGTACTTGTAGCCACCCCTTTCGTTCCTATTGTCCTGATTATATAATCCTGTACATAACGGCCATATGCACCCACATCAAAAGAGAAAGAATGTTTATCATCTGAAGTATGATGATAAGAAAAATTCATATTTACATTACGGCTGCTTTCAGGACGCAGATTTGCCTCACCGTTTTCATAATCTCCGTCACCAAACAGTTCCATATCCGTTGGAAGACGGAATGTTTTCTCCAGCGACAGTTTATACTGAAGTCCTGAACTGAAATGATACGTCCCGGCGAAACCGTAACCCAGAGCATCAGTTGTTCTTGTCTGTTCCTCATACTGATCCCTTCCCGTTGTTGCCACATTCACAGGCCCGCATACATCAGAATAATAATATTTGGCAAAAAGCATAGCGTTCCAGCGCTCCTCCGAGACATATTTATAAGAAAGACCGGTTATGTTTTTTTCATTTCTGCGGCGCATAAACGTAGCTGCAGAACTCTGAACGGAATTGGCAGCAGAATTTGTAGTCTTTCGCGTATAATTGCTATACATATTATTGATGGCAAAAAAATGATTCTCTCCTATCCTGTATCTTATGTTAGCTACGGCATACGCTGTTTTTCCCTTATATTCGGCAAGAGTAGCTACACCTTCCCCCTGTGTATCTTTTTCGCGGTAATCTCCAGTCCAGCTATATTCACGAGCCACGGTATCAACATTATTTGTAAGGACATCCGAATATTTAGCACTCAGATTCACATCAAGATTCTTTATAATGAAATTCTTTTTCTCATAATTAAGAGACGGCGTAAGACCTTCCGCTGTACGGTATTTCCCTCCGAAGACAATTGTCATAAGGTTGGCATTCTGAATCTGAGCATATTCACGGCTGTAGTTTGCACCGATAATAAATCTGTCTGCCCAAGGTTTATTCACTACTCCGAGTTGCAGGATGACTGCTTCATTATGATATCTGTCATGAAAGCGGCGAAACCATTGTTCTTCCTGAGAAACACTGCTTGTCGCGATGTCCGTATATCTTGTCTTTACCTTATAATCGTTATCCGAATAATTCTGATAAGCATTAAGCTGTACGGTAAAACCGTTCTTGGCAGTATATCCCAAATTCAGATTTGACTTATGGGTATTGAAAGAACCGTATGAATATGAAGCATCGATAAACGTGTTTGATGATCTGTTTGTAACAATATTGATTGCTCCGCCAAGAGCATCACCGCCAAACTCTACCGGCACTACTCCTTTATAAACTTCTATTCTGTCGGCCAGATTAGCAGGGATATTATTAAGCTGAAATGAAGATCCGGAACCTTCCATAGGAACTCCGTCAATAAATATCTTTACGTGACGACCAGTAAAACCGTTAAGATTTATCTGAGTTCCTGAACCAAGTCCGCCCTCTTCTCTAATTTTCACACCAGAGACACGGTTAAGCGCATGTGCCAGGTCAAGTGTAGTATTGCCAAGTTTCTTAGTATCTATGGCGACGGCATTAAAAGCTGAATTATTTATCTTACTTATACCTCCGCCAGTCACGACCACTTCCTCCAGTTCGGAAACAGAGGGACGGAGAGATACATTTAATTTTATTCGCTCACCCGACAACAGCTCTATATCCTGTTCGGCTGTCTCATAACCTATAGCTGATACTACAAGAGTATAGCTGCCCGGTTTCGCGCTCATATGATAAATTCCTTCCTGATTAGTAACCGATCCGTAGCCGGTATTTTTCAGATAAACAGTAGCGAATTCGACAATCCCCTTTTCCGTTGAAAATACCTTACCTGAAATCACGGTTTCAGCCCGCTGTGAGTATGCGGATGATATATAAATCAGTATTAAAAAAATGATTCCTGACAATCTTTTATTAGTTAAACCAAACACTTTTATTCCTTCCTTATTCTGATAGATGTTAATAACGAGTGCAAAATTGCTTTGATTTCTATAGGTCGGCAATCACTACATTTAGGTATTTTTCCGACTTCGCTTAACGGTAATTGATTAGAGAATTATCTTTTTATTTTTTGAAAATTTGCAAAATGCTGAAAACGGAGTGAGAAAAGTCTAATTTTTATTTATGTTCTTAAGATGAAAAAAAGGATATTTTCTGTCATTTTATAACATGATAAAATAAGAGAGAGATGACAAGTTCCGGTAGTGTCGGTTAAGGAAAAAATAATCAGGGGTATTTTATGTTTATACGGAATTCTGCGGATGAGAATTAAGGAATACGTATATAACAAAAAAGCCTTCCTGTATATAGGAAAGCTTTTATTTTTGTAGCGAGACCGGGGCATGATCCCGGGACCTCATGATTATGAATCATGCGCTCTAACCAACTGAGCTATCTCGCCATCTTTATTTTGAGAACCTCCGTTCCCTGATTGCGGTGCAAAGATATGCAAAAAGATTACGCTTCAAAACTATTGCACCCTATTTTAATATTTATTTAGAAATTAATTTTCATCCGGGAATAGCCTCTGAAGGGCTTTCCTGAGGTTTTCCGATTCTAAAAATCTGATTATTAAACTCATAATAAAAAGAAAAGCACTCTCCCTTTTTCAATATATGAAATCAGCGGAAAGTGCTATTTTCTGTCTTTATATCGTAAGATAATAATCTTACAGGAATTATTGTAAAACTATTCTATACCAAAGTCAATATCCAGTACCTGAAATTCCGTTCTTCTGTTTATCTGATTTGCTATTTCTTTTTCCTCATCCTGAAGTGTCTCAATAAACTCCGGTGTCAGCAACTGTTCAAGAGGAAGAAACGGATATTTTTCATTAATTTTCTTATCCACCTCTTTTGGTTTCGATAATCCGTAACCGACCGGCACAAGTCTGTTTGCTGATATACCGTTTGCGGTAAGATAGTCGGTGACAGATTTCGCTCTTCTCTGAGATAGTCTCTGGTTATAATCTTCAGTTCCTATCATATCGGTATGAGCGGAAAGTTCTATTCTGACAGTCGGATTATTATTAAGTATCGCTATAAGTTCGTTAAGCGCCGTTTCCGACTCCGGTCTCAGCGTCGCTTTATCAAAATCATAGAAGATGTTTTCAATAAGTACCGGTTTGGTTATTGAGGCAAGACGGAAATTAACTTCATAAGTGGCATCTTCCTCTTCAGGATCTGAACGGAATTCTTCCTTATCATTAAGAAACCCTTTTGCTCCGGCCATCATCACGTAATGCGTCCCCCTGTCGATCTTTGTTTCAAAACTACCGTCTACACGGGTAACGATCTTATGATTCGATCCGTCACGACCAACAACTCTCACTATCGCATTCGGAATTGGCTCGTCATCATGATCCGTAACCTGCCCCTGAATAAGCACTTTGATTGAAGGACGAAGGAAAGAATAGATATGATCATATCCGCGGCCGTCATTTCTGTTAGAAGCGAAAAAGCCTTCCTCCTCTTCCTTATCAAAGAATGTCATTCCGAAATCATCGGCATTTGAATTTATCGGGTAACCGAGATTTTCAATATGCCAGAATCCCCATTCATCCTCACGCGCACTGAATATGTCAAGTCCTCCCATTCCGGGATGCCCGTTTGAGGAAAAATAAAGTGTACCGTCAGGACGGAAAGTCGGAAACATCTCATCTCCTCCGGTATTTATCTGATCCCCGAGATTATCGACTATACCTTTTGAATCACCTGTAAGCGAAACGCGCCAAAGATCTTTTCCTCCATATCCTCCCGGCATATCAGAAACGAAATAGAGCCATTGTCCGTCAGGCGAAACCGCGGGATGAGCGAAAACGGATAACGTATCGCGGGTTATCTCAAACTTCTTTGCTGATCCCCACTGCGCATCACTTCTTGTAGCCGTGAATATCTCTGTTGAGGTAGGAGATTCAGGTGCTTTTCTTGCCCGGGTAAAATACATCGTATTACCGTCGGGTGAAAAAGCGGGCGTACCCTCATCAAACTCTGAATTGACATCACCTTCCACTATTTCAGGTTTCTGCCAGACTCCTTTTTCATTTTTCTTGCTTACCCATATATTCGAGGGTTTAAGCCCCGTGATATCACTTTTATCGGAACCCAGATTCTTATCATTTGATGAGGTGGTATAAATATAACCTTCATCCTTATTAAAAATCATCGGTGAAAAGTCTGCTCTGCGCTGATTCAGTATTTCTGCACGCTTAACAATGAAGCGCGTCTTATTCTCTTTATATTGTGCTGCAAGACGTACTCCTTCCAGCCCGTTTTTCGATGCCGGTGTCTGTCCGAACCTTGCTTCATAAGCAATATAAAACTTCTGTGCATCTCTGTATTTGCCATCCTTATGCAGGTTACGGGCAATATCGATCACGATGGTCGAATCAGAAGGATCATATCTTAACGCATTCTGATATGATGAAACAGCTCGTGTAGACATATTCAGCTTATCATAGCACCGTGCCGCCTTCAGAGCTATTTCTCCTTTCAGCTTTCTTTCTTTTGTCGAAGAAGTCTTATTATAAACTTTTCGGTAAGTAGTTGCCGCAGCAAAGTATTCTCCGCGATCATACTGCTGTTCCGCGGTAGACAACTTGGCAGAACCGCAGGAATAGCTGATTATCAATAAAAGAAAAAGGGAAAAATATATTATATATCTGTTCACTATTTTTTGCTTTATTATACGCTTAAATGTTATTTCCCGAATTTCGGAATAAGCAAATTTATAAAAAAGAGATAACTAATGTAACTCTGATCATTTATCATTAATATATATTAGACGTTAAAGAGCTCAATTTATTGTTTTAGAACAGATTTCTTAGTTTAAAAAATCTCTTTTGCTAATTTTAGGAAAATTTTATTGTCCTTAATTTCTAAATGGTTTTACTATGGGAAAAATCGTTACTCTTGCTTATATAACTGACGGATATGAAGCAATAATGATAAAGAATTATCTTGAAGCAAACGGTATAAACTGTATTTCAAATGATAATATCACAAACTCCAATTTCGGACTGGGCGGTTCAATAGCCTTTCCCGTAGAGTTACAGATAAATGAAGATGACTTTGAACGGGCTAAAGAAGTTATGAAAGAGGGCGGTTACGCCAAATATCTTCAGGAAGAAGAATAACACTGCAATATATAAAAGAGAAACATCTTAAAGGCACAGGTTATGCATTTAAGATGTTTCTCTTTTTATCTTATTTCGCTTTAAGGTCAAGCACCATATTTACGTGAAGTATTCCTTCATCCATAAACTCTTCCGAAGTCTGAATAAAACCCAGACTCTTATAGAAACGCAGAAGATATGACTGAGCTTCGATAAAGATATATTCGGCTCTCATAAGATCATGTGCGACCTTTATTCCCTCCTCCACTATTTTCTTTCCAAGTCCAAGACCTCTTTTTGTGGTAAGCACACGGCCTATTGCCACATTCTTGTCGGAAATACCTTTGTCCAGGACTCTGAGATATGCTACGATCTCCTCTTTATCCTTTATATAGACATGATAAGCAAACTTATCCTTTCCGTCCTGATCGACATAGATGATTTTCTGTTCAACTACGAACACCTCCGAACGTACTTTCATTATTGAGTATAAATCATCAACAGAAAGCTCCTCAAATCGTTTTACATATAGTTTCATTCCTAAATGTATTAAATATTTTAGACAAAGACTAAGATTTTATCCTTAGATTTGGTTTGTTTATATTCTTACTGAAAAAATAGATCCTATATATGAATTATCTTATAATATCCGATATACACGGTAGTGAGATTTCAACAAAGAAAGTGCTGAAATATTTCAATGATAACAATCTGGATAAAATTATTGTTTTAGGCGACATACTTTATCACGGCCCACGCAATGATATTCCTCACGGATATAACCCTAAAGGAGTAATAGCACTTCTGAACCCTTTAAAAGAGAAGATAATCGCAGTCAGAGGCAACTGTGAAGCTGAAGTCGATCAGATGGTGCTTGACTTTCCCTGTATGAGCGATTATACTATCATTGATTATAATGGAAAAACCATTTTTGCCACTCACGGCCACCTGTGGAATCCCGATAAAATGCCTCCTCTTGAAAAGGGATCCATATTTCTTTACGGTCATACCCATCTTTTTGAACAAAGAGTTCAGGACGGAATATTGATCTGCAACCCGGGATCAGTGACACTGCCAAAAGAAAACCGTCCGCCGACATTTGCCACTCTGATTGACGGAAAGATAGAAATAATCGAACTGACCTGAGTAGGTCATATAAACGAAGGGTTATTTATCAACGAAAAGACCATTTTATAATGAACGATACTAAAAATCCTGTCTCTAATAATCTGTCGCTGATAAAACAGCAGGAATTATTAAGAATGGAATATGAATATGAGAAAGCCCAATATCTGGAGATGTCCGGCAAGACAAGCATCGAAAAAAATATTCAGACCGGCAGATGCTGGTATCCTGTCCGTATAGGAAGAAGCTTTTATAACTCAGTCAATCAGTATGTGATTGAAGTTTTCCGCAATCCCTCCGAAGTTGAAGAAAGCGAACTTGAACCGGGCAGATCTGTCTGCTTCTTCGAAAACAGAGGTAATGAAAGAAAATTCATCGGCAATATCATCGGTACCATAAGTCTTGTAGACGAAAACCGTATGCTTGTCGTCGTACCTGCGGAATCAGCCAAAACAATCCTTATGAATGCCGAAAATCCCGGTGTACAGTTGTATTTTGACGAAACATCATATAAAGCGATGTTTGCAGCTCTCAACCGTTCCGCAAATGCAAAAAACAATCGCCTTGCTGAACTGCGCGACATAATATGCGGTAACGTAAAACCGGAATTCCGCACCGACTTCCCGGTACGCTTTCCGTGGCTTAATAAAAGCCAGGAGCGGGCCGTACAGAAAGTGCTCGGTGTACGCGACATATCTATAGTACACGGTCCTCCCGGAACAGGAAAGACAACTACACTTGTAGAGGCCATATATGAAACTCTCCGACGTGAAGAACAGGTCATTGTTTCCGCTCAGAGTAATGCCGCCGTCGACTGGATTGCTGAAAAGCTTATAGAGCGCGGCATATCGGTTCTTCGTGTCGGAAATCCGCTTAAAGTAAGCGATGCTCTTCTTAATGCCACATATGAACGTCGCTACGAAGCTCATCCCGATTATCATGAATTATGGAGTCTGAGAAAAAACCTTCGTGAGATACTTTCTTCGAAAGACCGTCATGAACCCTCAAAACAAAACCGTATATATAAGATCAAAAACCGTATCACGGAAATTGAGATAAAGATAGATGCCGATATTTTTGCAGAGACAAAAGTCGTGGCCTGTACTCTTGTAGGTTCCGCGAATCGTGTTCTTGAAAGAAAATATTTCAATACTCTCTTCGTCGATGAAGCAGCTCAGGCTCTTGATGCGGCATGCTGGATACCTATATCAAAAGTGAACCGCGTAGTCTTTGCCGGCGATCATTTTCAGCTTCCGCCAACCGTAAAATGTATGGAAGCGAAAAATGAAGGTCTTGATATAACGATGATGGAAAAGCTGGCGCGTAAATATCCAGATATAGTCACACTTCTGAACGTTCAGTACAGGATGAACAGCGATATCATGCGTTTCTCTTCCGACTGGTTTTATGAAGGTGATCTTAAAGCCGATCCTTCGGTAGCAGAAAGGACTCTGACATCTCTTGACTATCCTATAGAATGGTATGACACCAGAAATATGGAATTCCGGGAAGAACAGAACTCCGATACCATGAGCCGTATAAATAAGGAAGAGGCGGAACTTCTTATTTCTCTTTTTGAAAATCTTGTTCAGACGCTCACCGTCGAAAAGATAAGAGACGAAAATATCGACATCGGTATAATATCTCCTTATAAAAAGCAGATAGGCTATATTCGTCATCTTGTAAAAAGAAACAAACTCCTTCGTTCGATAAAAAAGAATATATCCATCAATACCGTCGACGGCTTTCAGGGACAGGAAAAGGATATAATAATGATAAGTATGGTGCGAGGCAATGATCAGGGAAAGATCGGTTTCCTTAATGACCTCAGAAGAATGAATGTAGCAATAACACGCGCAAGAATGAAACTTATCATACTCGGTGACGCTGAAACCCTCAACCATCATGCTTTCTACCGCAAACTATATGAATATATCAGGGAAAACGGTAAGATAACGGAACTGGAAAAAGAAAAGGATTCTTAGAATTTTGATATATAGAAATAAAAAAACTCTTTTGCTTCATTTATGGCAAAAGAGTTTTCTTGTTATATGACGTTCACTCAATATCTTTTCAACTTATTTCATTCCTTAGTATACTGTAAATTTCAAGATCCTTAAAACTTCCGTCCGGAAATAATTCTCCGGCACGTTCCACCCCCTCAAAAGTGAAACCTGTGCGCTTAGGTATATTACTGCTGGAAGAATTGCCTACAGCGCATTTTATCTGAATCCTGTTCATTGAAAGTTCATCAAAAGCATATCCGCAAAGAATGGATACGGCACGAGTGACAATGCCCTTGCCCTGCTCTTTTTCTGACAACCAGTAACCGATCTCTGTTTTTAAATTTTCTCTGTCTGTATCCTTAAAACCTATCAAGCCTATAAATTCACCTTTTTTACGTATCGTAAACGTGTGCTCTCGTTCTTCTTCCGGTAAACAGACCGTATATTCAACAAAACCTTTAGTAAATTCAGGAGATGTAGTAAACGAGACGAACGGAAGCCAGCGACCAAGATATTCACGCTGGTCATCAATCATATCATAAATATCTTTTACATCTTCAATCTGCAATGTTTTAAGTGATATTTCTTCTGATAATTTTATTTCCATGTTGATTTTCTATTTATCGCTCGCTATAGCAGGCGTATTGATTCAGTCATATAATCCCGCAAAGAAATCTTACGTGATTTATATTAACTGATTAATTATTCGTTCTAAGGTAGAAATTATTCTTTACGCTTATTCTTTTCTCTTTATTATTATTTTCATCACAGCAATTCATTCACCTGCTCCCTGCCATGGGACAGATGTACGCCGGGAGATGTCAGATCTGTTGCCGGTAAAAAGTTCGGTCAATCCCCTTTCGGAATACAGTCAGACGCAGAAAGGAAGACGGTCATACGCCGACAGGTAATCGTAAATCGGGGTGCAGGAAAAATAATACAGGAAAGCAGTGCTGATTTTCGGAAGGAATAAAATATGTGATATCCGGAATTCCGGCTTGATGCGGAATCACGGTTTTGCAGCCTGCGCAAAAGCGGAAATATATGAAATAAAAAAAGAGAGCCTTTAATAAGACTCTCTTTTTGTGATCAGGCTGGGATTCGAACCCAGGACCCACAGCTTAGAAGGCTGTTGCTCTATCCAACTGAGCTACCCGACCATCCTTAGTTTTGCAGTCGTTTTGTTTCCCGATTGCGTTGCAAAGGTAGTGATAAATTCCATTCTCGCAATACCCTGTACGCATTTTTTTCACAAAATATTTTCACTTTTCATGCAATGTTGTTATAACTTATTGATAAAAAAAAAGTTACTGCTCAGTTACGAAATGATTTTTTTTGAAAAAAAATTCCCGACTTTTCAAAAGACGGGAACTATACTTCGGGAAATAATATATTTTTTGATTATTGACCGGACAAATTACAATTGTAAGCCGGTAATATGTCTGTCAATATATAGGAAGGACCTGATTAATTGTATCCTTTTAACATAATTTCTTTATCAGAAAGGATAACCTACGGCAAAATGGAATGTCATATTACGCCCTTTGTCTTCAAACGGGCGTTTTAATACCCACGGGTCGTAGTCTAAAAGAGACGGATCATAGGCTTTCATCCCAAGGTCAAAGCGAAGAACGAAGAAATTGAAATCAAAACGTATACCAAGTCCGTAGGCAAGAGCAATCTCTTTATAGAAAGATTCCATGTCAAATGCCCCTCCGCTCTGGTTTTCGTAATCTTTGATTGTCCATACGTTGCCGGCATCGACAAAGGCCGCCATTTCAAGTTTCCAGAACAACTTGGATCTGTATTCTATACTTGAGTCAAGTCGGATATCTCCGCATTGATTAAAGTAGTCTAGAGAACCGATTGTAGAATTGAATCTGCCGGGACCCAGCGTTCGCACCGACCAACCTCTTACACTGTTTGCACCGCCGCTGTAGTATCGCTTTTCAAATGGCATTACGGCAGAGTTGAGATAAGGCACTCCGATGCCTGAAGCTATATGGAAAGCAAGAGCGTTCTTACTGTTCAGTTTTTTTGTGTACACATAGTCGAAATCGAGTTTCCAGTATTGTTCGAAACGCAGACCGGCTATTGTATAAGGATCATCATCTTTTTTCTTTTTAAGAAGCGCAGAAGCTCCGTAAAGCACGTTTCCGGCAAACTCGGTAGCGATACGGAATGAATATATGTCTCTGTTAAGCGAATTCAGACTCTGATTGCTTCTGAAGAACGAATATCCTGTGCGGGAGATAAGGTGATCGTTGTAACTTGAATAAGATATAGGATTCTGATTTATGATGCTTTCTATAAAGGCATCCGATTTATATGGCAGATATACATAATTTACGTCTATAAAGTCAAGTGAATGACGGAAACGGTTATGACGTGTAGCCCAGTTGTAACGGAATCCGGCCCCGGCAATTACGCGCTGATATTCGGGACGCTGCTGAAAGTCGTAGCTCAGCTTGATCTCAGTATTAGCCCTTATGGTTTTCTTGAAATCACGGCTAAGGAAAGGAAACATGAACTGAGGGAAAGTCAGTCCGACTTCCGCTCCGTATTCCATATAATTGTTTTTTATAAGATCTTTAAGTTTTCCGGTAAGATATTCATATCCTCCGTGAACTTTCACTGTCAGAACTTCAGCTCCGTGGAAAATATTTCTGTGCTGATATGTTACAGAAGTGGCAAAGCCGAAATTTCCGGCAGAGTTGGTACCTTCCAGTTCTGCACGCAGAGTCTGATTCTTCCCTTTCGTAAGAAGAATATAACAGTCGAGCAGTCCTTCGTCAACAGGCGAAGGCTCAAACTTCACATTCACATATTTAAGATTCTGAAGACGGGAGAAAGAAGTATAGGTCATATCGACCATTCTGTCGGAATAGATGTCTCCGGGAATTATAAAGCAGTTTCTTGCCAGCGTAGAGGGAGTGATGAATCTGTCGGGGCCGTAGACGATATGATAGTTATCATAGACTACCGTATCTTTTTTCATAAACAGCTCTGACTGCGGATTAAGAGGATCATAATCGGTGATCATCATCACGCGTCCTATCCTGTATCTTTTATGTGCGATATCGTCGCTGTCACGTCCTTTACGTGGAAGTACGTTAAGAGTAAGACCGACAAGCTTTGACATTGACATCGTGTCGGCGGTGTAATTGATATATTCTTTATTGAATTCGTAGAATCCGAGGTTTCGTGCACGATTGGTCAGGCGGATTCGCTCTTTGTCAAGCTGCGCTCTGTCGAGCAGCATACCTTCTTTAAGTATAGTGGATGAAAATTCATTTTCAAGAATCTGTCCCAGCGTATCCGATGTGTTGTTAAATCTCAGCTCCTCCACTATCAGAGGATCTGCACAGGTGACATTATATTTTACATATGCATTTTTCTTTTTGTAAACCACTTCGGCTTCAACATCGGCATTAAGAAAACCTTTGTTGGAAAGCATCTTTCTTATCTCATTTTCTGATCTTACGGTAAGTGTCTCATCATAAATCACAGGCGCTGTGCCTGATTTTTTCAGAAAGCGGTTATGCCATTTAGTGGAATCTGTGCCCGAAAGAGAATATAATCCGAGCTGCATAGGAATGAATCCGAATGTCTTATGATTGACATTCTGTTTTATATAAGGTTTCACCTCAGATGGTTTCACATTTTTATCGTCGACGGAGACCTCCACTTTCTTAACCAGATATCTGCCCTGTGGCACATATTTGGTAAGACTGCAGGAAGAAAGCACTCCTAATAAGATAACGAAAACTATTTTTCCGGTAAAATTCATCAGAGGAATTTAAAACTTTGGTAAAACACAATAACTATGGAATTAATGCAAAGATAATATTTCAGTTTTTCTTTTTAGCTTTGCAGAGGGTTTATATGTCATTAATTCCCAACACAAAAATAGCAACGTAAATTATTCCGATATATTATGATTCTTAGCAAAAATGTCATCAAACAGATAAAATCGCTTGAGCAAAAGAAATACAGAAAAGAAACAGGTCTTTTTGTTGCCGAGGGCACTAAGATTGTTTGTGATAATATCGACACGATGCAGTGTGAATTCATAATCGCTACTCAGGAGTGGTTTGACTCTCATCCTGAAATACCGGCAGATATTGAAAAATGCGTCGCGACGAAATCAGAAATCCCGAAAGTGAGCTTTCTTAAGACTCCGCAGGATGTAGTGGGAGTGTTCAGAATGCCTGTTTATGATCTTAATACCACAGATCTTAAGGATAAACTTTCTCTTGCTCTGGATACCGTTCAGGATCCGGGAAATCTGGGAACAATAATAAGGATAGCCGATTGGTACGGAATAGAGAATATTGTATGTTCTGCTGCCTCAGCCGACTGTTTTTCGCCTAAGGTAGTACAGGCTAGTATGGGTGCGATAAGCCGCATAAAGGTGCATTATACAGATCTTCCGACGTTTCTTAATGAGTTTGCCGGGAAGAATATTTTCGGGACTTTCCTTGAGGGCGAAAACATATATAAGCGTTCTCTACCTGAAACAGGTGTCATAATAATGGGAAATGAGGGAAAAGGGATAAGCGCGGAAGTTGCGGATTTCGTTACCGATAAGCTTTATATTCCCAATTATCCGCAGAATCGTGATACATCAGAATCTCTTAACGTTGCCGTAGCTGCGGCGATAATATGTTCTGAGTTCAGACGAGGGCTATATTAATTATATATTGATCAGCAGTTGTCTTAAGAATTTGCATGATTTATAAAAGAAAAAGGTTTCAGGAATAATTATCCTGAAACCTTTTTTATTATAAAGTCATCATAAGCTTTGTTTTCGGCGGCATGCCTGTTGTAATTGGGAATATGCCATATAATGATCTTTTCTCCCGTATTCACTTCTTGATCTTCTTCAAAAGGCTTTACGCCTTCCCTGCATATAAGAATTGCTCCGTCAAAAAATGAAGTGAACGGATATTCACGGTTGAGGATCTTTATATCTTTAAGAATGTCATCTTCCGTAAACACAACACCGTTTATAATCTTTTTATCGCCGTTGATAAGCAGATTAGATGCAAATCCTTTTGTCATATTCTTTTATTTAACATTGACACTGTTTTTATCAAGAGTCGGTGTCACCGAATCACCAGTAATCACACGTTGACGCTCCAATTCTCCGATTGCATTTCTGTCAGGTGCGCCTTCCGGAATAACAAGAGCGGAATCCGCGGCTTTGCCGGCTTCTGAAGCGACAGAATCGACGCCATGAATATTTTCTGTTCCTTTCTTATGATATCTCATAAGAGATATTGAGTCGATATACAGTTCGTGTACCGGTTTACCGCGTTGAATAAGAGTAAAAGAGGTAAACACATTATCTCCAAGTTTATATTCCTTGTCTTCGAAAGATACTGTATTCCAGCCGGGCTGATTTATGTTCTGAGATACTGCTTTTGTTATTTCATTGGTGGCAGCATTTCCTAAAACTACACGTACGTAAGTATTTGAATCAGCGGGTTGATTAAGAAGCTTGAAATTAAGTACAAGCTGATCTTCGTTATGAAAATTAGTATCAACTTTAATCTCATGTACACGGTTGGCAAGAACTCCGGGTTCAAGTACGATCTGAGAACTCTTATTCCAGATATCTACAGTATCGCCTACAGGAGTCATTAATGTGCGTTCAAAAGCAAGCACACTTTCAGTAAGATTTTCTTTCTGTGCTACCAGTCTTTCTGTCACTTTCTGATATATCTTCATATATAGGTCAAGACGGGAACTGTAGAACGAAAGAGATGAGTCGAATTCAGCTTTTGTCACACCGTTTTTTTTAAGAACCTCAGCTGCGAGTTTTTCTTTCTGAGCATTGGAACCGTATTCGGCGAAGTTTGTCTCCGATATAGCTTCTGCCGTGTGTATCTCAACAAGGATATTCTCCATTTTGTCCATCTTGATCACTCCTTTCGGAATGCTCGTACACGACACAATGGCTGACAAAAGCAAAAAGGTTACTAATTTTAAATGAGTATTCATATCAGTTTTATAAACGGCAAAACTTAATCGTTGTTTCCTTTTACCGTATTTTCTTCATTTACGTTTTTATCGTCTGTTATTTTCTCGCCAAGGTTATGACGGTAAAAAAGAAGAAGTAAGATCACTCCTACCGTTATGGCTGAGTCTGCTATGTTGAAAACAGGCTGAAAGAACAGATAATGCTGGCCTCCGATCAGGGGAATCCAGTCGGGCCAGTAAAAGCTCACAAGCGGGAAGTAAAGCATATCTACCACCTTTCCGTAGAAAAACGGAGCATAGCCCCCTCCTGCCGGAAATACTTCGGCGATACGTCCGATACTGTCGGAAAATATTCTTCCGTAAAATACAGAGTCGATGATGTTGCCGGCAGCACCAGCGATGATAAGTGAAGCACAGACAATAAAGCCGGTCGGCATCTTCTGTTTTATGAATTTCACAAGATAATATGTGAATACGCCTACCATTATTATTCGGAAAAGCGTAAGGAAAAGTTTGTCGAAAAGCTCAATACCGTATGCCATTCCGTTGTTTTCCGTAAAGTATATCTGAAACCAGGATGTAACTTTGATACTTTCGTGCATTACCATATGGGTCTTAACCCATATTTTTGATGCCTGATCGGCTATTAAGACAGCCAGAACTACGATAACGGACCATCCCGTGCGGGTTATTTTCGATTTACTCATTTTTTCAGGAAGATATATTTTAAATTGTTTCTGCTTGGTTTCCGTAAAATTTAACGGTGTTTTAATTAATGTGCAAATATAAACAAATGGATGGTAATTGAAAAAAACAGAAAAAGAAAAGCCATAATCTCCCATATAGGAAACCATGGCTTCATATTATTAATTCGTGATTATCTGCAATTTACTTTTTTGTATTCTTAGCATCAATACTTAAAGTAGCATGCGGTACTGCTTTTAGTCGTTCTTTTGGGATAAGTTTTCCCGTTTCACGACATATACCGTAAGTCTTATTCTCAATTCGGATAAGTGCTCCCTTTAAATGTTGAATGAACTTCATCTGTCTCTGGGCAAGCTGTCCGGCTTCTTCTTTTGAAAGCGTGGATGCTCCTTCCTCAAGTACCTTGAATGTAGGTGCTGTATCAGCATCATCATTCCCGTCTGTATTCATCACCGCTGCTTTCAACATGTCATAATCTCTGCATGCCTTTTCCAGTTTTTCAGTGATAATTGCTTTGAACTCCTCAAGTTCAGCATCTGAGTATCGTGTTTTTTCTGTCATTTCAATTATTTTTTTGAATGAAACAATTTGGAATTAGGTTTATCAGATTTTCACCAATTAAATCCCTTTTCTCAGTTATTTATAAATTAGTAATCCTCCTTTTTTATCTCTTTAAACTTTTAATTGGCGCGAAAATATAAACTTAAATTGTTAATTTCAAATGTTTACTATATTAATTTCATCTTTTAATCAATAAAAACGCTCTTTTTGTCAATTACAATAGATTAACAAACAAATTAAAATATATACTTAACACAGATGTCATTTTTATTACTTTTTGTATAAAACGGAGTAATATTTATTTTTTTTAATCAAACAGACGGTCGCCCTTTTTATCGGATATAAATTCATGATTTATGCACTAATTGTTAAAATCGGCATCATATTATCTGTGATTTTCTTACAACCGTATTGATGACACTCTTGTACTGAAATACAGAACTAATATAAAAATAAGCATCAGATATATAATTGTGAATTTTACACTAAGAGTTTTCAGATAAAAATTAAAGGTTTATGTGATAAAATAGGTTTTCTGTTAAACATAAAAATTGAGCAAAAAACATAAAATAAATTATCCAAAAAATATAAGATAAATGATTATTAAAAAAGTAATATAAAAAAGGCCGCTTCCTAAAAAAGGAAACGGCCTTATTGTCAGTATCTTATTGAATAAAAGATTATCCGCGGATAGCTTTAACACCAGGAAGATCTTTACCTTCAATCATTTCAAGAAGTGCACCACCACCTGTAGAAACGTAGCTTACTTTATCAGCAAGAGCGAATTTGTTGATAGCAGCAACTGAGTCACCACCACCGATCAAAGAGAATGCTCCGTTTGCAGTAGCTTCAGCGATAGCTTCAGCGATAGCTTTTGTTCCTGCCTGGAAGTTAGAGAATTCGAATACTCCTGCAGGACCGTTCCAAAGGATAGTTTTAGAAGTTTTGATCACGTCAGTCATTTTAGTGATTGACTCAGGACCAAGGTCAAGACCTAACCAGCCATCAGGTACTTCAGTATCTTTGCAGATCTGAGTTGCAGCGTCGTTAGAGAATTTGTCAGCAGCAACACAGTCAACAGGAAGAACAAGGTTTACTCCAAGTTCTTTAGCTTTAGCCATAACTTTAAGAGCAACTTCGATCATATCGTCTTCGCAAAGAGAGTTACCGATTTTTCCGCCAAGAGCTTTAGAGAAAGTAAATGCCATACCACCAACAACAAGCAAGTTATCTACGTTGTTAAGAAGGTTTTCGATGATTGTGATTTTAGAAGAAACTTTAGAACCACCGATGATAGCTGTTACAGGTTTAACAGGATTAGAAAGAACTTTTCCTACTGATTCAACTTCTTTTGCCATAAGGTAACCGAACATTTTGTCTTCTGGAGCAAAAAGGTCAGCGATAAGAGCAGTAGAAGCGTGAGCACGGTGAGCTGTTCCGAATGCGTCGTTTACATAAACGTCAGCAAGTTTAGCAAGATTCTTAGTGAAAGTTTTCTGGCTTTCTTTAACCGCTTTCTTAGCAGCAGCTTTTTCCTCGTCTGTTGCATCTTCAGCAAGACCACGTGGTTTTCCTTCTTCTTCTCCGTAGAAACGAAGGTTTTCAAGAACAAGTACTTCACCCGGTTTAAGATCAGCAGCAGCTTTTTCTGCAACTTCGCCCTGGCTGTCATCAGCGAATTTCACTGTTACGCCCGGAAGTAGTTCCTGAAGATGAGGAACGATATATTTTAAAGAGAATTTTGGATCCGGATTCTTTTTAGGACGACCAAGGTGAGAACCGATGATAACAGATCCGCCTTCAGCAAGAATTTTCTTGATAGTAGGAAGAGCTTTTACCATACGAGTATCGTCAGTGATCTGCATTTCTGCGTTCAAAGGCACATTGAAATCAACGCGAACGAAAGCTTTCTTTCCGTTGAAATTGTAATTGTCTAGTGTTTGCATTGTTTTTAAATTATTTAAAACGTGTTCGTTAATAATATTCCGGATTGTGAAAATATTAATCCTTATAATATTTTTCTCAAATGATGCTTAAAAAGCATCACAAATTTAAAAAAAATAATATTACAGCGATCTCTTAGCAAGCAATTCGTCCATCTCTAACTGAACTTTCTTTGCTTCCACACGTGCTGCCTGAGCAAAATCCTCATCTTTTCCTGCATAAATGATCTGACGTGACGAGTTCACAAGAAGTCCGCAGGTATCATTCATACCGTATTGAGCAACATCTTTAAGACTTCCGCCCTGTGCACCGACTCCGGGAACAAGAAGGAAATGATCAGGAGCGACACGACGGATGTCAGTGAACATTTCGCCCTGTGTAGCGCCTACTACGTACATCATCTGATCATCTGTAGCCCATGTCTGAGAAACGCGAAGAACTTTTTCAAAAAGACGCTCTCCGTTCTGGTCTTCCGTAAACTGGAAATCATGAGAACCTTTGTTAGAAGTAAGTGCAAGAAGAATCACCCAGTGTCCTTCATAAACAAGGAAAGGTTTGACACTGTCTTCTCCCATATAAGGAGCAACCGTTACAGAGTCGATATTAAGATGATCAAAGAAGCTGCGTGCGTAAAGCTCAGAGGTATTTCCGATATCACCGCGTTTTGCATCAGCAATGATAAACTGATCAGGATAGTTTTTCTTAATATATTCTACTGTTTTTTCGAAAGAGATCCAACCTTTCACTCCAAGGCTTTCATAAAAAGCAAGATTTGGCTTGTAAGCTACACAAAGATCCGCTGTAGCGTCGATAATCTCTTTATTGAAAGCGAAAATCGGATCTTCTTCAGTAAGAAGATGCTGAGGAATCTTTTTGATGTCTGTGTCAAGACCAACGCAAAGAAATGAACGTTTACGTTTGATGTTTTCGAATAATTGTTGCTTGTTCATAATTTATTTATCTGTTATATCGTTTTTTTATTGGGCAGAAGCAGCGTGCTGCATCGCAATTAAACCGGTTTTATTTCTTTGTGAGGCGCGGCGTGCTCCATTTCGCATATATATTTGATTTTTCTTTGGAAGATACAGCGTGCTACGTCTCTACGGATGTTTCAAAATATCGTCGACGGCATCCCGCCAGTCTTCTTTTGCCTTGGGGCAATAAGTCCTTATACCGAATTTCTCCGCAGTTTCACAATTCGGCATCGCATCATCTATAAACAATGTCTCTTCAGGATCAATACCGGCATCTTCGAGAATATGGCTGAAAATTTCAGGAGAAGGTTTCATCATTCCAAGTTCATTAGAGAGCCATATCACCTCAAAGAAATCATTAACGTTCAAGCCTTTATACCTGAACATAGTTTCCATAGAGAGGTTCCAGTGAAGCACATTTGTATTACTAAGTAGATAAACCCTGTAATTCTTACGTAGTTCAATTATTTTATCAAGTTTATATTCCGGAATAGTGTTAAGCATAGAAAGCCATGCATTTTCGACATCCGAAGGAAATATCTCATTATCCGAAAGTTTACATACATCATGGCAAAACTTTTCAGCTGAAATTCTTCCAAGTTCGAAATCCGCGAAAATACCTTTATGAAGCGCCGTCCCGGTAAGAGATTCGATAGTGGAAACACCTATTCTCTTGAAATTATCAATGAATCGTTCTCTTTCAAGATCTACAAGCACCACTCCGAAGTCAAAGATTATATTCTTTATTTTTTTCATTATAAGACATAAAAAAAGCCGTCGGAACCTCTCCGTTTTTCGGAGATTCCAACAGCTCGTTTTTATTATAATTCGTTTTCTTTCATTCTTTCGGCATTTTCAGCAACAATCAGTTTGTCGATACAGTCCTGAATATCGCCCCCCATAAACGCAGGAAGATTATAAATAGTATAGTTGATACGATGATCCGTCATACGTCCCTGAGGATAATTGTATGTTCGGATTTTAGCAGAACGGTCGCCGGTCGAAACCATTGTCTTTCTTCTTGAAGCAATATCATCGATATATTTCTGATGCTCTTTATCATATATATATGTACGAAGTCTTGCCAATGCACGAGCCTTATTCTTAGGCTGGTCACGGGTCTCGGTACATTCGATAAGGATTTCATCTGTTTCGCCCGTATTAGGATTCTTCCACATATAACGAAGACGAACTCCCGATTCAACCTTATTTACGTTCTGACCTCCGGCACCTCCCGAACGGAAAGTATCCCATTTGATTTCACCTTCATTGATCACAACGTCAAACTCTTCAGCTTCAGGAAGCACTGCTACCGAGGCTGCGGATGTATGTACACGCCCCTGAGTTTCAGTCTGAGGAACACGCTGTACACGGTGAACACCTGATTCATATTTTAAAGTACCGTAGACTTTATCTCCCGTTACAGAGAAAACAATCTCTTTGAAACCACCGGCTGTACCTTCATTGAAGCTTGAAACTTCAACTTTCCATCCTTTTGTCTCACAATATTTTGAATACATCTTGAAAAGGTCACCGGCAAAGATAGATGCTTCGTCACCGCCGGCACCGCCACGGATTTCAACAATGGCATTTTTATCATCTTCAGGATCGGCAGGGATAAGAAGAAGTTTTATTTCTTCTTCAAGAACAGGGATACGTGCATTATTCGTATCAATTTCCTCTTTTGCCATCTCCCTCATTTCAGGATCATTATCGTTTTCAAGGATTGCTTTTGCTTCCATAATTCCGTCAAGAAGGCCTTTATATTCCTTCTGAGCATTTACGATAAGCTCAAGATCACGATATTCCTTATTCAGTCTGACATATCTGTTCATATCTGATATTACCGAAGGATCGGTAATAAGAGTGGAAACCTCTTCGAAACGGGCAACAAGACCGTCTAATTTCTCTAATAATGAATTTTGGCTCATAATTCTGTTTTATGGGCGCAAAGGTAATCATTAATGTACTTAATTACAACTATCATTATTTTCATAAAGAAACTTTTAGGAAGATAAAAAGAAAATATCCGAAAGAATTAGTAGTAATATTAATTCTTCCGGATATTTTATATCTTTTTAAATATCATATATCGTATGACTAATCTTCATACACCGTCTTATCATCAATACCTGCATCATGCATTGCTTCCTTACGCTCTACACATGTTCCGCATTTTCCGCAATGTATGTCGCCCCCTTTATAGCAGCTCCATGTTCTGGAATAATCCATTCCCAGTTCTTTGCCGTGGCGTGCGATATCAGATTTTGTAATCTTAGTATAAGGAGCGAATATCTCTATATTGTCATACGTTCCGTATTTAATAGCCTGCTCCATTGCCTGAATGAACTCATTACGGCAATCAGGATATATAGCATGATCGCCTCCGTGGTTGGCTATCATAAGTCTTTTCAGAGAATTACTTTCTGCAAGTCCTGCCGCTATTGAAAGCATTATTCCGTTACGGAAAGGAACGACTGTAGATTTCATATTTTCATCTTCATAATGACCTTCCGGAATCTCCTCGCCTCCTTCAAGAAGCGAACTTTTAAAATAAGTCTTCATAAAACTCAAAGGAATTACAATATGAGGAATCCCAAGTTCCTTGCAGGCTTCGGCAGCACAAGGTATTTCTTTAGCATTATGTTTTGATCCGTAATCGAAAGTTACGGCAAGAGCTATTTCATCTTTATATTCATACAGCATTGTCATACTGTCCATTCCGCCTGACACAACTATCACGGCATCTTTAATTTTTGTCATAGTCTTTTATTATTCGTTTAGTTTCTTTTTTTCGATTATTCAGAATGCAAATATCGCTTTTATATTACCACGGCATCAATTCTTTTCAATAAAAAGTGTTTGAGTAGGATAAGCGAAATCAAGATTATTCTGATTGAAAAGAGTAAGTATACGCAGATTTATATCTGTCTGCGTCTGCAGAATATCCTCTCCCTTCTTTATATAATAAATGAAAAGAATTCCAAGACTTGAATCACCGAAAGCATTAAAAGAGATAAGGTGCTTTTCGAGGATTGAAGGATGATCACTTGCTATCTGCCCCAGCAGGTCTATTGCAAGCTGCATTTTCTCAGGTTCCGTCTGATAAGTAAGACCAAGATTAAGTGTTATTTTACGGGATTCTTCAAGAGAAACATTCTCAACACAGGTATCTGTAATTTTTGAATTCGGAATCGCAACAACAGTTCCCTGCAGAGTTTTAAGGCGAAAACTCCTTATCCCCACTTCTGTTACCGTTCCGTCAAAACCGGATATACGTATTCTGTCGCCTACTCTAAACGGTTTATCTGTAAATATAGTAAGACCTCCAAAGAAATTCGATACTGTATCTTTTGCAGCCATAGCCATGGCAAGACCTCCGATTCCCAGTGAAGCTATAATAGCTCCTACATTATAACCGGCATTGTTAAGACCGACAATAAGACCTACAGCCCAAATGATATTTATAAGCCATCTTTTGACAACAGGATATATCTGATTATCGAAATCCGATTTAGTCTTCTCTGTAAGAGGAAGAATATACAGATCCATAATCGCACCCACACAACGGGTAATCACCCATGATACATTAAAAGAAATAAGTATGATATAAGCTTTGGAAAGCCAGTCTTTTATTGAAGGATAAATATTCAGAGTAGTTATTCCGGCCCAAACACCAATTATTATAAGTGCGAATATCACCGGTCTTTCAAGACGTTCTACCAGTATATCATCAAGCTGCGTCTTTGTTCGGGAAGTCAGTTTCTTAAAAAACTTTGTCGTTACAAGATATAATATCTTTCCCAGCACGAAGGAACCGAATATTATTGACAGTGCAATAACCCATTCTTTTATCGTATTGCCGTAAAAATCCTTTGATAAAAATTCTACCATAAAAAACCTTTTTTGAATCTTTTACAAAATTATAAAAGAATTCTGTCTTTTTATCTTTTATCGATTTACAGATTCATCCAATCAATCATCAATATGGCAGGCAGGCAATAAAGCAGAAAGTCAGGCAATCTGCATTAAACATTTATTCCCGACAACGGGTATTTATAAATAATAAATCTCAAATGATCAGAAATTATCAATTACTATAGAGAAACCGAAATAACCATAACCCGCAGTATTTCT
Source organism: uncultured Bacteroidales bacterium (assembly GCA_947074105.1). GTDB lineage: Bacteria > Bacteroidota > Bacteroidia > Bacteroidales > JAUNSR01 > JAUNSR01. Next base: position 171,488 of record CAMTON010000001.1, read on the forward strand.
AAACTGACCATAGGGAACAATGCCGTAATATCCATGCAGATAAAATCCCACACTGTTAAGATAATGTCTGTCTTTAGGAAGAAATTTCCATCCCCAGTATACATTATAGCAATTAGCTCTCGTATGAGGTGAATCAAATAGGTATATCTCACCTGTATGTTTATCTTTATCAATTGTGGGATAATGATAACGGGCTCTGTTTCTGAACTCAGCCGACAATACGTTAATCATATTGTTTCTTGTTGCAAAACCGGTAGACCTCTGCCATTCATAATTGATATAGAATTCAAAAATATTAGTCATATTTCTGTTGTAGATGGTATCTCCTTCATTGGCATAAATCTTAAACCAGCTTTTAGCAAAATTATTTCTTGCCATTACTCCGAATTTAAGAGCCATATTATCACGTCTTGTTCCGTTTGGATCGTTAAGACAAACTGCAAGCTCTGAATATTCATAAGATACATTTACTCTGGTTATAGGGAAACCGGCATCACGTCTTGAAACCGTAAGTTCATCTCCGATATGCGTACTCTCATGATTATAAGGAGCAAATCTTATAGATAGATTTTTAAGATATTTATTTCTGTAATCAAAAACCTTAAGTGCTTTTATCTGCCCTACCGCAAAACGGTAATCAGTATTCAGAACAGGTGCTGAGATTGTTTCAAGATCGAGCCACAGATGAAAAGCAATAGGTATATCTATTCCAATACTCCAGCCCTTTTTCAACTCCATCGACCATATCGGAATAAATGTACCTACCGTAACATTTAGATAAGGAGCCATCTTTGTTCCCCACCTATCCGTATGAGTGTATTCTTCTTTTGCTCTTCCGAAGCCTTCTTCCACCCTTGATAGTGGTGATTCCATCTCTGCAACAAAAGGACGGGCAAACTTAATAGGAACAAACCATCCATACTGGTTTGCATCATTACATATATACTGACTGTAACATTTAGGAGCTATGATTAACGCAAATAAGACCGATATTGACAAGCAGAAACGATTCACCATACCGCTATTAAATATAATTTATTAATTATTGTTTTTATTCATAATTATATAACATCAATTATTAAAGCTTGTTTTAAGAGAAGTTACTATTAAACGAATATTAAACAATCAGAGATCTTTTGTCAATTTCTTATTGTCCTTTTTTTAACCTCTCAGCCATTGTCTTTAAAAACATATAAAGTTGATACTTAGGGTAAATATTTCCGTTGAATTATTTTCCGATTATCTATTTAATCATTATGTTTGAGCTTTATTATTTAGAATCAATATAACCAATGTACAAAATAGGTATTTATAAAGGAACCGATCAGATGAGTGATCTGATCTGCGCAAACTATCCCATCCTTCAGGTAATGAGCCGTTTCGGCATAGCTCTGGGTTTCGGAGAAGAGACTATTGAAAATGTCTGTAAAAACAACAGCGTCGATGCAACAACATTTCTTGCAGTTGTAAATCTTCTTAATGACGAAGACCATATTCTGGAAGATATCGATATATCAACTGTATCAATTAAATATCTTGTAGATTATCTGCGCAATTCACATGCTTATTTTCTTGATTTCCGTCTGCCTCAGATCAGAAGAAAACTTATTGAAGCGATAGATTGTGGCAACAATGATCTTTCACTCGTAATAATAAGATATTATGACGAATATGTCGCTGAAGTAAGAAAGCATATGCAGTATGAAGAAGAAAATGTCTTTCCTTACGTAGATGAACTTGTGTCAGGAAATATTTCGGGAAAATATAATATTGATATTTTCAGCAAACAGCATGATAAGATAGAATCCAAACTTTCAGAACTGAAAGATATTATCATAAAATATTATCCGGCAAAAAGCAGCAATGAATTAAACGGAGTTCTCTTCGATATTTTCTCATGTTCTGAAGATCTTGCCTCACACAATGATGTTGAAGACCTATTATTTATTCCGGCAATCCGTTATACAGAATCAGCGGGAAATTCTCTTTAAATAAAAAATAATAACGGGATTCCTTATTCTTACATACTGATGCCGACATCAGTTATTTCCCGTAAAAGAAAAAATCAGCATTATGGCAAGAAGAATACATATAGCGATAGTTGAACCATCTGCTATTATACGCACAGGGCTTACAGGCATTTTGAAAAGAATAATTGACCTGAATATTGATATAGCGGAGATCGCGGATGTCAACATCATGATTTCAAAATTAAAAAAACTTGCACCCGATATTATAATAATTGACCCGGTTTGTCTTGGCATGACTTCCCCTCAACAGTTTAAAGCTCAGGTTGAAGTCGAAAATATAAAAATCATCGCATTACAGACTTCACTTCAGTCTATCAACAGCATAAAGCTTTATGACGATTTCATAACGATTTATGATCCGACAGAAACAATAAGAGAAAAACTTTCCAATATCATACATAAAGAGGAAGAAGAGGAAGAAAAACAGGAATTAAGTGTAAGAGAAAAAGAAATTGTAGTATGTATTGTAAAAGGTATGACAAATAAGGAGATAGCCGATAAACTTTTCCTTTCAACACATACTATTATGACCCACAGAAGAAATATTGCAAATAAACTTAAAATCCATAGCCCTTCAGGACTTACGATCTATGCTATTGTAAATAAACTGGTAGACATCAAGGATGTCAAATAAGTAATTATACTTAAAAACATAATATATAAAAATCCGGTATGCAACAATCCCTGAAAATATTATCGGGACAATCTGCATACCGGATTTTTTATTTTATACTTGACGGAAGAACTCCAAATTCCCGCTTAAAAGCCGTAGTAAAGTGAGAGCGGTTTCTGAATCCTACTTTCCAGCATATTTCTGAGACCGGAAGATTATTATCTTTCAGCATTTCATATGCCCTCTCCAGTCTCCGCTTAACAAGCCATTTTTCAGGAGGAAGTTCCGAGAACTTTGCAAAATCCCTTTTAAATGTTGCCAGCGAACGCCCCGTATACAGCGCAAATTCCTTCATTGTCAGATCAGAAGTATAGTTACTCTCCATAAACTCGTAGAGGTCTATTTTCCATGTCTCACAAAAATCAAAAAGCGTGGGATAAAACTTTTCATCAAGTTTCAGAAGACAATCAATCGCATCCGATATCATATTATCTATATATTCCGATTCAGGTATATTTCCTTTATCTGTATAGACGCTCAAAGACGCGAAGAGATTATCTGTGGCAACGATATGAGGTAGTATTATTGCAGCCTCGCCCAAACGTTTGGTCTCCCTGATTTTTGTCAGATCCTTATGCTGACGGTAATAACGCTGTAGCGTATCACCTTTGAGACATATATTTATAGCCTTATACGACTGATTTTCATATGAAGTCTTATGCAGTCTTATATGGTGATCTCTCCTTAAAAACACATATTGACCGGCTTTTACGCTTAACGACTTTCCGGCATATTCAATATTCATAACTCCTGAATATACATTAATAAGAGCATGATAAGGCATACGGAATTCATTAAGCCAGTCATCGGGCAAAAAACAACTGAAAACTATATCATTGTAAATATGCAGTCTGTCTTCCAGCATCAGAGAGTCTTTAATAAATCCATCAGACGATCTGCATGTTCTTTACTTTTCTGAATCTGCTGATCAATAAGTTCCGGAGTCGTCCTGTGGCCATAACTTAAACCTCCGGTATAGATATATCCTTCATATTCCATCTGGCATAATCTGCTTGTCGCTTTAAAACACGGAAGAAAATCATCAATTTCATAACCCATTGCGCCTTCACGGGAATACATATATTCCGGTGCCCCTGACGTAAATGAAAGTATTAGTTTTTTTCCTTTAAGTTTATCACCTGTAGATCCATGAGAAAAACCATGTCTGAAAGTTTCTTCCATCCAGCGCTCAAGAAGCGACGGAGCTGAATACCAGAATATAGGAAACTGCAGGACTATTATATCCGACCATATTAGTTTTTCCTGTTCTGCAGGAACATCGATTTTAAAATCGGGATAAAGAGAATCAAGACGCACAATCTGAGCCTGCGGCAGTTTCAGTTCCAATGTTTCAAGGATTGTTTTATTTGCCAGAGAAACCGACAGATCTGTATGTCCGCTTATTACAAGAATATTCTTCATATTTATATTTTATCAGATTATATAAATCATTTTAATAGCTTATTTTCCTTTCCTTACTTCTTATTGGCCGGATTAAACTGTCTGTCATAATCAAGCAGAAATTTTACAAGTTTTGGATTACGGTGTGAAAAGTCAGGATTGGCAGGCTTTTCAAGAGATATGAAACTTTCCATCTCTTCTTTTTCAAGAGCGAAGTCAAAAACATCGAGATTCTGGCTCATACGCTCCTTATTTGCTGATTTCGGTATAGCAATAATATCGCGCTGAATAAGATAGCGCAATGCAATTTGTTGAGGTGTCTTTTCATATTTCTCTGCAAGAGCCCTGATTACCGGATTTGTCATGAGGTCGGGATCTCCCTGGGTAAGAGGCGCCCATGCCATTAAACGGGTACCGTAAGGCTTCATCTCTGCTTCAGCCTCCCATTGTTGAGAAAAGACATTTGTTTTAAGCTGATTTACCGCCGGTTTTATTTCTGCATATTCGGCCATATCGACAAAACGGTCAGGATAAAAATTACTAAGTCCTATTGCTCTGACCTTACCATCTCTTACTGCTTTTTCCATAGCACGCCATGTACCGGGATAATCACTGAATGGCTGATGAATCAACAGAAGATCAATATAATCGGTATTAAGTTTGCGAAGACTCTCTTCTATACTTTCAGAGGCTTTTTTTTCTCCGGAATTTGTAATCCATACCTTAGTGGTCAAAAACAGTTCATCCCTGTTTACTCCGGATTTTGTTACAGCTTTTCCTACTCCTTCTTCATTATAATAAGCCTGAGCAGTATCGATAAGTCTGTAGCCTGCACTTATCGCGTTAAGCACACATCGCTCACATTCTTCAGGAGATACCTGAAATACTCCGTAACCGATTATCGGCATTTCAATACCGTTATTCAATTTTATTGTCTGCATAATTCCAGTTTCTTTAATATTTAATTTACCATCTTCTTAAAACGCCATATCAGATATGGTCTTCTCTATAAGTCCGGCCGGACCGACAAACACAGATAATATATATTCCAGATTAATAACTCCTTCTCTTCATTATCTTCGTTTGCCTACAGATGCAAAAATATATTCTTATGGCGTAACCGGGTTTACTCAGAAGCTCAATCTTCTCATTTATGAAAATTAATAGATAACAGAAATAGCCTCAATACAATATTGACCATTGTACAGAGACTATTTAACACGGCTTTACCATGTATTTTCGCAAACAAAAAAGACCATAATAACAGACTTTACATTATATGCAGTCTGTTATTATGGTCAGTATCTTTTATCTTAGTTACCCATTTCAGAAAGGAATTTTATACGTACGAGTCTGATTTCCTCTTCTGTATAATCACTTCCAAGTTCTTTATAAGCGTCTTCAAGACTATCGGTTTCAGCTTCCTTGAAATATTCGAATATATCTTCAATATGATCTTCATCAATGATTTCATTCAAGAAATAATCAATATTGATTTTAGTTCCGGAATAAACAATAGCTTCTACTTCATCCAGAAGATCAGCAAAATCAAGACCTTTGGATTCAGCAAGTTCATCAAGAGCTATTTTTCTGTCAATACCCTGAATGATCGAAACTTTCATTTTCGATTTGTTGGCAACGGTTCTAACTCTGAGATCTTCAGGACGTTCGATTTCCTTTTCTTCGCAATGAGTCTTAATCAGTTTCAAAAACTCATCACCATATCTCTTAGCCTTACCCGCACCGACACCCGGAATGTTCTGAAGCTCATCCATTGTTACAGGATAAGTCGTAGCCATAGCTTCAAGTGAAGGATCCTGGAAAATCACATATGGAGGGAGCTCCAGTTTTTTAGCGATCTTCTTTCTCAGATCTTTCAGCATAGTATAAAGCTCTTCATCAGCTGCGCAAGAACCGGCACTTTTTACCTGTGTCTCTTCATCTTCATCCTCAAACTCATTATCTTCCACAATCTTGAAAGAAACTGGTTTCTTTAAAAATTGCTGTCCGGATTTTGTAACTTTAAGTATTCCGTAGTTTTCAATATCTTTATCTAAATATCCTGCTATAAGAGCCTGACGGATCACCGTATTCCAGGTTTTCTCATCTTCTTCCTGTCCGCAACCGAACAAATCAAGATCTTCATGCTGATAAGAAAGAATATCTTCAGTCTCTTTTCCGAGAAGGACATCAATTACATAATCCGATTTAAATTTCTCTTTCAATGCTGTAACCGTTTCAATTACCGCACATAATAAATCTTTAGCTTCCACTTGTTTCTTAGGATTTAAACAATTGTCACAATTTCCACAATTTTCTTCTTTATACTCTTCTCCAAAATAGTGCAACAAGCTTTTCCTTCTGCAAACAGAAGACTCAGCATAACCGGCTGTCTCCATCAACAAAAGCTTTCCTATCTCCTGCTCGGCAAGAGGTTTATTCTGCATGAATTTTTCCAGCTTCTGTAGATCCTTGTAGGCATAAAAAGCTACACAACGACCTTCCCCGCCATCTCTTCCGGCTCTCCCCGTTTCCTGGTAATACCCTTCAAGACTTTTGGGCATATCGTAATGTATGACATATCTCACATCAGGTTTGTCAATACCCATACCAAAAGCAATGGTAGCTACAATAACGTCAACTTTCTCAAGTAGAAACGAATCCTGGTTCTGACTTCTCACACCACTGTCCATTCCTGCATGATAGGCAAGCGCATTGACTCCGTTAGCCCTCAGTATCTCGGCAAACTCCTCAACTTTTTTTCTGCTTAGACAATAAACAATACCGGATTTCCCGCTCTGAGATTTGATAAAACGTATGATATCCTTATCCACATCTTTCTTCTTGGGACGTATCTCATAGTAGAGATTATCTCTGTTGAATGAAGACTTAAACACATTCGCATCAAGCATACCAAGGTTTTTCTGTATATCACTCTGAACCTTCGGTGTCGCAGTAGCCGTAAGTGCTATCAAAGGACGTTTACCGATCTCATTGATTATTGGTCTGATTCTTCTGTATTCAGGTCGGAAATCATGTCCCCACTCTGAGATACAATGAGCTTCATCTATGGCATAAAATGAAATTTTGATCCCTTTCAGAAACTCAATATTATCTTCTTTTGTCAAAGATTCCGGTGCTACATATAAGAGTTTTGTTTTCCCTGAGATGATGTCTTTGCGTACCTGTTCTATCGCACCCTTCGATAATGAAGAATTGATAAAATGAGCAACGCCGTCATCTTCACTGAAACTTCTCATGGCATCAACCTGATTTTTCATCAATGCTATCAACGGAGAAATAACTATAGCCGTCCCCTCCATCAACAATGAAGGCAATTGATAACAAAGTGATTTTCCTCCACCTGTGGGCATAAGAACAAACGTATCATTACCTGCGATCAAACTCTCGATCACAGCTTCCTGGTTTCCTTTAAATGAGTCGAAACCGAAATGTTGTTTTAGTCCACTATGAAGATCTAATGATTTTGTCATACTTCTTCTTATATGTAATATTTTCTAAACACCAGCACTAATAATTGAATTTCAAAGGTAAATAACAATGATATACCTTTACCATATCCGGTCTATATTTTTTCTTTAAAATTCAGAAAAAAACCAAATACTATGTAGTAATCATATTTTCAAAATTCGACTTCTCAAGCATCTGCTTTGCGTAGTCGTATGAAATTCTTAATTCTTTTTCCCCTGTCGACGGAATCTCAAACATCGCTTCCATCATTATTGACTCTACGATAGATCTTAATCCGCGAGCTCCGAGTTTATGTACCAGTGCCTGATCGACTATATAATCATAAACATCGTCCTCAAAGATTAAGTTGATTCCATCAAGAGAAAATAGCTTCTTATATTGCTTTACTATAGAATTTTTAGGTTCTGTAAGAATATTTCTTAAAACTTTTTTATCCAGAGGCTCAAGATATGTAAGTATAGGAAGTCGTCCGATAAGCTCAGGAATAAGTCCGAAACTTCTCAGGTCACTATGATTTACATATTTCAGAAGATTTTCTCTGTCGATATCCTGTTTCATATAAGAAGAATATCCCACAGCTCTTGTATTCATTCTTTTACTTATCACACGCTCAAGTCCATCGAAAGCTCCTCCGCAAATGAAAAGAATATTTTTTGTATCTACCTGAATCATTTTTGCCTCAGGATGCTTTCTTCCTCCGTTCGGCGGAACATTCACAGTCGATCCTTCAAGCATCTTAAGAAGTCCCTGCTGAACACCTTCTCCGTTCACATCTCTTGTTATGGACGGATTAGCACTTTTGCGGGCTATCTTATCGATCTCATCAATAAATACAATTCCTTTTTCCGTAGCTTCAACATCCATATCTGCATCATGAAGCAAACGTGTCAGAATGCTCTCGATATCCTCACCCACATAACCTGCTTCCGTAAACACCGTAGCGTCCACAATAGTAAAAGGCACATGTAGAAGTTTCGCGATTGTTCTGGCAAGCAAAGTCTTCCCTGTCCCCGTAGGACCTACCATGATAATGTTTGATTTTTCAATCTCAACACCATCATCTTCAAACTTCTCTTCCTGAAACACTCTTTTATAATGGTTATACACCGCCACCGAAAGAACTTTCTTTGCCGAGTCCTGACCTATCACATATTCGTCAAGAGCAGCTTTGATACCTTTAGGCGTAGGCAGTTCGTCTGCCGTTACAATCTTTGTACCGGCTTTACCCTTTATATCCTTAACATTTTCTTTTACTATATCAGCAGCCTGTAATGAGCAGGAATCACATATACATCCATCAAGACCTTCTATAAGAAGGTTTACATCCTTACGTGGTCTTCCACACAACGAGCAATGGTCACCGGTCTGTTTAGCCATTAACCTTATATTTTATTTATTTTTTCACTCTTGTCAACACCTGATCAATCATACCGTATTCCTTAGCTTCCTCAGAAGTCATCCAGAAGTCACGATCAGAGTCTCTTTCTATTTTCTCAAATTCATTATGAGAGTGATCAGCAATTATAGTGTAAAGTTCTTTCTTTAATTTCTGAATCTCTCTTACAGTAATCTCCATGTCTGAAGCCTGTCCCTGCATTCCGCCAAGAGGCTGATGGATCATGATTCTTGAATGCTTAAGAGCGAAACGTTTGTTTTCCGCACCCGCCACAAGAAGTACCGCAGCCATAGATGCCGCCATACCTGTACATATCGTAGATACATCACTCTGAATATATTGCATTGTGTCATAAATGCCCAGACCTGCATAAACTGATCCGCCAGGAGAATTTATATATATCGAAATATCCTTGCCCGGTTCGGCAGAATCAAGATATAGGAGCTGTGCCTGTATTACATTCGCAGCATAATCGTCAACCTGAGTCCCAAGAAAGATAATTCGATCCATCATCAGACGTGAAAACACATCCATCTGCGCCACATTCAACTGTCGCTCTTCGATGATTGTCGGTGAGATATAACTGCTTGTAATATTCATATACTTATCAAGCGCGTTTGCATTCATATTCAAATGCATTTTGGCAAATTTTTTAAACTCTTCCATACTTGTAATAATAACAACGGTTTAAAAGTTAATTATTCTTTCCTGTTTTTCAAAATTGAAATTAAGCATAAAAAAATAACCCCGCAAATGCGAGGTTATTTTTTTATATTAAAATCTCAAATTATTATTCTTTTACTTCGAATAACTTCTGAAACTCTTCTACTGATACTCCTTTCTCATCAAGAGAAACAAGATCTTTAACAGTAGCAACGATCTTATCTTCGATAGCTCTCTCAGAGATGTTGCGTACAGCTTCTTTATTCTGAAGCATCTGTTTTGCGTAGTTTTCAAGAAGTTCAGCAGGGATGTTAGCCATACCGTACTGTGCGAACTGAGCCATTGTAGATCTCTTAGCGATCTCAAGAAGATCAGCTTCTTCAACTTTGATACCGTGATCTTTAACGATCTGTTCTTTGATCAGGTGCCATTTAAGTTCAGGAAGCATTTTTGGGAATTCTTCGTTTACCTGCTCTTCAGTACGGTCTTTACCTGTTGCGATCATCCATCTTTTCAATAGAGCTTCAGGCATTTCAAGATCACCTACTTTAGTTTCGATCATCTTACGTGAGTCGATACCGAATTTATAATCCTGCTCAGGGATAAGCTGCTCAGCGATCATATTTTTGATGTTTTCGATAAACTGCTCTTCTGTAGTACAGTCTTCACCGCAAGCGTTTTTGAATAGCTCTTCGTTTTTCTCAGCTGCAACGAAATGAGTGATTTCGTTTACTGTAAAACGGAAGTTACCTGTGAAAGCAGCAGCTTCTTCTTTGCTCATTTTAAGGATAGAAGCAAGTTCTGCCTCATTTCCGCCTGCAGCTTCAGAAGGATTGAAATCCACAGTAGCAAATTTTTTGATAGCTGCGAATTTAGCTTTCTGCTCATCATTGTGGAAGTAAGAAGGCATAAGAGATGCACCTTCTACCATAAGACCACCTTCTTTGATATTGCCATCAGCGTCAAGCTCTGCAAGATCGCCTTTCAGCATATCTTTATCGCCTGCTTCTTCAACCTGCTCGTAAGAGCCGAATCTGTTCTGAAGAGCTGTAACCTGCTGGTCAATCATTTCTTCAGAGATAGCGATATTATAATAGTCTACTTTATCTTCTTTTGAAAGTTCTACTTTAACTTCAGGAGCTAAAGCAACATCGAATGAAACGATGAAATCATCAGCAGTTTCAAAGTCGATAACTTCCTGCTCAAGGCTTGGAAGAGGCTCGCCTAATACGTTAAGCTGGTTTTCACGGATATAACCGAACAAAGCCTCACCGATAGTTTTGTTGATTTCTTCCATTTTAACCTGTTTGCCAAACATTTTATTGATCATGCTCATTGGCGCCATTCCTTTACGGAAGCCAGGAATATTTGCTTTTTTACGGTACTCTTTAAGAGTTGCATCTACTTTTTCCTGATAGTCTGCTTTAGAAACTTCAATCTTGATAATAGCGTTAACTTTATCAACGTTCTGTAGTGAAATGTTCATTCTTTCGAATTTTTATTTTGTTTATAATTCCTATTCTTTATTATAAATCGGATATGGAAAATCCATTATTATATTAAGGTTTGCAAAAATAATGTCTTTATTTCTTAATAACAAACCTATTTATCAAATATTTATACGACTTTCTTCCAACTTCACAAGGTAATCACCTTATAAACATCAACTTAAACACAATTGGTTCATATTGTTAATGATTTTATTAATTAATAATGATTGACTCTTTATATATTAATTTTTATATAATATAAGTCTCTTTTCCTGTTACAGACTTTTATTTACTATTACCGCCTACGTTTTTACAAAGTAATTCTGCGATTCCCGACTGTGATCCTCTCGCCTTATATGAAGCATCTGAAAGATTCCCGGGAGGAGTCAAATCAGTCATGTCGCAGCAAACGGTATGACACCACGGGAGAACCGGAATTACCTCTTCCGGAGGCCGTAAAAGACAACGGAGTTGAATATTTTCAGATAGTAGGAAATCTTACTTCGACCTTTGAAAAATTATAAAAACATATATTTTCCCTCTTTATAGTTTCTGAAATAATTATTAAAAATTTCAAACCGGCATTTTCTTTTTAATGAGGAAAACTGTCGGTTTTTCTTTTTTCTGAAATCCTGTTTTATAATAATTACATAAATAATTACCCGTATTACTTTTTTAGCAGGGACTCAAGCCGAAGAAAAAACCTAATACACTATACATCAACAAATTGCAGAAAATGGAGTTATAAACTTTAAAATCATTTTTTTGTTTTGCATAAAGGCGGTTATTAATTAACTCCCGTTAATCAGCCTGCAGTAATCTATAAACTAATACATCGATAAAATGGGAAATCAGATCAAACCGATAATCTGCGTAATAACAAGCAACGGAGTAAAAGGCTCAACAGGAATTCAGACAGGTTTCTGGTTAAGTGAATTGACTCATCCTCTGGATCAGTTTGAAGAAGCTGACCTTACCTATGAGATATTTTCCGTTATGGGCGGAGAGTCTCCTATAGACAATCAGAGCATGGATCTTGGAGATCTTATAAATTCAAGATTTATAAGTGATAACAATTTCATGCAAAAGATAAAAAACACGAAAAGCATAAACGAGGCAAATCCTGATGATTATTCAGCTATATTTTTTGCCGGCGGTCACGGACCTATGTGGGATTTTCCAAACTGCGAAGCCATACATGACATAATAAGAAAAATGTATGAGTCGGGAAAACCGGTTGCAGCCGTATGTCATGGTCCTAGTGCGCTGTTTAATGTTCAGCTCAGCAATAAAGATTATCTGATAAAAGGAAAGAAGCTTACCTCGTTTACCAATAATGAGGAAAAGGAAAATCAGACAACAACGATAGTTCCTTTTCTTCTTGAAACAGAACTGAGTAATCATCAGGCCTTATTTCAGGAATCTCCAAACTGGTCGGAAAATGTCATTGTCGACGGTAATCTGATAACGGGGCAGAATCCGGCCTCTGCTGCAGGAGTCGGCAAAAAGATAGCGGATCTTCTTTTGAAATAATCAACAGATATTTTTTTCACCACTAAATAACTAATTAAATTATGACAAGAGTTTTTATTGATATCCTTAATTATATGGATAAAATACCGAATCTTAATGAATTACTTCCAAAAGAGCTTGCTCATACAACAGAATTGAAAGAAAAAGGCATACTTACTCATCTTTTTATCAAAAAAGATAATACCGGAGCTATTCTTGTTATGAATGTCGATAATTTTGACAAGGCAAAAGAGATAGTTGCTACTATGCCAATGTTCAGCTATTTCGAAAAAGTGGATTATTCATATATAGAGGAAGAATATTAAGATCATATAAATTGAATATAATTATGGCAGATATTAAAAGTATAAATCCTGCAGATGCTCAGGTTCTGAAAGTATTTCAGGAAATGAGTCAAACAGAAATTGAAAACATAATATGTAAAGCCGACAAAGCTTTTGCCGAATGGAAAAAAACAACCTTTGCTCAAAGATCGGAATTGCTTAAAAAGGTTGCGGCTATAATGCTTGAAAGGAAACGTGAAATATCAGAACTTTGCGCAAAAGAGATGGGAAAGATAATTCCTTATGGTGACGGAGAAACCGATGTATGTATAATGATACTTAATTATTATGCGGACAACGGGGAGAAATTTCTTGCTGACAAACCGATTGAAACACCGAATGGAAAAGCGTTTATTACCTATCAGCCTCTTGGCGTAATTTTAAGTGTACAGCCATGGAACGCTCCTTTTTATCAGATGATACGTTCTGCTGCCCCTAATATTATGGCCGGTAATACTATCATAATGAAACAGGCGTCAAATGTACCTCAGTGCGCTAAGCTTATGGAAGATATATTCCGGGAAGCGGGATCACCGGAGGGTGTTTACACCAATCTTTTTTTATCGGGGTCTAAGATATCTCCGCTTTTAAATGACAGAAGAATCACAGGTGCCACACTTACCGGAAGTGTAAAGGCAGGTGAGAGTTTTGCGTCTGCAGCTGCGGCAAATGTAATACCTTCTATTCTTGAACTCGGGGGCAATGATCCTTTCATAGTTTTGCCGGATGCCGATATTGACAAAGCTATTCAGACTGCTACAAGTGGCAGAATATGGAATGCAGGTCAGATATGCTGCTCTCCTAAGAGAATTATTGTTCCGGAAGAGATGTATGACACATTTGTATCTAAGTCTAAGCAGATCTTTGAATCTGTCAAAATAGGTGATCCTCTTGATAAAGATACTGAGTTAGGACCTGTATGCACAATGGAAGCACTTGAGAAAGTTGAAAAACAGGTACAGACGGCTATAGCACAGGGAGCGAAAGTTCAGACAGGAGGCAAACGAATAGATAGAGAGGGATATTTTATGCAGCCGACAGTACTAACCGATATAACTAAAGAAATGGATATTTACAATGAGGAGGTATTCGGGCCTGTACTGATGATATATAAAGTAAAAAGTACGGATGAGGCCATTGAACTTGCGAATGACACAACCTACGGCCTTGGAGGAACGGTTTTCGGCAATAATGAAGAGGAAGCTGTAAAAGTGGCAAGACAGATAAATACGGGAATGGTATATATCAATCATGTCACAGTAAGCGTTGGCCCTGAAATTCCGTTCGGAGGTACTAAGAAATCAGGATACGGAAGAGAATTGTCTAAAGAAGCGATATATGAGTTTACTAATCATAAATTAATAAGAATTACTACTTCCGATTCTTTGTATTAATTTTATAGTTACCGGATATTTCGTCCGACGACAGATTAAAAGTCCGAAATGAAGCAACTGTTTCATTTCGGACTTTTTATTTTTCAGGCAAGAAGCTTATCAAGTGATTCTATAAGTCTTTCATATTGCTGTGTCGCTCTCTGCTTCACTATTTCAGGAGTATTCACGACATTAGGAATATAAATATTGCCATATCCGAGAACCGGTTCGACAAAGTTCATTTTACAGAAATATGCAGATGATTCTATATTATTGAGAAACTGTCTTAAACGGAAATGCTGAGAGCCTATAGGCGTATATGCTTCTTCGTGAGCACCGGCTGTAACACTGACAATCACGGTTTTTCCGTTTAATTTATCACCCGAAGCTCCATAGGCAAAACCATATGCAAGAACAAGATCCATCCAGTGTTTCAGAATCGCCGGCATATTATACCAGTTAATGGGAAACTGGAAAAGTATTATGTCGGATTCCACAAGATTCTTTTGCTCGGAATCTATGTCGATGTTGAAATCGGGGTACATTTCCATAAGGTTTCTCACTTTGATATCGGGATATTTCTTATTGAGGTTTTCTATTATCGTCTTATTGGCAATAGACTTTTCGTAGTTAGAGTGAGCAAGGATAATTGTAAGTTTTTTCATAATATCAGGTTTTAAACTATAATTGAAAAATAGAAACAGTTCTGTAAATTCATCAGAGTTTACTCCGTAAGGGATAACAAAAAAACGATTTCATCAGATTTATATAAATTACGGTTTTACAGACCAATATTACGGCTGTAAAGCTCTGTAAATGTATAATATTCTAATATCAAACATTTTACATGGAACTATGTTTTTATTTAAACGATAAAATATGAATAATTTCATGTATGATAACGGAGCGACCTAAAATAATTCTCCTTGATATGATTGAAACTCTTCTTAATATAGATGAGGCAAAAAAAGCAGTCGAAAATCTTTTAGGAGGAAATAAAAATCTTAGTGACTTATGGTTCAGTAATATGCTTCTGTACTCACTGGTAGATACATTAACGGATGAATATCATGATTTCGGAAAAATAGCTTATGCTTCATTCGAAATGACAGCAGAAGCTCACGGAATAAGTTTTAATTCTCAGGACGTAATAGCCGCAATAAGAAAAATCAATGAATCATCGGTTTATCCTGATGTGGTCCGGTCTCTTGTTTCTCTTAAAAATGCCGATTATAAACTTGTAACTTTTACAAATTCCTCAAATGCTGCAATTCAAAATCAGATAAAAAGTAATAATATCGAACATCTGATTGACAAAAGTATCTCAACTGAGGATATAGGATATTTCAAACCTCACAGACATACTTATTTCTATACTGCACGCTATCTGAATGTCAAACCTGAAGAATGTCTGCTTGTAGCTTCTCACGGCTGGGATATTAGCGGAGCTATAAGTGCAGGCATGAAGACCGCATTTATATCTCATAACAGATATAAGCTTTATCCGCTTTCCCAAAAACCGGACATTGAGGTAGTTGAAGCAGCAGAACTAGCAGAAATTCTATGTAATATTAGATAAGAAAGATACGTATATGATTATAAAGTAGGAGCATACTATTGTTATTTCAACAGTATGCTCTGTATTTATTAGGAGTCATTCCTACATATTGTTTGAAAAGTCGTGAAAAATGCTGTGGATACTGGAATCCCAGCTCATAGGCAATTTCACTTATTGTCATATTCGTTGCTACTATCCGGTCTTTTGCGCGTTCTATAAGTTTATTCTGAATATATTCCATAGGAGATTTACCGGTTTCCTTTTTTATAAGATCACCGAAATAATTAGGAGTCAGAAAAACCTGATCTGCAAAATATTTCACTGTCGGCAAGCCGTTTTCAATCTGTAGTTTTTTGTCAAAATATTCATCAAGGCAGGTTTCGAATTTCTGAAGGACATCGACATTTGCCCCTTCTCTTGTAATGAACTGCCTTTCATAAAAACGGAGACAGTAATTCAGCAACAGTTCGATATTCATGGCTATAAGAGTTTTACTGTGCTTGTCAATTCCATGCTCCAGCTCCTCCTGAATCTTGTGTAAAAGATCCATAACCGTATGTTTTTCCTTCTCGGAAATATGAAGTGCCTCATTTGATGAATAAGAAAAGAAATTATATTTCTTTATGTTATGAGCAAGAGATGTTCGCCGCATAATGTCAGGATGAAAAAGGATACCGTAAACTTCCGGTCTTATTTCATCTTCTTTTGTACTTACTTCAGCTATCTGTCCCGGGGCAAAACTGACTATCGTACCTTCCTGATAGTCATATTTTTTACGGCCGTATTTTATTTCGCACCCTTTGCTACATTTAAGATATAAAGCATATACACCATAATGCATCTGAAAATGGTTTGCCACACGTGTTGATTTTGTAAGATCAACAATTGAAACTAAAGGATGAAGAGTTTCCAGTCCGTAGAGTTTATTGTATTTATCAACGCAGTCAAGATCTATCTTTTCCATTTTAATTTGTTTTATAACAAATATATTGTGTTTTTTATCAGTTTGTCACCTCTGATTATCATTATCAGTAATTACGGTAATAATCTCCGTAAAATATGTACAAACGGTTTTGCACACGGCTAATACTTTTGTAACAAGAAACAGAATATATGTGTTTTTTATTAATAAATACGTGGAAAATAAAATATGGATCTTAATCAGTTTTTACTACATCTGAACCAGGGTAAATCAGTAAAGTCGGGGTCAGATATACATAATTATATGTGTATGCTAAGTGATGAAGCATTACGTATAACAAATGAGTTGAATAATACTTATCATACAGCGGAAGAGATCATCAGTATCTTTTCTAAACTTACCGGAAAAGATACAGATAAGTCATTCAGAATGTTTCCTCCTTTCTACACAGACTGCGGGAAAAACATTGAAGTCGGAAAAAATGTATTCATAAATTCCTGTTGCAATTTTCAGGATCAGGGAGGAATCAGAATAGGAGATAATACTTTTGTCGGTCATAAAGTGATAATGGCTACACTAAACCATGGTTTTGCACCCGAAGACCGCGCAACATTATATCCGGCACCTATTATAATTGGTAAAAATGTATGGATAGGCTCCGGATCTACAATTCTTGCGGGTGTTACAGTAGGTGACAATTCCATTATTGCCGCAGGATCGGTAGTGACAAAAGATGTAGCGGCTGATAGTGTCGTTGCAGGCGTTCCGGCAAAATTTATTAAGTCAATATTTGATAAATGACAGAAATAAGTCACATCCAGTCTTTTATTCTGTTGTTAAGATATTCTCCGAGATTATGAATAAAACGGAGATTAAATATCATGAACGTAAAACCGAACAGAGCGCAAAGGATATTGGCTTCCAGTGTAAAAACAGAAAATAATACCCTTATCGTGTAACCAGTATAAAAAAGAGTTATTACAGATGTCAGAACACCGGGAACATATTGTCTCAGAACTATTGTCTGAGCTACATGAATGAAGAGATGAATTGAAAATGCCCAGAAAAGGGCCATCCACACAGTATAAACGAATGTTCCGAAATAACCGGAAATTGCAGTTATTGTTACGATGCTTACTATAAGAAATTCCTCTGCTACGGCTATGGCAAATGCTGCAGAACTCATATTCTCAAGAAGAAGAACAGATTTTATTAAACGGGGAAATCTGTCACATACTGATGAAGCATATTTTTTCATCCATGCTTTACGTACTATGATTTCTTCAAAATCATGAATCATAAATAAAAGCGGTAATGCGGCTATAAGAGTCAACGGTACAGGCATCATAGTGTATGATTTAAATATTCCGGTATAAGGATTAAAATCTCCAACAGAGAAAATATATTTCTCTTTTTTGTATAAACATTACTGATGCGGGAATTGATTTTCGAAGATTACTCTTTTTTAAAAAAATAAAGCGCTGTGCATATCATTCATATGCACAGCGCTTTTCTTATTTAAATATATGTGAGTTGAATTTTTACAAACCGAAACGCGGATAAACATATTTATCCAGCGGATGAGTAAAGCGAAGTGATGTAGCTGTTACAAATTTTGAGACTTTTCCACTGAATGTCTCTTCTTCCGCTTCTTCATAAGTTTTTATCAGAGAATAGTCATTTGCATCAACAGCATAATAAACGACTTTTTCTACAGATGAAACTTTTATCGTCCAGTCAACCATATTGCCATAGATCATCATAGCGTTTTTTTCCGGAATAAACTCCGGAATGCCTATTTTATGGAAATCATACGTTTTGTTTTCTATCACGTAGAAATTATTCTCCGTATCAGAAGCAAAGCCCAGTGATTTACGGTTACGGAACTCTGTAATGAAAATATTTTTAATTTTTACTCCCTCAGGAATATCTATTTTTCTTACATAAGGACGTCCTACGGTCTGCTTTAGGTGGAAAAGATTGTTTTCAGCATCAAGCACCAGATATCCCTCATCATAATCTTTCTTTACGGAAGGATTTCCGGACAGTGAATTCGCCGGAAATACGAACCCGCTTTTTGAAAGCATTTCTGTAAACCGGGCGCTTTTATCAGAATTAAGCGTATTGGTTTCAGCATCAATAAATTCAATGCTTTTCTTTGTGAAACGGAATACATCGTCGGGAGATTCGAGTTTAACGCGTGAAGACATTGACTCCATCAGCTGATAGACACCGATCTGCGGTGCATTGATATCCTTAGGATTAATTCTGTAGTAGAAGGATTCATTCTGTGAGTCTTTGTAGGTAACGGGAATACCTTTTACAGAATCAGGAAATCGTTCATCTTTAAGAAGTTGACGAGCATAAAAGAACGGATGTATGCTGTCAAGTTCACTCTGAGTGTAAACATTACCGCTTAAGTCTGTATGCTGCATGCCGTCGGTATAAAGCGATAATGTGAAATCGTCAATCACCGGGCTGTAAAGCACAAACGGCGATTTGTCTTTCTTTGCAGTCGCAAAAGAGTATAACCATGGCAATTGCCACAGACATAAGAATGCAACTGTTATTATAAGAAGTACGGAACTGAATTTTTTCATTCGTATTATTTTATAAACTTTACAAATATGGCGGCTTAATATCTCTGTTCAGGAGAGGTGATCACCGCATTATTGATTTTAATATTAATCCTGTTTCCCTTCCTTGAAACGGGATACTGAAAGGAAAACAAACGATGAAGCCATCGCTGTATATAATAACAGGATCGGAAGAAAGCTGTTGTATGCCTCTCCTGCGACATTGTAGAAGAATATCTTTACAAGAAGTATGCTTACAACCGCATTAAGGATTCTTCTTTTCCATGTAGGTTCAAGTACACACCATGCCGTAAGAAGATATGCAAGTATTCCTGAAAGAAACCAGACTACCGCACTCAGAATAATATGGTTTGCAATCTGCTCTACAAGAATGATTCTGAGATTTACATAAAAACACGCCAATGTGGCAGAAAAAAGCAGCAACAACATTACTGCTCCATAGCCTACCATACTCAATATTATCTTTTGTGCATCACAGGGAAGATGAAGTGTCAGTTTCAGGCATTTACGCTGCATCTCCGGAACAAACTGAGTGATTGCAAACAGTATACCGATAACAGGCGGAACAAATCTTATCATATCAATGAAAAGCACGTCACGCTGAATCATCACTTCCCAGATATGTACGGCTCCTTTAAGTTCGATCATTCTGTAGACATTGAATATCAGATATGAAGCAAAACCGAAAAGGGCCAGTGCAGAAAGAATAAATATCCATTTGGTCTTTATCCATTCTTTATAAAATATAGCTTTTATCATTTCTGTTTCTGATTATAAATTATGATTAATATTTTCCGGTAAGACCGATAAAGGCATCCTCCAGATTCAGAATTTCGGTACGAAAATTATCATTAGGTATCTGCTGATTATGAAAATAAGATCTTATGTCATTTTCCGGAAGAAATGTATAGACTTCGAAATTATTTCCGATCTGGGCAGGATTATAGAAATCTGAATTGGCTTCAAACTTATATCTCTCAGGAAGAGAGCAACTCACTTTCCTGAAGTTGTCAAGAAGATGCTGAACAGGCAACTGAGTAAGTATCTTTCCGTAATCCATAATTATACAGTCATCGATAAGACGCTCCATATCCTGAATAATATGTGAAGTAAGGAAAACCGTTTTGTCTTCACTGTTTGCATATTCCTTAAGATAGTCGACAAAAAGACGGCGGTATCCGGGATCTAATCCCAAAGAAAAATCATCAAGAATAAGGAGTTCCGGGTCCTGAGCAAGAATAAGACCAAGAGCTACCTGAGAACGCTGACCGCATGACATTCTTGAAATCTTCTGTTTAGGAGCCACTTTAAGACGGCTCATAAGTTCATAATATGCTTCACGTTTCCAGTTCGGGTAAAAGCGGGAATAGAACTTCTCTATCTGTTCGATATTCATAAAGTCATACTGAACATGTCCTTCAATAAGAAGACCTATCTTAGCTCTCAGTTCAGGTCGCATATCTACGATATTCTCTCCGAAAATCAGACATTCGCCTTCTTTTGGTTTAAGATATCCGCTGAGTATATTGATAGATGTTGTTTTTCCTGTTCCGTTTTTACCAAGCAATCCGAGGATTCTGCCTTTAGGAACAGAAAAACTAAGATTTTCGTAAATCTTTCGTTTATTGTAATAGTGCGTCAGATTTCTGCACTCGATTATATTTTCCATAATTTTTTTCTATTTAGTCAACAAGAGAAACAATATCGGAACAAGAATGCCTATTGCAAATTCTATTCCGCCTCTTCCGATAAAACCTTTACGTCCTTTCATCATAGTGAATCCGGTGATAACGACTATGATCATTGCGATACAAAACAGATCGGAAAACCATGTCCACCACTTTCCCGGATTGTAATGAAGCTTTACCATATCGCTTACAAGGTGGCGTTTAGAAAGAATTTCAATAACTCCGCTACCTGAAGTCTGATTAAGTTCGAGGCCTGAACCGCCCTTGATGAAAACCTTCATCTGGTCCGGCTTCGGATAATAATGCTTTGTATAGTTTTTTTCCTGTCCGTAAGGTTTCAGAAGCTCGATAACCTCTTCACGGGAAAGCTGAGTTCCCGGTTGATAAGCATTAACAGAGAATTCTATTCTCTCTACCGTATAGTGAGGATTTACCTTATCTCGATGATTCATATATACACCTGAAACAGCATAAATTATCAGTATTCCGGAAAATATGAAAGAGAGATCTCTGTGAATAAGCCGGCTCCATTTTCTGAAAAGTGAGCCGGCTTTCTTTTTATCCTGTCTGGGATTTATCTTATTATTATTCATTAAATCCAAATATGCTTACTTACTGTATTTCGTAGCTTTTAGCTGAAATATGATAGAAAGAAAGATAGTCTTTGCCGTTTTTCTCTTTCTGCTCGGCAATTCTCTGACGGAAGCCGTCGATACGCGCTTGAGGAGAGTTGGCTGTTTCGCCTCTTGCTTTCTTTTCTGTAGAACATCCAGCCTCTCCGTCTCCGTGAGCATCAGCTGTCTGCTGTTTTACTGTTTCTTCCCATTTCTGAAGATAAGCCTCATCGATTTTTTCTTCAACAAGAGTTCCTTTTACCTTAACAATGCTGTTTACGCATTTCTGATCGAATTTACCAAGTTCTCCGGATTCGATTCTAAGAGTATATTTGTCGCTGCTGCCCATAAGGAAGATCTTTCTTCCGCCATGTTTGCAGATATGTGTACAAACGCCTTCAAGTTCGATTTCCTGTCCTATCAGTTTATCTCCGTTTGTAAGAACGTCGTCAATCTGGTAAACAGTGATCTCTTTTGATTCTTTAGATGAATCTTCTTTAGCTGATGCTGTTCCTGTTGAACAAGAAGAAAATGTTACAAGTGCGATTAAAGCCGTAGCAAAAAGTGATGTCAAATTTTTCATAATACATTAATTTTTTCTATTTGCTCTTTTATCAGAAGTTAACCCCGATTTTAAGAGCTATGTTATTTCTATTTTCTTTTAAATCTGAAATTTTAAATTCATTCTCGTATTTCATCTCAATAAAATAACCGAGACTGTTTTTATTCATTGTAAAGCGAAGTATAAGCTCCGGTGAAACTCTTTCTGAAGTCAGATAATCATATTCAGTATCCATAAATATATCCTGATATTTAGGTGCTCCTGTATCGGAAGACGGAGTGACATATACTCCGTCAATATATTTATCTCCTGAGCCGGATCTGTATTTTATTCCGGGAGAAATCATTAAATTGACCTTACCGAAATTTTTCTGATATGATATCTTAACCTTATGTTCATAAAGATCAAGTTTCTGTGTCCTGTAGTAAGGATAAATAATGGAGTTAATCTCACGTTCAGTATATGAACTTCCTATAGTCAGATTCCATTCAGGTGCATTATTAACATTTCCCCATCCAAGAGAGTAACCTCCGCTTATTCGGGTAAAACGCTTCTCCCCTACCAGGTTCTGTCCGTAATATTCGATCACTGTATTTCCGGAGGCTGAAGTTTCGTTTCTCCATGAATTCTCATAATTATCAATAGCGGTTTTTTCAAATCCCAGTACAAGCTGCTGAAATGTCTTATTCCCGGTATATATAAATGAGAGGTTTTCGTTTATTGTACTACCGTCATGTTCGGTATAAACGATTGAAGTCGATGACTTCTTTCCGAAATATCCGTCCATAGAGGAATATGTCAGATCATTAAAAAGTTTCAGTCGTTTTGATATCTGCCACTCAGTCTGCCATCCACCGGAATGAATATTTTCAACAAACGGATTATTTTCGCCTTTGGCCGTATAGCCGTTTGCATCAAAAAGTTCCTGGCGTCCGCTGAAAGCACCGAAATTTATCAGCGTCATATACTGCTGATCGGTAGTACCGTAGATATTAAACTTAAGACCTTCGACAAAACGGTTGTATTTATAATGCAGCCCGAATCTTATCTTTTCTGAAGGCATATATGATACTCCTCCGGCAAAATTCAGATCAAGGACCTTATTGGTATGACGCAGATCCTTCATACGCGCCATATTTATGGCATTGTAATCCAGTTTAAATCCAATAGCAAACTTCTCCGACAGTCTGTGAGAAAGCGCTCCCATAACAGAATATCTTTCCGTCTTACGGTCTCCTTTATTGTCGGAATCCATGAATGTGAGATCGAACGGACGATTGTAATATGACAGAAACGCAGAACCAACAACATCCGTTTCATTTTCAGAGACAAACGATGCTTTGGAGTAAAGCATTGTTTCAGGTGAAAGTCTGAAATACGCTTCACCAGCAACACTTATATCATATTGCTTATCGGCAACATTATAATTTACAAGTTTACCGTTAAGTGAATTATATGAAACATAAGCTCTTCCGGCCTGCTGCACAACAGGAATACGGTAAAGTTGTGATACATTATCACTCTTCATCCATCCTGTTGAATCTACGACAAGATCGAAGTCGTAGGTCAGTGTTTCACTTTTTCCTGCAAAGGCAGCAGGAAGAAGTGAAAGGAAAAGAATAGTTTTTTTGAATTTCTGCAATTCTGCCATATTTATTTATTAATATTTTAAAGAAGAGCCGGCTCTCTGATGGAAATCATTTGAGGAATTGTTTGTATCCTGATAAATGATTCTTGCACCAAGTCTGATTGAAGCTTCAGCATCGATTCCGGAAGGATCTGTTGTACCGTTGTCCGATACTGTGCCAAGAATATAATTGTAAACAAGTTTTCCTGAATTTTCATCAAGAGCTTCAGTAGCATCTTTATCTACATTTCTGTATAGAGTATAACCCTGTCCCGCAGTTAAATTCACATATCCGGCATCAACGGCTGAAGTAAATCTTTTTACATTATTTGTAGCTCCGTATCTGAAAACTTCAACACCATCGATTATCCAGCTTACAGGTACTTTTTTACGAACCTGAGTTGCAGAACCTCCGTAATAATCAAGATTGTCTGCATTTTCGTTGAACGCCTCAGGTGTAGTCCCCTGTGGTGCGAAAAGGAATAAAGCCGGTGATGTGTTACTGAATGCCCAGGCATTTCCTGTTCCGTATTTGAATCCCGGAAGATATTGTGATGTCGGGATGTTAGCCGAAGGAGCAGGGTGGTAGTTCGCATTATCATAAACCTCAGGAGCATAAGTCACATAATATTCCGATTTGCTTAAATCAATAGAGTTAGAATAAGTAATCGTATTATCATTTGCATTATTCAGAACAACTACGATCTGCTCTCCCGGATTAAGGATAGTTGAATTTGAGAAATAAAAATATCCAAGTCCTGCCGGAATCCAGCCTTCAGCCTCATAAAACAAAGATCCGTTCTGAACATCTGAGTTATTTACAGTAGAGTTATAAGGAAGAACCATACCAACACAAAGGTTTTCAAGATCAGTAGCTTCGTCAGAATTATTATAGATGACGAAATATTTATCATAATGATAAGTACCTGAACCGTCATCTTTCTGACAACCACCGTTATATATTTCTTTAATGATAATCTGACTTACTACGCTTTCTGTAAGATTAAGAGAGAAAGGATTTTCATTCTGTTCCACAACAGTCATATTTGTCAGAACACCTGTAAAGACAATGCTTTTTCCGGTTTCTTTTCTTTTATCCGTTGATGATACTTCATAAAGACCGACAGGAACTTCAAATACGGCTATACCTGATGTGTTAGTTTCCGATTCATAAGCGATACCTGTCTGAGATACTGCTTTTACAGCAACACCTTCACGTGTTTCATATCCCGATTCAGAAGGATATACAAGCTGAACAGCTACTGTAGCTGTCTTGTATCCTACTTTTTCGTCATCACTACATGCGTAAGTTAAAAGCAGAAGTGAAAGAAAGAGGTAATAAACTTTTTTCATAATGATTTTATTTTGGATTAATTGTTTGCTAAATTTTTATTTTAAGTGACAGGCCGTAGTTGAACGACGGAATATAACTTGAGTTGAAAAGAGATGATTCATTATTATTCCAGCTGTTTGTAACTTTTCCCAGATTATTAAGAAAGTTATTCGCATAAAAAGACAGAAGAAAATGTTTTCCTATCTCTTTTGAAACCGTCAGGTTAGCAGTGAAATAAGGCGAAAGCTTATTTCTGTTGAAATAATATGATGTATTCGATTTCGAAACAAGTTTTGCCAGTTCATTATACAGTTCAGTATCATTCTCACGGGCCCAAAGGAATTTTTCTTCGAAAGGTATAAGAGTAGTCATATCATCATAACTTGTATAATAGACAGGATAAACCGCTACATATGAATCTCCTCCGTATATATCTCCCGCAGATCCGATATAATCGCTTCTGTCGGATAATACTCTTCCGTAACTTTTACCATTGTATTCTGACAGATATCTTGTAGAATGATAAAGCGTGGATTCAACTCTTAAGGAAACAAGAAGTTTTATTTTCGGAATATTTGTTGTTGCCGTTAGATTCAGATTGACTTTTCTTGTTTCAGATCCGTTAGAGACTCCGCTTACACCGTTAGAACCTGCATAGATTCCTATATATTTATAAGGATCTCCGTTAGCCATATTCTGAGAAGAAGTAGGCAGATATGAAGTAAGTTCTTCGTTAACTCCTTTGTAATGATAAAAGTTACCATCAAGACGGAATGATGTATATATTGATTTTATACGTCCTATATCTGCAATCCATTCAAGACCTTCTCTTAATATGGGCGATATATTAGAAGCTGTTGAATTGCTTTTATAAGTTTTTTTCTCACTGTATTCAAGTTCTGCAGGAGAATATATTCCGTTTTTATCATACATCGTTACGATTCCGGTTTCCCTGTCAACATAATACTGACGTTCGTTTACAGGTATTGAAGTCCCTTCGATAGCTCTCTGATCAGTAAACTTATAGCTGTAGGGAGTATACTGATTTGTAAGGGTATATCCGTTATAACTTCTGTTTCTGTAAGCATTAAGAGATATTTTTACTTTACCAAGCTGAATGTCTCCTCCTATTTCCATTTGTCTCGTTCTCTGCATTTTCAGATCCGGATTATAAATTCTTTCGGAAGGCATTATGTAATAAGCATAATATATCGTTCCGTCTGCAAGAGCTCCGGGAGCGAAAGTAAGTCTCTGGGCATAAGAAGGATCAGGATAAAGGACAGAAAAAGCAGGCAGTTTTACCGATTCTCCTATTCCGCCTCTCAGTTTCAGATTACTTACAAAAGAATAAGGATTATCAATTATAGTATATGTACCGCTGAATCTGGGTGATAAAGCAGAAGTTGTCCCGTAATCGGAGCCGTCGACTTTAGTCACATCATATCGTATACCACCGTTAAGCTGAAGAAGAGTATTTCCAAGAGGAAAAGTTAGATTATCCTCAGCATAAAGAGCTCCGTTTTTCATAAAAGGGATTTCATCAAAACGATATTCTCTCCATGTCGGAGTATATAATGGATCATCATAAAAGATACCGCGTCCCAGATTGCCTGTTGTAGAAAAATTAGCACCTACTTTTATCTTATTGAAAAATCTGCCTATTGTAAGATTATGATTCAATTTCAGAGAAGCACCATATTCAATCGGTCTGTCCTGACAATATTCTGTTTCATACCAGTAACCGGCCGGAATTAAGGAAATATCAGCTTCCGGATCCTTTTCAAAATCAGTAGCTATAAAATATCCTTCTTCTGTTCCGTGAAAAGCAAGAGTGGAAGTCGAAGATGATTTATTTGTCTTTACCTCATGTTCCTTATCTGCATAATTGACATAAGCTTTTGCCTCTATGCGGGTCAGATAAGGTTTGTTTATCATCCAGTCAAAACCGGCATGAGCACGTATGGCGTTATCTTTCTGACGGGTATACGTATCAGTGAAATTATCCGGATCGGATTTTGAATTATATCCTCCTACATTTCCGGAAACACCCGCATTGATAATAAAAGGCGTTGAAGTCCCTTTTCCAATAGTATTATTATAGGATATTGTCAAACCGTTTCTTGAATACTTTGTATAAGGAGATGCGATATCCGCCGTTGAAGTAGTACTTTCCAGTCCGAAGTTAATATGACCGGCATTGCTCCCAAGATCAAAACCTTTTGAAACAGAAGCTGATTTAAGTCCGGGCGCCGAAGAGAAGGAAATATCAAACGGAGTATATCCTTTTTTTGTATTTATAAGAACCATACCTCCCGCTACATCTCCATATTCAACAGAGGGAATTCCTGTTATAACTTCTACAGATTCAATGTTTGACATCTGTATATTTCTTGTATCAGTTCCGTATAAACTGTTAAATGATCCGCGTGTTCCGTCAACGCCCGACATTGTAGCATTGTTTGAAAGACGTACACCGTCAATCTCAACCGCTGTCATAAATGTAGGATTACCAAGTTCTCCGGATTCAGATCTGATTTCGAATCTTTTTGCTCCGCTTGTAAGATTATTGGTTTTGGCGGTCTTTCCCCCAGGTAAAAGCGATGTTATATCAGTCACTGCCGTTACCTGTTGATGCTCAAGAGCCTTGCTGTCGATAACATATGATGTAGCTGAATTATATTTATTCTCTTTTGCCGTTACAACAACTTCTTCAAGAGCAAGATTGTCAGGAGAAATATTAAGTAGAAAATTATTATCCTTATCTGTTACAGTAATACTGAATTCGGTTTTCTTATATCCCAGACATGTTACAATTACTGTATGATTTCCTTCCGGCACATTATTTATTACAAATTCACCTTTATCATTCGTCACACTCCATAACCGGCGCTCAGGCAGAGTCACTACAGCTGCCTCAATAGCCAGTTTCTTATCTGCATCAAATATTCTGCCATTGACGTTTGCGGCAACAGCATAAGCAGATATAAAAACCAATATTAATGACAACCACACTCTCATAGACAAAAGGAATAATATCCGATATAAGCATTTTTATAATTCGGATTGTAAAATTATCAATAACACTAAAACCTGTATATACCTAAAATCCGGTATTTTTTATTCAAAACCATAACATTTAGGTATTAGACTACCTAAATATGATATATCTTATAAATATTAAATTTATTAATTTTATTTAATCTATACAACTAATTAATTAATATTTCATCCTATTACCTAAATTACAACCTATATAAATAACAAATCGCATATTATTATATACAAAAAAGTCGGGAGAAGAGTCTCACGACTTTTCTCCCGACTGACATTTATAATTAAATCAAAATTTATTTTGACATTGTCATACCAAATGTTCCGAAAGACCCCTGGTCTACAGTAACTTTGATATTCATTTTAATTGTACCGCTACAAGCGTCAATTGTTCCTGAACCTTCTACACACATATTTGTATAACCCCAAGACCATACAGAACCTTCGATGATTACCTGTTTTGCAACAGTTACAGTATATGTATCAGGATCTACAGTTATAGTAAAGATACCGTTAGGTGCTACTTCTTCGAAAAGACCTGATACCTGAAGTTCTGTATCAGAGATTTTTTCTACTTCTACCTGATATGTTTTTTCCCACCAGTCCGGGTCTGCCATCCATGTTGTTCCTGTGAAGTCATCAAGATGAATAGGACATACAACAGGATATCTTACTGAATAAGAATATGATCTTCCGTCAACTCTCCATCCTGTCATGTTTCTATTATTGAAATCTGTTTCTGCAGTCCATCCTTTGATAACGAAACCGTCTTTCAACGTTACGTCAGTAGTGAAATACATTTCCTGACCTTCGAATGGTCCGTCAATGCCAAGAGCTGTATAAGCTTCTTCGATATTAAGAGATACTTCTGCAGGGAAAGAAGTGATCTTTCCGCCAACAGGAGTCGATACCCATTCGTAATCCGGTGTTCTAAGAACACATAGTAGCTGTGCGTGATCCATCATTGAATAGTCACCCTGCTGTGTAGGGATTGTAAGCTTCACTCTGAAATCTCCGTCAGTGCTACCCTGGCTTAATACGGCTGTTGAACCGTCAGCTCTGTATATATCGATAACAACACCGTTTCTCACATCTTCCAGTGGATAAGGAAGATCCTGGTCGCAGCTCCAGAACATCAAAGCCGCCATCAACGTTATATATAATTTAAATAATTTCATAATGTCTTTTTTCTTGATTAAAGTTTTTTATTTATCCCAGAAAATAAGTGAATTCTGCAGGATACGACCTTCGTTAGTAATGTTAGGGTTTCTCGATACTTCAGAGAAAGGATACCACATTGCTCTTGGGAAACCGATGATAGATTTCAAAGGAATATTCACTTCTTCAGGAGTACCTGCTTTTTCGCTTGAATATGGAGAAACTGCATTTCTAAGACCTGTCTTAGGAACTACAGGATAACCTGTTCTTCTCATATCTGTGTAAGCTTCTACAGCGTTAAAGAAGTTTGCGATCCATTTCTGAGTCATTACGATATTAAGTTTTCCTTCTGCATCAGCAGCATCGTATTTTTTAAGAACTCGCGAAACGAAATCATCCGTTTCAGAAGCGCTGATTGAAGGAACATCAATCCCACCCTTAGCTGCCTGAGATACAGAGTTTACATGATAAATAGCTCTTCTGATACCATCTTCAAGTTCTGCTTTTGCATCACCAGAAATGCCTTCAGTAAGGATAAGTTCTGCTTTAAGGAAAGGAACAGAGTAAGCCTGAAGCATTTTGTCAGGAGCTGTACCTGTACCTGAGCTTGCTCCACATCTTCCACCTGAACCGTTATCGAATTTACCACCACATGGATAGATTCCGATAAATGTAGAAGTTTCTCTCTGTGCATTCGAGCTGTAGCTTGAACCTGAAGCGAAGAAGATAGAAACGAATGCTTCGTGACGATAATCTGTTTCATTCTGAGCTTCCGCAGTTGCTGAAGAAAGCTGATTTACCCAGTAGTAAGGAACACGAGGGTCTTCAATATTTTCGAAAGGATTTTCTGTTACGTTATAAGTAAGACCTTTCATTGTCTCATAGATCCACGGGCTGATATAGTAAGTTGACTGTCCGCCAAGGTATTCATCAACGAAAGCGGCGTTTCTTTCATCCGGATTATCCTGTGTTGAGTGTTTCAACTGCCAGTCTTCATCGTTTCCGATAAAGTTATTCTCGTTAAGAAGCTGAGTCAACTTAGAGTTCCACTCTGTAATATCCGCTTTTGCATTACGGGAGTTTACAAGAAGTTTAAGCTTAAGCGTGTTAGCTGCTTTTACCCATTTTGTTATATTACCTCCGTAGAAAATATCGCAATTTTCCATTTGGGTAAGATTAGCTGATGTTTCATCAAGAAGATCCGCGATACCTTCCTCGATAAGAGCGATACATGCGTTATATATATCTTCTGATTTATCAGCTTTAGGTTTGTAAAGACCAGGGACATTGAATTCAGTGAAAGGAATATCACCCCAAAGATCTACAAGACCAGCGAATACATAAGCCTTCTGAATTTTAGCAACACCTGCATATTTCTTATTATCTGAAGCTTCTGCCGCCTCGATTACCGCATCATTGTTACATAAAGCGTTGATATATGCATTACTCCATGTATTACCAAGAGTAGAGTAACTGTTTGTGATACTGTAGTTATCTACCTCTCTTGATGAAAGATGGAATGTATAAGATGAAAGAATCGATCCTAAGATTGAAAAAGAGGAACCGTCGATATCACCTGAGCATCCTGGAGCGAAAGCATATCCTACACTTCTCTGAACTCCTGTAAGGAGTTTTCCTAATTCTGCTGAAGTAGGCTGATTTGGATTGTCATTGATATCAAGGAAATCCTTGGTACATCCGCCTAATAAAAGAGAAGCAGCAAAAATTGAATATATATATGATTTACAATTCATAATTTGTCGTTTAGAAAGTTAGTTTAACATTGAATCCGTATCTTCTGGTGTTAGGTGCAGAAGTATAGTCGATACCCTGTACGTTACCACCACCGTAGCTACCCAATGTCGGGTCGTAGTTAGAATGTTTTGGTACGTTTGGTGCATAGTAGAACAAGTTTCTTGCTACGAATGCAACGTTTGCCGAACCGATGAAGCAGCCTTTAAGCCATTTTTTAGGAAGGTCATAACCTACTGTAAGCTCTCTCAATCTGAATACTGTTGCATCATAAACTGCAGCCTCGTCAACCGCGTTGATAGCATAAGTAGAAGTGTTACCTCCACCAGGAGTGAACCATACGTCAGATTCTGTCATCTGAACTGTATTAGCGATTTTGTTTCCGTTAGCGTCAAGAAGAAGCTGTTTTGTTGTTGGGTCTGCAAGGTAACCAGGAAGGATACGACCTCCGTATCTGTTTTCTGTATCCTGAGTCACACCACGACCAAGAAGGTCTGTTACGTAAGATGTATAAACACATCCGCCAACCTGAGCATCAATAAGGAATGAAAGAGAGAATCCTTTGTAAGTGAAAGTATTCGTCATACTTGCTTTATATTTAGGATTTGGATCTCCAAGGAATCCTGCTTCGTCTGCTTCGATATAACCACCTGATGCAGGGTCAACAAGATAGTTGCCTTCGTCATCTCTTGCGAATTTAGAACCGTAAAGCATACCGTAAGGCTGTCCAACTTCAAGAACTACCGTAGGAGAAGAGAAACCTGTGTTAAGAGTGATTCTGTCAAGACCTTCTGTAAGTTCTTTTACTTCACTTACGTTACGAGTATAGTTAAGGAACATATCCCATTTGAAGTTCTTAGTCATTACCGGTACAAGGTTAACACCTAATTCAACCCCGTGATTGTTCATCTTACCGAAGTTAGTATAGTATCTTGTATAACCTGTTGAATAAGGTAAGCTAAGAGGAGCGATCTGATCTGTTGAGTTTCTGTTATAGTAAGTCGCGTCGATACCGATTCTTCCTCCGAAGAACTGTAGGTCAACACCGAATTCATACTCTTCAGTAAATTCAGGTTTCAGGTTTGGATCGAATGTATAGTCAGGAATTGCCTGGATAGAGTTGCCGATATAAGGCTGTCCAAGAAGGTAGATTCCGTTTTTGTAATATGCAGCTGCTGTATTACCTACTTTCGCCCAGCTACCGCGAACCTTACCGAAGTTCATGATTCCGTTCTGGATACCGAATGCTTCAGTAAACACGAATGAAAGCGATGTTGAAGGATAGAAGAAGCTTCTGTTATCTTCAGGAAGTGTAGAAGAGAAGTCGTTACGACCTGTTACGTTTAAGAAAAGGTAGTTGTCATAATCGATAGTCACATCTCCGAACACAGCCCAAAGTCTTGTTCTTTCATAATATTCAGAAGCAGTCTGAGATTCTGTATTGTCAACATTGTAGATACCCGGAGACATAATGTTCAAACCTGTTACTTTGTTTGATTTGTATGTCGACTGATTCACATTGTGTCCCAATGTAGCGTTAATACCTACTTTATCAATATTTTTCTTGAATCTTAAAAGGAAGTTAGATTCGATTTCCTGCATTGCGTTACCTGCGTTAACGATACGTCCTTTTCCACCAAGAGCTCTTGAACCAAGGTTCAATACCTCTTTACGATCCATTCTGAAATCATTGATACCGATCGCATAGTCAGCAGACAACCAGCTTGTGAAATCATAGCTGAAGTTAGCGTTTGCAACGGCACGAGTCTGAACCGTGTTGATTTTATTGTATTTCCAAGACCAAAGAGGATTATCAGCCTGAGATCCTACGAAGAATAGAGATGCTCCGTCAGGAGTTTCGTAAGGCATAGACATATCCCAGTTTCTACCAAGAATCAATGCACGTGCGAATGAAGATGCACCGATACCATTTGACTGATTGTTACCGAACATCGGACCGTTCTGATCTGTTCTTGAGTAAGCAACATTACCACCTACTTTCAATCCGTTAGCAAGCTGTTTGTTACCTCCGACACTGATACCGTAACGACCGAAGTCAGCGTTAGGAATATAACTGTCCTGCTGCATTCTTGATAATGTAACATTGAAGTTACCGTCTTCTGAATAGCTGTTGATATTAACAGACACATCATAGATACCACCTGTTTCGAACAGGTCTTTTACGTTATTTTTTTGAGCCTGATAAGCAATAGTGCTAGGCATATCAGGATAGTAATACTGATAATTTCCTGAATATATACTGATAGGAACTTCTGTTACTTCGTCGAAAGAAGCACCCCATGATCCGTTATCTCCACCTGCGATGAAGTTAGAACCTGAACCGAAAGAGTTCTGATAGTCAGGAAGACCTGCTATTTTTTCTATTGTATAAGAAGCATTGAATGTTACTTCTGTTCCTTTAGCATTTCTTTTTTTACCTTTAGCTCCTGATTTAGTTGTGATTACAACAACACCGTTTGCTGCTCTCGAACCATAAAGAGCGGCAGCAGCAGCACCTTTAAGTACGTTCATAGATTCGATGTCGTTAGGATCAAGTGTAGAAAGACCGCTACCGTAAGCACCACCGGCTTCAGTTGCCTGGTTAGATGTTGCAAGCTCATTATTACTGTAAGGAACACCATCCACTACATATAGAGGCTGATTGTTTCCAAGGAATGATGAGTTACCCCTGATTGTGATACGAGTTGCAGAACCCGCAACACCCGAAGGAGATGTAATCTGAACACCCGGAATCTTACCGTCAAGTGATCTTAATAAATCCGGTTCAGCTTTCTGCATCGCTTCATCAGCGTCAACTTTTGTTACTGAGTAACCAAGAGATCTTCCGGCACGCTGAATACCTACAGCAGTTACCACAACCTCTTCAAGATTTTTGCTATCCTGTGATAGCTTCACAACCATGTTCTTTGCCGCCTTTACTGTCTGCGGCTCTAATCCAATATACGAAAACGTCAACGTTCCGTTTTCTGGCACTTCAATACTAAACAGACCATCGATGTCTGTTATTGTTCCAGAGTTAGTAGCTGTAACTCTTACTGTAGCTCCAACTATAGGCTCTCCGTCTTCTGCCGATAGGACTTTCCCGTCAGCTTTGAAGCTCTGAGCCAAGGCTGTCTGCACTATTGTACAGAACACGACTACAATTAATAAATACTTCTTAATCATAAAAAAATGTTTTGATTGATAGATGATTAATAATTACAAAACGCTTGTATAAATACTTCCAAATTATGCAAATTGATATTTATGAAATCGACTATTTGTTTAATGATTCTTTCTCTCAGTTAGCTTGATTTTGCAATTCATCAATATTTCATTACAAAAATATTATTTAAAGTGAAAAAATACAAGCTTTTTATACAGAAAAGTGAAAAAAGATGACATTTTGGTAATATTATTGCGTTTTTCACCGCTTTTAAACTGTTATTCTAAATAAGACTTATCTAACATTTTGTAAAAAATACCATATTTGTGGTATTAAATTGACTAGACTATGTTATTGCATATTCATTTGCTTATGTATATTTTTGCATAAACATCGTATAAATATCACATAATCACAAAATATTTACACCATATGAAAAAAATAGCTTCTAAAATCACAGATCTTATAGGCAACACACCGTTGCTTGAACTTGGTAATTTTGAAAAAACTTATAATCTGAAAGCAGACATAATCGCAAAACTCGAATATTTCAATCCGGCAGGAAGTGTTAAAGACAGAGTAGCTCTTGCAATGATAGAAGATGCAGAAAAACAAGGCATTCTGAAACCCGGTGATACCATAATAGAACCGACAAGCGGAAATACAGGAGTCGGCCTTGCTATGGTCGCTACCGTAAAAGGCTACAGCCTGATACTTACTATGCCTGATACGATGAGTATCGAAAGAAGAAATCTTCTTAAAGCCTTCGGAGCTCAGATAGACCTGACTCCGGGTTCAAAAGGAATGAAAGGAGCAATCGAAAGAGCTGAAGAACTGAAAAGTTCGATTCCCGGTTCTGTCATCCTGCAGCAATTTGAAAATCCTGCAAATCCCGAAGCTCACCGTCATACCACTGCACTTGAAATTCTGAGAGACACCGACGGTGATATAGATTTCTTTGTTGCCGGCGTAGGAACGGGCGGAACAATTTCAGGTGTGGCGGAAGTATTGAAAAAGCATAATCCTGAAATTAAAATAATAGCTGTTGAACCTAAAGATTCTGCCGTAATATCAGGTAACTTGCCCGGACCACATAAAATACAGGGTATCGGAGCCGGATTTGTACCTTCAATACTTCGCAAAGATCTTATCGATGAAATAATTCCCGTTGATAATGATGACGCAATCCGTACAAGCCGCGAACTTGCTTCTACTGAAGCTCTGCTGGTTGGTATCTCTTCCGGTGCTGCTGCTTTTGCTGCGCGTCTTATTGCCGAAAGACCGGAAAACAAAGGGAAAAAGATAGTTGTTCTTCTTCCGGACACAGGAGAAAGATATCTGTCTACTGTTCTTTATGCTTTTGACGAATATCCTTTATAATAAGAAAAAGATGTACAGTGACAATATTAACATCGTACGGTGACAATATCGCAACCGTACGGTTGTACATAAAACAAACAGGGCATTTCATTTTTTAATGGGATGCCCTTTCTTTTTCGGCAAAAAAAATCCGGATCGGAATAAACCGATCCGGTGATATATTTTTTAAATCGTATATTCTGCAGTATCAATAATTCCTGCCCGGATTGCATATCTTATTGCTTCCTTTACATTGTTGACTCCGATTTTTCTGAAAATATTCTTTCGGTGAGTATTTATAGTATGAAAACTCAGATTTTTCATATCGGCAATCTCTTTTGTCGTCTTGCCGAGAGCAATTTCACGGAGAATCATCTTTTCGCTTGTAGTAAGATGTGATACCGTTTTTTCATCTTCGGTCACTGTCTTAAGCGATTCCACTACTCTCGAAAAAATATTTCCCGGAATGAATTTATCTCCGTTAATCATTTTACTCAGACAGTAAAGCAGATCATCTTTAGTACAGTCTTTGGTCAGCACACTGAAATTTCCGCTTTCAACTATAACCCTTTTAAGGAAATCACGTGAGAATTCATCAGAAACAAGAAGAAATGAAGCCAGCGTATAACGTTCGCTGAGTATCATTAATTCTTCTATTCTTTCAAAGTCAAGCCCGGAATAATCAAGTATTATTATAGCGTCGGGATTTTCCTTTAAAGAATCAGTAATCTCTTTTTTTGAAAAAAGCTCTTCAATACCGGGAATATCAGATTCTTCCTTCAGAATATATATAATGCCATAGCGTGCGATATCCTGATTGTCGGCTATGAATATTTTCCTGTCAGTTTTTTTCATTCTTAAGAGATTATTATGAAAGCCGGTTCATGTTATATTTATTTCTCAAGGGATAACGATGCCTCATCGGCATCGAGTTCGCTTTTGATGCGCTTGAACAAAGGTGAGGCAAAAACAAAATTATTAAGTTCTTTATTTTCACTGTTAAGAATAGTATCCTTATCCCCTACCCACTCTTTATGTCCTTTATTCAGAAAGATAATGTTGTCGCCGATACCAAGCACAGAATTCATATCATGAGTATTCACGACAGTCGTGATATTATATTCTTTTGTGATATCGTTGATAAGTTCATCAATTTTGATAGAAGTCTGCGGGTCAAGACCCGAGTTAGGTTCGTCACAGAAAAGATATTTCGGATTAAGCGCAATTGCACGTGCAATGGCAACACGTTTCTGCATCCCTCCGCTTATCTCTGACGGATATTTGCTTTCGGCACCTTTAAGACCTACCCTGTCAAGACAGAACAGCGCTCTTTTTACGCGGTTTCTTAACGTATCGTCAGAAAACATTGTAAGAGGAAACATTACGTTCTCTTCAACAGTCATCGAGTCAAAAAGCGCTGATCCCTGAAAAAGCATTCCGATTTCACGACGCAAAAGTTTTACATCCTTTCCGTTCATCGTTACAAGGTCTCTGCCGTCGTAAAGAATCTCGCCGCTGTCAGGACGTATGAGTCCGATTACACATTTCATCAGTACGGTTTTTCCCGATCCGCTCTGACCGATAATAAGATTGTTCTGCCCTTCTTCAAAAAGACAGCTTACATCATGAAGCACTTCCTGACCTTCGAAAGATTTTATGAGATTTTTTACCTCTATCATTGTAAAAGAATTTTAGTAAGGATAACATCAAAAAGCAATACTATGATACTGCTCATCACTACAGCATCTGTACTTGCCTGCCCCACTTCCAGCGCACCGCCTTTAACGCGAAATCCGTAAAATGAAGACAC
Organism: uncultured Bacteroidales bacterium; assembly: GCA_947074105.1. Lineage (GTDB taxonomy): Bacteria > Bacteroidota > Bacteroidia > Bacteroidales > JAUNSR01 > JAUNSR01. The sequence goes on from CAMTON010000001.1 coordinate 209,059, forward strand.
TGTGGCTATAATAAATGCAAATACGACAGATTTGATTATAGAATACCATACGTAATATTCTACAAAATAACTCTGGATGCCATAAATATATGTTGAAACAGGAAGCATGTCTGTGAAAAGCGCGACAATATAACCGCCCATTATGCCGGTAAACATACTAAGAATAACAAGAAGCGGAATGAAAATCACCATTGCGACAATCTTAGGAAGAATCAGATAGCTCGCAGAATTCACTCCCATGATATCCAGAGCGTCGATCTGTTCGGTAACTCTCATCGTTCCGATCTCTGAGGCAATATTGGAGCCGACCTTACCGGAAAGAATAAGACACATGATGGCGGAGGAGAATTCTAGAAGCAGAACATCTCGGGTAGCAAGTCCTACCGTATAACGAGGCATAAGCGGAGAACTCATATTAAGCTGCGTCTGAATTGTGATAACAGCGCCGATGAACAAAGATATGATCACAACGATCCATATCGAATTTATAATAAGTTTGTTTATCTCATTAAGTGTTGATTTGAAGAATACACTCCACTTTTCCGGAATCGCAAATACCTTTTTCAAAAGCAGTATATATGCCCCAAGCTTGACAATAGATCTTATTAAAGCCATTCTTTTCAGATTTAATTTATTTAAAATTATCTGTATTATTCTCAGATAATCGTAACAAAGATAAAGAAAAAAGCATTATTTGCTTAACTTTGTTATCCGAACATATTCAATACTACATATGGCAGAAGAACCAATGGTTTTAAGAACCGAGAATCTGGTAAAGAAATATGGACAACGTACGGTTGCAAATCACGTATCAATTAACGTGAAACAAGGTGAAATTGTTGGTTTACTCGGACCTAACGGTGCAGGTAAGACTACTACGTTTTATATGACAACAGGACTTGTCATTCCGAATGAAGGAAAGATTTTCTTAAATGATCTTGATATTACAAAATACCCCGTATTCAAAAGGGCTCAGAACGGCATCGGCTATCTTGCGCAGGAAGCATCGGTTTTCCGTAAGATGACTGTAGAGGATAATATCCGTACCGCACTTGAAATGACAGGCAAAAGCAAAGAGTATCAGAAAGATAAGCTTGAAAGCCTTATCGCTGAATTCCGACTTGAAAAGGTAAGAAAGAATCTCGGAGACCGACTTTCGGGAGGTGAAAGACGTCGTACTGAAATTGCAAGATGCCTTGCCATCGACCCTAAGTTTATCATGCTTGATGAACCTTTTGCCGGCGTTGACCCTATAGCCGTGGAAGATATCCAGTATATCGTATATAAACTGAAGGAAAAGAATATAGGTATCCTTATTACCGACCATAATGCTCCTGAGACATTGAGTATCGTGGATCGTGCCTATCTTCTTTTTGAAGGGAGAATACTTTTCCAGGGAACTTCCGAAGAGCTTGCTAACGATGCTCTTGTAAAAGAAAAATATCTTGGGCGTAACTTCATTTTCATACGAAAGAAATTTGATTAAGACTATCAGAAATAAAATCAGGAGAGAGAAACAGCTTATTGTTTCTCTCTTTTTTTGTTTCTCCGGGAATTTAAAATGTTTATTCCCTCATTTTTTTCTTATTACTACTATAGTTCTGGTTTATCCTCTTTTTCTGTTTTGTTTTTCCTCTCTGTTTTTTTACTTATTATTCTTCTCGTTTTTATTTCTCCGGGAATTTAAAATGTTTCTTCCCTTTTATTTTTTTGTATTTCTCTTTTTGTCAATATAAATGCAGTTTAGATAGAATTTTTCTCTCTTTTAGATATAAAGTCATGACATAAAATATTATCATAACAGTTTTAAGGTATATTTGTAATCATTTTATATAATATTCCTGAAATAAAGAATATTACAATGACTAGATTGATCAGATATTCGAAGAGTTGATTTTTATAACGGACCATCCTAAACTTTCATCAATCCCCGTTATACGACATAATATGTATTATATATTTATGTCACAGGTTGTTTAGAACTAATAATAAATTATTTATGATTCAGAGATTTATTACAACGACAACACTTGTCCTGTCATTAAGCGCGTCGTACGCGCAAAACGACAATTTCCCAAAAGTCAGAGAGATTAAATTAAGTAACGGAATGACCGTATGGCTGAGTGAAGAACATTCACAGCCCATTGTAAACGGTGCCGTAGTTGTAAAAGCAGGTGCAAAAGATTCACCTAATACAGGTATTGCTCATTATTTCGAGCATATAATGTTTAAGGGTACAGAAAAGCTTGGAACAATAGATTATCCTTCAGAAAAATTATATATGGATTCTATTGTATGCCAATATGATGCCCTTGTTAAGACGACTGACAAGAATGAAGAAAATCAGATTCAAAAAGAGATCAACCGCCTGAGTATCGAACAGTCTAAATATGTTGTTCCCAATGAGTTCGATCATATAATAACACGCTTCGGTGGTTCCGGCCTTAATGCCTATACATCTTATGACATCACTGCATATTTCAACACTTTCACTCCCGATTATATGGAGCAATGGACTGAAATAAACAGTGAACGACTTCTTAAACCGGTTTTCAGATTGTTTCAGAGTGAACTGGAAACTGTATATGAGGAAAAGAATATGTATGCGGATAATATGATGACGTCTCCTCTTGAAAAAGTATTAGAACGTTTTTATGAAGATAATCCGTATCAGTATCCTATAATAGGGAGTTCGGAAAATCTTAAGAAACCGAATCTTCGTGAGATGGAAGAATTTTTCAGAAAATATTATGTCGGAAATAATATGGGGCTTATCCTTTGTGGAGATTTCGATTCTGATAAAGTAATTCCTCTTCTTGAACGTACTTTCGGAAGAATTCCGGCTGGAGAGGTCAAAGATGAAACTCCGGAACCGCTTAAGAAATTAAATGGTCGCGAAGCAATGAAAGTGAAGGTTCCTATTCCTGTAGTAAAAGCTTTTGTTAAACTTTACCGCGGACCTGAAGCAGGGTCTGACGATAAAGAAGCTCTTGAGATAATCTGTTCTATGCTTAATAATGATAACGGAACAGGATATCTTGACAAACTTATGGTCGACAACAAGCTGATGATGTCGCAGGCAATGTTTACGGATATGATGAAAGACGGTTCTATCATTATGATAGCTGCTTTACCGAAACTAATGTTCCAGTCAAAAGGAAAAGCGGAAAAACTTGTAAATAAAGAAGTTGACAGAATTAAAAAAGGCGATTTTTCCGATTCTCTGTTTACTTCCGTAAAACAGGAACTCAGACGCGGAATACTTATGGGATATGAAAGTTCTGAGGACAGACTTTCTCTTTTGATTGATAATTTCACAAACGGAGTTTCATGGGATAAATATCAGAGCAAACTTGCCAGACTTGAATCACTTACAAAAGAAGATATAGTGGTTTGCGCGAATAAATATCTTAACGACGATTATCTGTATGTTTCAAAGAAATATGGAAATTATCCCAAAGATAAAATAGAAAAACCTGATATCAGACCTATTCCTCAAAGCAGTGAAAGTGATATCCGTTCCGCATATTATGATTCTCTTGACAGAACAGATACGACAAAGATGAAAATCCGTCTTGTAGATTTCAACAATGATTTCTCTACAGTAAAACTTGCAGAAAAATGTGATCTGTATTATAAAAACCTTAATGCGAACAATATTTTCGAATGCAGTTTCATTTACAGAATAGGAACGGATGCAGAACCTTTACTTTCAGTTACCGATCAGTATCTTTATCTTATCGGAACAGATTCTCTGAGTCATTCCGAATTCCGCAAAAGTCTTCAGCTTCTTGGTGCTGTTATGGATTTCGACAGTAAGGATAATTATTTTAAAATAACGGTAAAAGGTTTTGATGAGAATTATGCTGAAACAATGGAGCTTGTCAAACATTTCATGTCTTCTGCAAAAGGAGATAAGAAAATGTATAAACAGATCAAATCAGCAATAAAAATAAGCGATAAATCATTCCTTCAGTCAGGCGATGATGTAGCAAATGCCATTGCCGAGAAAATAAGAAAAGGTGATAAATCTTCATATCTTAACCGTGTTACCTCGGGCGAAATAAGCAAGCTGAAAGACAATTCTCTTACCGATCTTTTCAATGAGATTCAGAAATATGAATGTGATATCCATTACAGCGGTACGCTTCCTCAGAATCAGGTGGAAAAGGTTATTCTGGCAACTGTTAATCCAGAGTCTTTCACTAAGGAAAACCGTGCTTTTGAGCTTACAGATTTTCAGACTTACGATAAGCCTGTGATATATTTCTTCAATAATCCGAAAAGCCGACAGAGTATCATCAAAGGATATCTGACAACTCCGGAAAAAGTCAGTGTAGAGGAGCGGGAAAAACTTCGTCTGCTAAATTATTACTTCGGAACTGACATGACATCGGTTATGTTTCAGCAAATCAGAGAATTCCGCTCTCTTGCATACCGCGCGAATTCAAGATTAAAAATGGAAGCTCCTAAACATAAAGATCAGATTGCTGCCATCGAAACTCATTTGTCAACTCAAAGCGATAAGACAATCGAAGCGCTGACATTACTTGATTCCCTGATTTCCAATATGCCGTTGAATGAATCATCCTACAACAGTACAAAACGTTCGATATGTAATTTCGCAAACAATATGTATCCCGAAGCAAGAACGCTGACTTCAGATGTTTCAACAGACAAAACAGCAGGATACAGTAAGCCATGGCAGGCAGAACTTTGCGGAGCAAACGATCTTGAAATTTCCGAATTTGAAGCATTCTATAGTAAGATCATGAAAGATTCACAAAGAGTTTATATCATTGTCGGAAACAAAAAAGATATCGATATGGATAAACTCGGAGAGTTTGCCGAAATAAAATATATCGACAGTAAATCTTTCTATAAGAAATAGAAAACGCTTAAGAAGCAACTATGAAATCTTTGCCCTGGTAAGTTTTATTGCATAGTTCTTAAGAAGTAACACTGAAATGCTATAAATGAGAGGTACAACAACCTTTATAAAA
>CAMTON010000002.1 GCA_947074105.1 uncultured Bacteroidales bacterium
TTGCTGTTGAGATTGAGCACGCTTGTAAATAATATTTTATTTATAATATGATGAACCCCGTAACTTAGGTTGCGGGGTTTTTTCATATATTCTATCATAGAATTATTTAATTGCAAAAACAAATGAAAGTAATTGCTGTAGCTTTAATCGTGACAGTAGGTTTATTTATTCATAAAACTTATTCACAACAAACGGAAGTTATCACACTCGGAGTATTTCACTTTGAATTTCCGAATCTTGATGCCGTGCAAATAGAGAAAAAAGATCAAATAGATGTCTTATTACCGGAATATGAATGCGAAATTGAAGCGATTGCAGAGAAATTAACCCTGTTTAATCCTGATATAATAATCATTGAAAGACCAGTATATCAACAACACATCACAGATTCACTTTATAATGCATATCTGAAAGGAGATCATAAGCTTTCAAGATCAGAAGATCAGCAGCTTGGCTTTCGTGTAGCTAAGAATTGTAATTCTAAGATATATTGTGCAGATGCATGGGGTGAACATACTGTTGCTTTAGATGCTTTATTAAAAGATGAACAGAGCGAAAACTATATTGCTTTCGAAGATAGTTTCAAAGATAATCCTGATTCTCTTTTATATTTCAGTGACGACTATATTTTTAAACAGGGAGGAATACTTGCTCAATTAAGGCATTTAAATAATCCTGAACTAATAAAAAAAGGACTGGGTAATTATTTAATCGGTCATTTCAAATATGAATCACAAGAAGGAGATTACACAGGAACAGACTTCGAGTCAGGAAGATGGTTTAACAGAAATCTGCGAATATTCCGTAACATACAACGTGCCTCTAAAGACAAAGGGAAAAGGATCTTAATTATATTTGGCGCCGGTCATATGAACATTCTTAATTATTTATTAGAGTGTTCTCCGGAATATAGATTACTTGATGTGAATGATTATCTTAATTAATTTCAGGAATTAACAAATAATGAATCAATATCCTAACGATGATAAATTATTGACTACTTCATAACAGATAGAGCCGTCTGAAGAATAGGCAGGAACTAGATAAATATTATCATAAGTATAATATGTCTGACCGCTTATGCTTTCCTCCTGTGCAAAATAAGGAAGATCAGAGAGACAAGCACCAACAGGTGGATTTGTTACTTCATATCCATCAGATGATTGTTTATAGTATACTCCGTGATAATAATAATAGTTGTTATAATTATTTACCTGACTAGCCCCTGAAGGCAGAGTGCTTACAAGGAATCCTACAACCGGAAGTACAACTTTAAATATGCCATCGACTATATTGAAAAAGTTTCCGTCATGATAATAGTAATGATGACCTCTCCAGTATAAAGGGGAACGGTTTCCTCCGGGAAAGTTACGTACACTATGCCACCAGTTATGCGGATCATAATTATTATTAGTTGAAATTGACGGACGTGGGCGATACTGGTTTATTCCCGGTCTTCCCGGATTAATAGCTCCGTTCCAGCTGCGATGAACCGGCTGACGGTTCCATGTACCGGAGTTAGGATTTTTGTTTGTGCTTTTAAAGGGATGTATATTAGGACCGGATAAAGCATCGTGCATCTTATGATTATTCATATCATTATTACGACCTCCGCCTCTGTTATTTGGAATCCATTGTTTATTATTACTATTGTTATTAGGTCGTTGACCTCTCGGCTGCGCATAGAGAGAACAGACTGCTGCCATGCATGAAATAAATATTATAAGAATCCTTTTCATACCTTATTAATTTTCATTCTTTTATAAAAGAACAACTTCAGAAATGCCAGGTTCATTTATGTCAATTCTATAATAAAACAGATAGAAAAAAGAAGTGTCCCAAAGAGTTCAAAATGAACTTCCATGGAACACTTACTGTAAAAAAATATTTTATTTATCTTTTATATTCTGCTTCCTGCAGATAAAAATTCCGGTTACAGATATTTACTCGATAACCTGCTCAGGATACATATTATTCCACCACTGAGGCTGATCTTTAAGATGTTTTGCGAAGAAAGCCATAATACTTTTCTTCCAAGCTAGACGGCGGTCGAAACCTGCAATACCATGATTCTCATCGGTTACCTGAATCAGTTCTACTTCTTTGCCAAGTATCTTAAGTGCATTATACATCTGGATACTTTCACCTACAGGCACATTGGTATCAGCCTTACCGTGAAGAAGAAGAAGCGGAGTGTTGATTTTGTCAGCGTTGAAAAGCGGACTCTGCTCAACATACAGTTCTTTATTGTTCCACGGATAGCTGTTAGCAGATGCTATGGCACTGTAAGTATAACCCCAGAAACCTTCACCCCAATAGCTTGAAAGCGCACTGATTCCGGCATGGGATACTGCAGCAGCAAATATATCGGTACGTGTCTGAAGATACATCGTCATAAAACCGCCATAAGAAGCTCCGAAACATCCGATCTTTTCCTTATTTACAAAAGGATGTTCTTCACAGAATTTTGTAACTCCTTCAATTATATCGTCGGCAGTCTGTTTTCCCCATGCGTTTACATGACGCGCGGCAAATTCCTGACCGTAACCAATCGTTCCCGACGGTTGAACAACATAAACCACATATCCCTGCGCCGCGTAAAGATGCATAGAGTAGGGATGGAAGAAATTTCGTGCCGTAGGAGATGTTCCTCCGTAGTAATAAACAAGCATAGGATATTTCTTTGACGGATCAAAGTCAGCCGGAAGATAATATCGTCCGTCAATCGTAGAACCGTCCCGAGCCACAAAGTTCCAGTCTTTCACCTCTCCAAGTTCATAATCAGGAGCGACATCAGCTCTTGCTGCTTCAATAAGACTTGATTTGCCTGTCTTTCTGTTATAAAGATATACTGCTTCCGGTGTTGAAGCGTTTACTCCGGTATAAACTGAATTGCCGGATTTCTCAGCGTTAGAGAATGAGCTTACTATATCTACATTAAGATTTACCTTGTTGATCTTTCCTGTTTTAGGAGAATAAGTATAAATATTGTTATAATCTTTATCTGTACAGCTGATATAAATAAGGTTATCGTTCTTATTCCATTGCACGTTATCTACGGAAGGATTGAAATCCTTTGTGAAAGGAGTGACTTTACCGTCTTTAAGATTATATATGAAAGCCTGTTTATCAAACAGATTTGTTGTCTGTCCTTCGTTTATCTTTTCTCCGATACCTCCGAATGCTTCGCCTGAACCCATAACAAGAAGATTATTACCGTCAGGAGAATATGATATTGAAGATATATCAGCAGTTTCAGTCAGTATAGTATCGACTTTAAGAGTGTTAAGATCTATCTGATAAAAAGACGCATAGTTGAACGGATGTTTGTCAAAAACATCATAATTTTCAGAAACAAGAATTGCTTTGCCGTCTTTTCTTATATCGTTAAGATATATATTCTTATTACCGAATGTAATTCTTTCGAAAAGACCGTCTGCAAGATTATATGTATAAAGAGAATTTCTTGATCTCCATCCTGAAATTCTGTCATCAGGAGAAAGAAGACGCTGTACGTCACTTTTCTTTATTTCCGGTTCTTCAGTAACCGAAAATATAAGTGTAGTTTCATCCGGAGTCCAGCTGAAACGTCCTGAAGGAAGATTTGTCGCTACTGTTTCCTCCTGTCCGTTTTCCGGATTTACCGTGCAAAGAGTTTTTCCTTTAAGCCCTTTCTTTGTGTAGAAATATCTGTTGCTGACAGGCAGCCATCCCAGCCCTTCTTTAGACGTAAGATCAGCGACATAAACACCTTTCTTTACATCATAAAGTTTCTTTGATGATTCTCTCTTTCCGTCAGGAAATACTGTCGAACCGTTTACGATAACATAATCACCGTTCGGAGAGATCGAAGCAGAGCTTATTCTTTCTCCGATCATCAGGTCTTCTATTGTAAGAGGATGTGATTTGTCAAGCGTATATGAAACATTGGCCAAAGTGTCGGCAGGAATGATATTGATGCGGAATGCAGGATTATTGTCCTTCTTTTCAGCAAGATATTTTACTATGATCTCTTTCTGCCCCGGCTCCATATCAAATGATGCCTTAGCAGTTTTAGCTGCTGGAAGAGAATCCTGAACAGAAGTCTTATCCGCAAGTTTTTTTCCTCCGGAATAGATTTCAATTTTACCGGGAGTCGTGATTTCGATGTTTACTTTAGTGAATCTGTCAGATCTGACAAAGAAACGATTGATTGACATCAACGAGTTTTCTTCCGGTTTGCTTAATTTGAAATAGCCTGCAGAGTCTGCTGAAATAGTTTCTTTTGTTTCTTTATCTCCGTTAAGATTCGTTTTAAGAAGAGAATACGAATCAAACTTTTCTTTTTTTACATTAACCGAGTCAAATCTGACCGGTGTTCTTACAATCTGATTGTTAATGTTTCCGATCTGCTGAACCGAAATCGTGTCGGCGTAAGCAAACGTAACGGGCGCTAACAAAACGCATAATGTGAAATTTTTAATACCCATTTTAGACAGAAAAATTTATCCTTAAATAATAATAGCGCAAGATAGCTATAATTATTATAAATTACTTTATCTGTTAATGACGGATAACACTTACTGCATTATCGTAGTATAGGAATATTATTTACTATATATCATTTAATAAAAAATGCAGGAAAAAATCTTTTCTTTCCTGCATTCATTTCTGTCTGTCCTAAACTGTAAAGAGAAAATCCTCTTCTTTATTTTTTTATTTCCTGTTATTCCTGCACACTGACAAATGGCTGGGAGTAATGTGAACATTACTGTGTAAAGTTTCATTATGCACATTTTTAGAGTTGTAAAGATATAACATCATCTTCCTTTTTATGTTTATAAATCTTATAGTTATTCCCGGAATATTTGTTTGCTTTTGATAAAATAATTAAATATTATAAAATATAATTTATGGGTTTTGTTGTATATTTGCATCATAAAGATTAGATTATCACATAAATTATTGAATGCATCACAATAGTTAAGCAAATTACAGATAGTATGTTTCGGCTGATATTTCTCAGAAAACTATATAACTACTAAAAAACAAAAATGACTACTACTGCTAAAAGATTGATGTTCTTATTGTTGCCGTGTTTTCTTTCGGCATGTTCTCCTAAGATTGTTACAATCATCCATAAAAGTTACCCGGAAATAGCCGGTCCTGATCAGATTTATTTGTTTGAAATAGGAGACAGTGTGCCTGTTTCTTATGATGTGATTGGTAATATTTCCATTTCGGACAACGGATTATCTACCGGATGTAACTATGATCAGATTATTAATCTTGCAAAAAATGAAACTTCAAAAGCGGGAGGTAATGCCCTGGCTCTGACTAAACATCTGAAACCTGATTTTATAAGCAGCTGTCACAGAATTAACGGGCTAATGCTCATTCTGAATCAAATGCCTGAAGAAGGAAATATAGATATTCCGGAAACGCCTATTGAGAATAATACTTCTTTTGATGTCCCGGTGCGAAAGTTTAAGCATAATACTTTGTATGCCAATTTAGGGTACTCATATATTTACAGCAGGTTTTATCTTCCGTCGGAAGCAACAGGAAATCCTAAGAATGGATTTGACTGGCAGATAGGATATGACGTAGTATCCAGAAAAGGTCTTGGGTTCGGTGTGCTTTGCGCAGGATATAAATCAAAATATTCATTAAACGATTATTCCTATGTATTTACAGAGCCTGTAAAATTGGATCTTATATATCTGGCTCCTCAGTTTGTTTTGCAACAGGAATACGGAAAATGGATAATGAAAGAATATATGGGAATAGGATTTTTCGGTTATCGCGAAATATCGGGAGAAATGTCATATAATATGAAAGGCTTGGGATATAATTTAAGTCTGAATATAGAATATCTTATAACAAAAACATTAGGTGCCGGAATAAATTTCGGCTATTTAGGAAGCCGGTTTTCCGAAAAGCAGGATAATCTTGATTACGCAGATAATGAATATGCGGGAATTACAAGATTGTTTATAGATGCATGTATAAGATTGCATTTTTAATCTGAAAATTATTAATTAATCATAAAATTAAAATACTATTTATTTAAAGGAAATGGATAATAGGTTTGTTATCACAATATCTTGTGTATTATTGCTTTCAGGATGTTCTCCTAAAATTATGACTTCTGTTGCAGATAAAAGAAATCATGAAATCACAGAAAAGGGAGATGTCTATGTTTATGGAATTGGAGAAAAAATTCCTGATAATTCAAAGATTATAGGAAATATATCGGTCAATGCTTAAACCATATCTTCTTTACAGAGATTTAAAAGGAATAGGTTATAATGCGGCAACAGGAATAGAATATCTGGTATCCCGGAGAATCGGTATAGGTGTTAATTTCGGATATGTCGGCTATGTTTATTTAAATGAAAAACTCACAACTGAGGAAAAATATGAATATAATGTAATAGAAAATTTTAAACATTTGCAAAGAAGAATATATCTTGATGCCGGTTTAAGAATTCACTTCTGAATGAAATAAAAGGGAAAGTTTACTCTGAATATGTAGACTTTCCCTTTTATTGTTGTTAGTATAACCAATAAAAAATAATTATGAAGGTATTATTATAGAAATTATATCGTAATTATTGATTTCAGCTTTCCATCCTAATTTAGAGAGAACAATCATGTTTATATTACGCTGAATATTGGTTTCTATATTATTAAGCCTGCCATCTGCCAGCGAAGTGCCTTTTATATCAATTATAATACTGTCATTATCGCTTTTAGACAGAGTGACATCAATATCTTTATTCTTTCCATAAATTTCTTCAGCATAAATATAAGAATCAAGAAGTTTCTCAAGTCTTGTAGGATCGGCAACGCACATAAAGTCTTTGCCTTTAATGTCAAAGTTTATATTCAAAGAATGTTCCTTAGAACAAAAATCCTGATTAAGCATAACATCCATAAAACTTTTAAGATCTATCTTTTCTAAACTTAGTTTAGAAACTCCTGACTCGAGACGTGAAAGATCCAGAATGCTGTTGACAAGAAAAAGAATCTTGTCTGAGTTTCTTTTGACCGACTGCGTATGAATGATTATTTCTTCTCTGGACAAATCATAGCATTCATCAGAAATTAATGCCGCAAGCTCAATTACATAATTAAGAGGTTCTTTTATTTCAGAACTCAGGTTATTGACAAATATCTCCTTCTGCTTATCTGCTTTTCTTATTATTTCATATGCATCGGAAATTTCATGCTCACTTCTTTTAAGTTTTTTATTTATTATGAAAAGACGTAATGTGAATAAAAGCAATATCGAGACTATAATAAATACAACAATTATAATAGAAATACCGAATGTCTTTTTTATATTTTCGGCTCTAAGCATAGCTTTTTCCATTCTGAAATTCTGATTTATCATTTCTTTCTGGTTTTCAAGAATGGAATTGTAAATTGAATCGGACGACATTACAGAATTAAGCATAATCGTTGCCGCTGTTTTTAAATCTCCTTTTGATCTTATTGCAGATGCCTTTTCTATATTTAACTTATTTATCAGAATCGGGTTTGTCGCATTATTCATTCTGTATTCTATCGCTTTATCAAAATTAAATATCGATTTCTCCCAGTTTCCGGTAAGATGATAATAGGACGCGAGATTATGATGATATTTACTTTTATTGATATAACCCTCATCAGGAGTCATAAGGTTTTTCGCTTTCTCTATATGAATCTTTAATTTTGAGGTATCCGGTATTAGACGATAGATATTACAATAAAACATCTCAATAGTAAGATAATTGGATCTGTGAGATTCGAAGTTATTATATTCACTGACATGTTTGTTTAATATCTCAGTGCTTAGGTCAAGGTACTTAAGAGTCTCGTCATATTCATTCATAGCAAGATATGTAGATACAAGCTGTAATGACGCAAGAAGTCTTTCTCTGAAATATAACCCCGGTATATTAAGTATCTCTTTATTTATTTCTATAAGTTTATCATCCTGTTGTTTTATATAATATAAGGTAGATAAAAGCAGTTTACAGATTATACGTCCTCTCTCGCTGTCAAGCTCTTCAGCCTCACAACTTAATTCCCGGATTTTATCTAATGATAGTTCATATTTACCCATATCTATATACCAGTAGATTTCAGCTTCACGAAGCGTCAGATATATGGCATAATTGTTGATATGAAAACTTACATCTTTGATTTTCTTTACCCAGAAATGAAAATCATCGTTTACACCATCTTTTTCCATTATAGATCTTGCAATTGCATTATATGCTATACATTCATGCATTGGCATATTGGATGTTTTGGCAATTTCAATTGCATAATCTATAAGATCGCGGGAGAAACTTTTATTCTTGTTAATGTTGAAAAACTTTACAGCCTCGTCGAATCTCAGAGAGTCGGCTTTAATTATTTCAAGAGCACAGAATAAACTGTCTTTTAATCCGGATTCGGGGATAACTTCGCTTTTGCCCTTTACAAGTAGGAAAGGGAAAAACATTACGAGTATAATAAATGCTAATTTCTTCACTATAAATTTTGACTGATAGGATGTGTAAAAACGAATCTGGCGCCTTGCTTATATGTTGAGTCAAGGTAAATTTCTCCGTTTAGCTTTGAAATAATCAATTTGCAGATAGAAAGTCCCAATCCGGTACCACAATCATTTTCATCAAGTTTTTCAAATCTTTCGAATATCATATTCCTGTTTTCTTCTGAAATTCCGCAGCCTGTGTCGGTTAAGGTAAAGATCAGAAATTCATCATCATCTTTCTTTACAGAGAGCGTAATGCTGCCTTCCTTACAGAATTTAACCGAATTTGAAATCAGATTTATTATGATTTGCTGAAGCCTGGAAACATCAGTCATTATAATAAAAGATTCCATTTCATTTTCTAAAATGATATCTGCATCGGTATCCTTTATTTTTGTCATTGTCTTTACTATAGTACGACATAATGAAATGACATCACATTTGGCGATGTTGAACTCCATTGCCTTAACTTCAAGTGCAGAAACATCTACAATGTCATTAATAAGCTTAAGAAGTAATTCAGAATTTACTTTTATCACATCTGTACATTCTTTCTTATAGCTATCATCAATATCTTCAAGACATAAGATTTCAGAGAATCCTTTTAATGCGCTAAGAGGATTCCTTATTTCGTGACTCATATTTGAAATCAGAAGACTTTTATTCTTTATAGAATATTCTGCAAGCTGTTTTGCTGAAAATAACTCTTCTCTGACTTTTCTCAGCGCTGAGTTTTTTCGCTTAAGTATATAATAAACAATAAGGATAATTATTAAGAAAAGGATAACATATATGAAAAAGACTATCAGAAGATGATTTTCATTTCGCCTGTTCTGAAGTTCTTTCTGATCCACTTCATGAATTTCATAAAGTGATCTTATCTCATCATCGTAATTATTGTAAAAATAATCTGTAAGTTTTTTGTCAGATTCTATATATCCGTCAAGAGCTTCTTCATAGTTTCCGTCAGAATGATTTTGTTGAGCCTGAATCAACAGAGAGTCAATACCATTGTTGGAATAAATAGGAAAGGAAAAGAATTGCAATAATGTAATGAGCAGAAAACATCTAAAAAATTTCATATCAGAAATATTGATTAAAAGAGAAATTAATCTCTTCGCAAATTTAGTGATTATTGAAGTTCAGATCTGACTCAATTATTACCAATAATATTTAAATTGTTAAAAAAAACAGCCCTCTAATAAATTTAGAAGGCTGTTAAATATATCAATTACAATTAATATGAAAATGCAACACTATTTGAAGTCCTGATATTGTTTTCAAGTGATTTTGTATAATCATTTACACGGTTTTCAACCTCACGGATAAGTTTCTTATTTACAGCTTTTCCGTTTTTGCAGAATAAAGCACCGTTAAGTTTTTTAGATTTTCTGTTTTTAATACTCTTAAGCTCTTTAAAAACAGGTTCGAATATTACTTTACCGTCTTCGAAATTCAATTTATACTGATAATTGTATTTCCAGAGATCTTCTCCGCCACGGGTAAATGTCTTTGAGTGTATCTTGTTGTCGTCCTGTGAATTTATTATGATATATTCGTTTTCAACATCAGTAGCTATATTATTATAATTGCTGTAATTTGAAGCAATATATAATTTCGCCGATTTAAAAAGATTTTCTTTAGAAACTCCCGGTACTTCAATTACATACTCCGGTGTATTGCTTTCTTTATTGATAAAGCCTTCCGACGTAAGTTTGAAATTCTCAGCCTTTAAAAGCGAGGATGTACATAAAGTGATAGTAAGTGCAAGAAGCAGTTTTCTTTTCATAAATAGATATTGTGAATTAAATAAGATTATATAAGCGTTTTTATTTTCTCTATACTAAATAAACCAATCATTAAAAACAATGTGATTCTTTAAGTCGCATAATTAACTATTGCGGATCCAGTCGATAATAAGAATATCGGATTAAAACCGACAGTCATGTTGTAATTCAAATATAATCAAAGGGATAGATAGTTCAGAATTATTATTGGATATAAAACATTCATTAATTTTTTTTTAGAATAATCTTATCTCCGTGTAAATACGGTGCTTTATTCATCCTTGAGAAACTAAAACATATAGAAAGATTTGATAGGTATAAATTCGTATATGAATAAAAAAGCTTCTGATAAACAGTTATCAGAAGCTTTTTTTACAATGAGATTATAATATTATTTAGATTTCTTATTAGTGAAAATCAGACCTTCTTTGTTTGCATCAACATAGATTGTCTTAGATTTATCCAGAGTCTGGGCTATCAGATCTTTAGAAAGCTGATTTAATACAAATCTCTGAATTGCACGTTTTACAGGTCGTGCTCCAAATTCAGGATCATATCCTTCTTTAGTAAGGAATGCTTTTGCCGCAGGTTTAAAAACAAGATCAACATCATTGGCTGCAAGCATTTTTTCTACGCCGCGAAGCTGAAGATCAACGATTTCTGAAATTTCTTTCTCATTAAGAGGCGTAAACATAACTATTTCATCGATGCGGTTAAGGAACTCAGGACGTATCGTTGTTTTCAGCATGTTCAAAACTGCATTTCTTGTTTCTTCAATTGTTGCTTCTCTGTTTTCATCTGTCATTTTTGAGAAGTTTTCTCTTATCAGATGGGAGCCCATATTTGAAGTCATGATAATAATAGTATTCTTAAAGTTGATGAATCTGCCTTTATTATCTGTAAGATGACCTTCGTCAAGAACCTGAAGCAAGACATTGAATACATCCGGATTAGCTTTTTCAATTTCATCGAAAAGAACTACAGAATATGGTTTACGCCTTACAGCTTCCGTAAGCTGGCCGCCTTCTTCATATCCTACATATCCCGGAGGAGGACCGAATAATCTTGTTACACTGAATTTTTCCTGATATTCGCTCATGTCAATTCTTGTAATCATTCGTTCGTCATCAAAAAGGAATTCCGCAAGTGCTTTTGCAAGTTCAGTCTTACCGACACCTGTAGTACCAAGGAACAGGAATGATCCTATAGGACGGCGTTTATCGGCAAGGCCTGCACGGCTTCTTCTTATGGCATCTGCTATAGCTCTTATCGCGTCATCCTGACCGATAACTCTCTGATGTAGTTCCGCTTCAAGATTAATAAGCTTTTCTTTCTCGCTTTGAAGCATCTTATTAACAGGAATGCCTGTCCATCTTGAAACGATTTCTGCAATATCTTCAGAATCCACTTCTTCTTTTATCATGGCGCTTTCTCCCTGCATCTGATGAAGTTCTTCTTCAAATTTTTTTATTTCTTCTTCTTTTTGCACAAGAGTTGAATAACGTATTTCTGCTACTTTTCCGTAATCACCGGCAAGTTCTGCCTGTTCTGCCTGGAATTTAAGATCTTCAATCTGAACTTTATTAGCCTGAATCTGATCTATGATATTTTTCTCAGACTGCCATTTTGCCCTTAGTTTTTTCTCTTCTTCTTTAAGGTTTTCTATTTTTTCGTTAAGTACCTCGAGCTTCTTTTCATCATTTTCCCATTTTATAGCCTCTCTCTCAATCTCAAACTGCATTATCTGACGTGAGATTTCGTCAAGAGCCTGCGGTTCACTGTCTCTTTCAAGGCGCAGTTTGGCAGACGCTTCATCGATAAGATCTATTGCTTTATCCGGAAGGAAACGGTCGGTGATATATCTGTCAGATAGTTTCACTGCCTCAATTATCGCATTATCTTTGATTCTGATCTTATGATGATTTTCATATCTTTCTTTCAATCCGCGCAGAATCGAAATAGCTGTCATTTCGTCAGGTTCATTAACCATAACTATCTGGAAACGACGTTCAAGGGCTTTGTCTTTTTCAAAATACTTCTGATATTCATCAAGAGTCGTAGCTCCGATTGATCTTAATTCTCCTCTTGCAAGAGCCGGTTTAAGTATATTTGCCGCATCCATTGCACCATCGCCTTTTCCCGCACCAACAAGAGTGTGGATTTCATCTATGAAAAGAATGATTTCTCCATCTGCCGCCATCACTTCCTTAACAACAGATTTAAGTCTTTCTTCAAATTCTCCTTTATATTTTGCACCTGCGACAAGGGCACCCATATCAAGAGAAAAGATCTTCTTTGTTTTAAGATTTTCAGGAACGTCACCTCTTATAATACGGTGAGCAAGACCCTCAGCTATGGCGGTTTTACCTGTACCCGGTTCTCCAATAAGAATAGGATTATTTTTTGTTCTTCTGCTTAATATCTGAAGTACTCGTCTGATCTCTTCATCACGACCTATTACCGGATCAAGTTTTCCGGAACGGGCAAGACTGTTAAGGTCAGTAGCATATTTATTAAGAGCATCATAAGTGTCTTCAGCTGACTGAGAATCAACTTTTTGACCTTTTCGTAGCTCTTCAATAGCGGATTTAAGCCCTTTTTCCGTAAAGCCGGCATCTTTCATAATGCTTGACATAGCACCTTTACCGCTTAAAAGTCCCATCAGTACAGCTTCAAGAGAAACATACTGATCACCGATCTGTTTAGAGAAATCTGTAGCCTTTAAAAGTGCGTCATTTGCCTCACGACTCAGGTAAGGTTCTGAGCCTCCGGATACTTTAGGGTATGATTCAGCCTGTTTATCAGTAAGAGTTCTGAAGTTAGGAATTGCTATTCCAAGTTTCTGAAGTAAAAAATTAGTTACATTTTCACCTACATCCAAAACTCCGTGCATTATATGAGCAGGTTCTATAGCCTGCTGGTTAAGACCTTTTACATAATCTATAGCCTTTTGAACAGCTTCCTGCGATTTGATTGTAAAATTGTTAAAGTCCATAATATCATTGATTTATTTTGCTTAAAGTTGTTATAAATAGAACAAAATGTTCTTTTCATAGTTCATATTGCAATGTTTGTGCCAATAGTTTAAACTGACGAAATGTAGCGTTTTGGACATATGATAATCAATATTTATGTCTTTTTGTCAACTGATGTTATATTGTATCCTAACTAAGATGTTGTATATTTGTCAAAATTTTTTTTAAATGGATTTCGAATTACAGTACACAGATAAAAATTCAGATGCCAGAGCAGGTATCATTACTACAGATCACGGGCAGATAAGAACCCCGATTTTTATGCCCGTAGGCACTCTGGGAAGTGTCAAAGCCGTTCATATCCCAGAACTTCGCAAAGAGGTAAATGCTCAGATTATTCTTGGAAATACTTATCATCTTTATTTGCGTCCCGGACTTCAGGTTCTGGAACAAGCAGGCGGTCTTCATAAATTCAATGGATGGGACAGGCCTATATTGACTGATAGTGGTGGCTTTCAGGTGTTTTCTTTATCAGATAACAGAAAACTTACAGAAGAAGGCGCTCATTTCAGATCTCATATTGACGGATCAAAACATCTTTTTACTCCCGAAAACGTAATGGATATACAACGTACTATCGGAGCGGATATCATTATGGCTTTTGACGAATGTCCTCCTGGAGATTCAGATTTCAGATATGCCAAAAAGTCGCTTGAACTGACTGAAAGATGGCTTGACCGATGTTTCAAAAGATTTAATGAGACTGAATGCAAATATGGATATCGACAGACTCTTTTTCCGATAGTACAAGGATGCACATATCCGGAATTAAGAAGAAGAGCAGCAATGAATATCGCTGAAAAAGGTGCGGACGGTAATGCCATCGGTGGTTTGGCCGTTGGTGAACCTACAGAGAAAATGTATGAGATGATAGAAGTTGTCAATGAGATTCTTCCTAAAGACAAACCCCGTTATCTCATGGGAGTTGGGACACCGGCAAACATTCTTGAAGGAATAGAGCGTGGAGTTGATATGTTTGACTGTGTTATGCCGACAAGAAACGGACGTAACGGTATGTTGTTTACCAAATATGGTATAATGAACATGAAGAATAAAAAATGGGCTAACGACTTTACGCCGTTGCAGGAAGACGGACCTTCAGAAGTAGACAGAATATATACAAAGGCATATCTCAGACACCTGTTTGTCGCAAATGAAATTCTTGCCATGCAGATAGCTTCAATTCATAATCTTGCATTCTATGTCTGGTTGACACAAGAGGCAAGAAAACATATCATTGAAGGTGATTTTAAAACATGGAAAGAGGAAATGGTCAAAAGGGTGACAACCCGTCTTTAATTCGGATATTCAAATGCTAAAAAGACTTGATATATACATAATCAAGAAATTTCTTGGTACTTATTTTTTTGCGCTTCTTCTTGTTTTGTCGATAACTGTAGTTTTCGATTATAATGAGAAGATGGACGCTTTTATGAAGAATGATACTCCTTTTGAAAAGATTGTTGAGTATTATATAAACTTTGTCCCGTATTTCGCTAATCTTTTTAGCCCGCTTTTTACATTTATAGCGGTAATTTTCTTTACATCGAAACTGGCAGAGAATTCCGAGATCATCGCAATGCTTGCAGCAGGAGTGAGTTTTAATCGTCTTATGCGGCCTTATTTCATATCAGCTGCCATAATTGCAACTTTCTCTTTTCTGCTTAACAGCTTTGTGATTCCTCCGGCCAATACCAACAGGAATGAATTTCTTAACAGGTATTACAAGAATAAGGAAACCACCTATGCCAGAAACAATCAGCTTATGGTGGAGCCCGGAGTGATTGCCTATCTTGAGAGGTATGATAATCCGACCAAAACCGGCTTCAGATTTTCTCTTGAAAAATTTGATGATAAGAAACTTGTTTCAAGGCTTACTGCAAGAACGATTGTTTTTGATACTCTTTATCGTTGGAAGGTGAGAGATTATATGATACGTAACTTCAACGGAATGGAGGAGACCATTACCCGCGGAACTGCAATGGATACTACGATTATGTTTGAACCTTCGGATATTCTTATCTCGAAATATGATTTTGAGACAATGAATACACCGCAACTTAAGGCGTATATAGATAAGCAAAAAGAGAGGGGGGTCGCAAATATCGTTGGTTTTGAGATAGAATATTATAACCGATTCGCTATGATGGGAGCAGCCTTTATCCTTACTGCGATTGGGATGGCTCTTTCTTCAAGAAAAGTGAAAGGGGGGATGGGACTTAACATAGGTATCGGTTTGGGACTGAGCTTTTCATATATCCTTTTTACAACGATTACGGCAACATTTGCGGTGACCGGTCAGGCTTCTCCGCTGCTTGCAGTATGGATACCTAATATACTTTATACTTTCATAGCTATATATTTATATATCAAGGCTCCTAAATAAAGTTAACCATTATAATTCATAAAATATTTTACTTGTTATAATTTCAGATTTTTAAAAGATATCTAATTATTAAACCTATATTTCAAAAATGGGAGATCAGACAGAATTGATCCTGATTAATATTTCGGGAGCTGACAAACCGGGCCTGACTTCTGCGTTGACAGAAGTTTTAGCATCACATAATGCCTCAATCCTAGACATCGGACAAGCTGATATTCATCACCACCTTTCTCTTGGTATTCTTTTTAAGACAACTGATGATAAAGCAGGAAAGATCATGAAGGATCTTCTGTTCAGAGCTAACGAGCTAAATGTAAATATTCGGTTTAAACCGGTAACAATCCAGGAATACAATGATTGGGTGAGCCGACAAGGGAAAAATCGTTATATCATAACTCTTCTGGGCCGAACTCTTACAGCTAGAGAGATTGCAGAAGTAACAAAGATTATTGCTCAGCAGAATCTTAATATTGATGCGATTCAGCGTCTGACCGGTCGTCCTGCCCTTGATGATGATACCACAAAAAGTAAATCCTGTGTAGAACTTTCTGTCAGAGGAACTCCTGGAAATATTGAGGAAATGAAAACCGCATTTATGCGACTTACATATCAGTATGATTTTGATATCTCATTTCAGGTTGATAATATGTATCGCCGTCGCCGCCGTCTTATATGTTTTGATATGGACTCTACTCTTATTCAGACTGAGGTTATCGATGAACTTGCAGAAAGAGCCGGTGTGGGAGAAAAAGTAAAAGCCATAACAGAAAGTGCAATGAAAGGGGAAATCGATTTCAGAGAGAGTTTTATAGAAAGAGTTTCTCTTCTTAAAGGTCTTGATATTTCTGTAATGGAAGATATAGCAAAAAATTTGCCTTATACTGAAGGGCTTGAAAGAATGATGAAAGTTCTGAAAAAGATGGGATTCAAAACAGCAATCCTTTCAGGGGGATTTTCTTATTTTGGTCATTATCTTAAAGAGAAACTTGGTTTTGACTATGTATATGCCAATGAACTTGAGATTAATGATGACGGAAAACTAACAGGGCGTCATCTTGGTGAGATTGTAGACGGCAAAAGAAAAGCTGAACTTCTCAGACTTCTTGCACAGGTTGAAAATGTAGATATTATGCAGACTGTTGCTGTAGGTGACGGAGCAAACGATCTTCCAATGCTTACTGCTGCAGGCCTTGGAATAGCATTCCATGCAAAACCAAAAGTGAAGGAAAATGCAAACCAGTCTATTTCAACTATCGGACTTGAAGGAGTATTATATTTCTTAGGATTTAAAGATTCTTATCTGAATATAAAGTAAGATATAATAAAAATAAAAGAACCGCGAAGGATTGAATTTTCCTTTCGCGGTTCTTTCGTTTATTATTTTATTCTAAGATAATGTAGGTGAGATAAAATTAAACCCCGTTTAAATCAACGATATTTAATTTTGTGTTTTTTCTCCAGCCATTGTGTTTTCAACCATTCACGTACCGGTTCGTCAAAAAGTTTGAGTGAGGCCCATGCCAGTCCCAGTGCAACAAATAATGTGGTTACGGCAACAAATATGTGAGTTCCCAGAGGAGCGTCAGGATGACGGTGCGCCCAACTTGTATGCATATACATTAGCGGAAAGTGCGTGATATAAAGAGGGTAGGAGATTTCTCCTAAAAAGGAACATAATCTAATGGTTTTTTGGCTTTTTATTGTACTTCCCGCACCAATAATAAGAATAAAAGGAAATAACAATAAGATGCAAAATAGTTGATAAATACCATCCAAAAGTCTGTTGTCTCCGCCTAATGTGGGAACACATAGCATGATGGTTATTAAAAGTGAAGTTACAAAAAATCCATTTTTAACATTTATCGTTTTGCCGATTCTTGAAAGTAATAATCCTACAAGGAAAGGATATAATAATCTTGCAAATCCAATATAAATATGTTCAGGATTTAGTATAAATCCTCCTATTACAGAGTAACTATTCCAGTCGCTGACCAGAAGTCCCCATAAATTCAGATGCAGACAGCAATCGGCGGTAAAAACAGCCGTTAATGCTACAAGTATACATAATACAGGTTTATTTAGATGACGAAAAACCAAAGCATAAAGAATATTTGCAATATATTCATAAATCAAGGTCCAGATCGGAGCGTTGATACTTGTTATTTCTCCCCATCCTCTGATATCCATCGATATCGGCAACGGTATCATACACATAGTAAGGAAACCCTGAATCAAAACCATCCACCAGGCTGCCGAATCTACCTTATCAAATAATTCAATGCTTCCTGTGTAATAGAAAAAACATACTCCCATTAAAGTTCCGAATACAACTAAAGGATGTAAGCGTGTAATTCTTCGTTTGAAAAAATCTCGGATATTCATCTTGTTCCATCTGTCGTCGTATGCATATCCCATTACGAATCCGCTTAAAGCAAAGAAAAAATCAACAGCCAGATATCCATGTGCAAAAAATTTACTTGTATATCCTTCAGGATAACATTCTGTTAAATGATAAGCTACTACAATTAATGCTGCGACACCACGCAGTCCGTCCAGAATCTCGAATCGAGGTTTTGGCTTCAAATACACTTGCTCCATAAATAGTTTTGGCTTAATTACCCAGACGGATGTCTGTCAGATTATCTGTTGTGATAGATAAGGTTTCAAAATAACTGTAGCTGACTTTATCAACAGGGCACTGATTAGAGATGCCCAGATATATTTTCTCAGGATAATAATTTTTATATAATCGCACCATTTGCCATTCTTTACAATTGAGGGAATAATAGAAAGCAATAGTTTTGGTATCACTGAATATGCGTAGATATACCTCGTCCTGTTCAATAATATCATGATTATTATCGTCTGAAGTTCCGATAGTTCTTACCGTGACAATACGATGTTTCCCTCTTTCATCCTGTTCAAAACAAAACTTCTGCCAGAATTTATCATTAGTATAGATGTACAGAACTGCAGCATTATACATTCCGTTTGGAGTAAATTCAGGGCTTACCTTTGCCGTAAAGTTGAATGGCAGGGTATTATCTATTTCTGTTAAAAGGATGGGAGCAGTATTATTTGATATTTTATTATCCGGATCACAGAAGAAATCCATCTTTTCAGTAGCCTTAAAATACAACCTGTTATTTTCATCTATTTTTATCAGATTTTCAGCTCCGTTGACAGACCGGGTGAACTTAACATTTCCAAATTCAATATTGCATGGATTACCGACATTTAAATTTAATGTGTAATTGTTTTCTGTTTCTGTATTCTCAGTGACGTTAATTTGAGGATTTTTATTTGTACATGCTATACAGAAGATAGCAGCAAACAGAGAAACAAATCTCTCTTTCATTAGATTCCTATTCATTAATTATTAGTATTTGTTAAAATGCAAAAATACACTGCATTCTAAGCAGATACAATAATTAAAAATAACCATTTTAAAGCAGTTGTAAGCGTTGTGCTATATTGCAGGCTTCAATAGAACCATTAGCCTGTAGTTTTTTCATAATGTTTTGACGATGCCTGCTTACTGTATTTACACTGATGAATAATTTGTCTGCTATTTTTTTACTTGAGAAGCCAAGATTAATACAGCGAAGGATCTCTTTTTCTCGTTCTGACAGAATGTTTTTACCTTCTAATTCAGAGAGTAAATGACGAACTCCGGTTGCTGTCTCTAATATGAAGCATGTTTGATTTTCTAATCCTTCTATCGGACTGTATAAACAGAAAGATAACCACAAATTGCCTTTATCTTCAGGAATGTATAATACTTTATGTATTACAGAATACCATTTCCCGTTCTCATTTCTCATTCTTATAGGTTGCATAAGACAATATCCGTTTCTTTTTGCTTTGGGTTTATGTCTGATAAAATTTAAAAACAGAAGTTCCTGGATGAATTTTTGTTCTAGGTCTTCAGGATGAAAATGATCCATAATATCTTTTTCCCATATATCATCTATGTTATTACATGGAGGTAGTCCTAAGGTTTTTGCAAATTCTCCATAATAGAGATAGCTTTTATTGTAATGCATATCGCTTAATACAACAATAGACCCTTCCAGTTCTGCATAATTTTCGGCAATTTTTTTATAATATTCAATGCTACGTACACCAGATAGACTTATTTCCTGCTTAAGATATTTATTGTTTAGTTTCTCAAAATTACTTTCCATATATAAAAGCCGATTTCAATTTAATTAGGTCATAAAGTTATTCAAGTTTCATTAATACAAATTCTTATGATATTCATAATTTATTTATAAATGTTTAAAAATGAGAAGCCGGAGATAATAAGGGAGGAAGATCTAAGAATTAGTTACTGCAAGAATAATTAATTTAAAACTGAATATTTTTTTCTGACCAACATTAGAAGATCCTTTTCTGATAAACAAACTGATATCAGATTAAAGAGTAAAAGATCTTTATTTATTTGTATATACAATGTTAAAAAACACATTAAGTATAAATATATTTATATTATATAATTTTATTTATTGTGATTGAATATCTTTGAATAACACTAATCTCAAAACAATAAAATTATGAATAACCTATTCGGGAAATCTCTGATTTCCATATTGTTGACACTTGCCATCGGATGTGTTCCGAAATTCAAAACAGTAATAGAAAATCCCTTGTTTGAAGCAGCAAACAGTACAACCATCGCAATTTCAAAGGTTGAATTAAATGATTCTGCCACAATCCTGCATATAGATGCAAGATATATTCCTAATTACTGGATAAGAATTGTCAGTGACAGTTATATTCAGGCAAACGGAGAAAAATATATTATAACCGGTTCAGAAGGCATTGACCTTGATACGGAATTCTGGATGCCGGAATCAGGTCAGGCATCTTTTATTCTTAAATTCGGAGCATTGCCGAAAAATGTAAAGAGTTTTGACTTTATAGAATCAGATTGCGAAGATTGTTTCAAAGTTTATGGAATAGACCTTACCGGAAAATACTCACAAGATGAATATCCGTCAGGTCTGCCGGCAGAACTCTGCACGAAACCTATTGACGGAGATCTCCCTGATCCTGTTTTTAAATCAGCGAATACAACTTTAAATGTTACTTTTCTTGGTTACAGAAAAGGTATTTATAAGGAAGTTAGTCTTTATGAAAATACAATGCTTGGTGGCCAGAATGAGCATAATCTGAAGATAGATGAAGAAAGCGGCAGCGGAACTTTATCATTTGATCAGGTAGGGACATCGGAAATAGCTTTGGTAGCGGGAAGACGTATGGTGGGAAAATTCATGGTTGCACCAGGTGAAATTACAGATGTATATATAGATCTTCAGGAAGTTGCATTCAGGGAATTTGCTAAGTCAAGAAGTGTCGCTAGGAATAATACACGACAATCTGTTTTCACAACAGGAACTTATCGTAATATTAACGGCTTCAGTGATATTTATACAGATCTTCTTTCTTCTTTAAGAATGAATTTATATAACGGAGATATTATTGATTATAAAGATTCAGCAGAAGAATATGCTGCTAAGATTGACTCTGCATATGTTTCGATAATGAATAAAATCACTTATTCAGAAAACTGTTCTCAGATGTTGAAAGAGTTAGCCTCTATTGAGCTTAAGATTCAATATGTTCAGGCTATCAAAGATTTTGATTATCTGTTGGTTTATAATTATCGTAATGCCAATAATGCCTGGGACTATAAACAGCCTATAGATTATAAGTTTGCCGAACTTAAGCCGGAACACGAGAAAAACATGATTCAGGCGATTGATTTTAATGAACCGAAAATGTTTATATGCTCTGATTTTATGACTGTAATGCCTAATAGCGATTTAGAATGTAAAAATCTAATAGATGATGATAATGCATTTGTCCGAGAATGTGTAAAAGTGAGACCTATGATCTTTAAAGCAAATAACAACCTTCTTTCTGATTCAGATATGGAAGAACTAAAATCATATAAATCTCAGTTTTTTGCGGAAGCATGCGGAATGATACAGGACGGCGTAAGACAGAAAGCAAAGGATCTCGAAGGGAAATTCTGCATTATTCCTACTCCGGAAGTAAAAGTTGAAAAGCTTTTTGATGAAATTATCGCTAAACATAAAGGAAAAGTCGTGATGGTCGACTTTTGGAATACTTGGTGCGGTCCTTGTCGCGGTTCCATAAAAGCTATAGAGCCTTGGAAAAATGAAGAGATGAACAATGATGATGTTGTATGGATTTACATTGCAAATGAATCATCACCTCTGACTACATATCAGACTATGATATCAGAAATAAGAGGAGAACATTACAGAATTAATGATGCGCAATGGAGCTATCTATGTGATAAATTCAATATTGACGGAATACCTTCTTATGTTCTTGTGGATAAAAAAGGTGATTATTGTCTGAGAAATGATCTCAGAGATCATAATAAATACAAGAATACAATATTTGAAATGATAAAATAAGCAGAAGCATAATATTTTAATATAAAAGAAGAAAAGGGAAGTGATTTTGTGGTCACTTCCCTTTTCTGTATTATGTTATGGTTGTATATTCAAATAATATCAGAAGATATCATTTTCAGGAAGGAAATCAATTCTGCAGGGTTTATGCATATCTGCATGCCGCGAATACCTGCACTGATATATATATATTCAAAATCTGTAGAAGATTCATGGATATATGTAGGGTATATTTTTTTCATTCCGATAGGCGAACATCCACCTCTTATGTATCCCGTGACGGAAAGAAGATCTTTCATCGGAATCATTTCAGCGTTTTTGTTCCCTGAAACTTTTGCTGCTTTTTTAAGATTTACTTCATCATCTCCAGGAATGATACATACGAAATATCCGGTTTTATCACCTTTGAGAATAAGAGTTTTAAATACCTGTTTGACGTTCTGATTCAGTTGATCTGCTACATGAACGGCTGAAAGATCCGATTCGTCGACCTGATATGTGACAATGTTGTAGGGAATCTTAGATTTATCGAGAATCCTAATTGCATTCGTTTTATGAATTTTCTCTGCCATAAAATTTTTTGCGGTAAAATTAATATGTTTATTCCAATTAATCTTACCGCAATACTAAGAACTATATAATAGCAATTTATGTAAATATTCTCTTCTCAGAGATTTTATAATAAGGTCTTATTTGTTTTTTGCCCTGATATACTGGACAGGCCATTCTATATCATCATGAACGACTTTTGCTGCATTTAGAGCAAAATATGGATCTCTGAGTAATTCTCTGCCATAAACAACGATATCAGACATATCATCTCTTAATATCATTTCTCCCTGTTCGGCAGTTGTGTTCATACCTACTGTTGCCGTCATTATACCGGTTTCTTTATGAATTCTTTCAGCGAAAGCAAGTTGATAACCGAAATCATATTGTATTTTGGCATCAGGAACCAATCCTCCGCTTGAGACATCGATGACATCAATGCCTTTCTTTTTCAGCTCCTTGGCGAGCATAATGCTTTGATTGATATCCCAGCTTCCGTCAACATAGTCAGTTGCTGATATACGCACAAATATGGGCAGATTATCCGGCCAGACAAACTTTATATGATCTATTATCTCAAGTAGGAATCTTATTCTGTTTTCAAACGAACCTCCGTAGTCGTCTGTACGCTTATTTGTTGCCGGAGACATAAATTCATTAATAAGATAGCCATGGGCAGCATGTATCTCAACTACTTCAAAACCGGCTACAAAGGCTTTCTGAGCTGCATTTGCAAATGACTCTTCAATAGAGTGAATATCACATATTGATAATGCGGTCGGGACCTGATAGTTATTTCCGAAAGGTATAGCAGAGGGAGCAACGATTTCCCATGCACCTTCAGCATCCCTCAAAGGTCCGTCTCCGTCTTTGGGAAGTTGCAAAGAAGCTTTTCTGCCTGCATGTGCAAGCTGGATGCCGGCAACAGAACCCTGAGACTTAATGAAATTTGTTATATGTTTAAGCCTTTGGGCGTGCTCTTCTGTCCATAATCCAAGATCGCCATAGGTAATCCTCCCTTTAGGTAAGACAGCTGTAGCTTCGAACATAATAAGTCCGGCACCACCTACAGCCCGGGTGCCGTAATGAACAAAATGCCAGTCTTTTGCGTGTCCGTCTTTTGCGGAATACTGACACATCGGAGACATCATGATGCGGTTTTTTATTTCCACATCTTTGATTTTAAGAGGTGAAAAGAGAAGTGACATATATTTTTGGTATAAATATTTGACTATAATTAATTTTTATAACCATTGTAAAACAGAATTGTTTTAAGGATAAGATGCCCGATAATGATTTCCTTAAAATATTTACCTGATAAGATCTTGATATATAATTTGTTACCTTGGTTTTTTGTTGTATAAATTGGGTAAATTTGAGAGATATTAATGTTTTGTTATATGCAGTTTTAAATTATGTAAACTCTAATGAATAATATGTTCCAGTTATATCTGATAGCATAGCTATTTCTTCTTTTAATTATTGTAATAAGGATCTATAAATTCAAATAATTTCTTAGAGTTTATCTTGTATGAATAATGTTTATCAAGATAAACATAAGATCACATGTTATAAAAAAATGAAAAAATATGCTTTTTTAAATTTTTGTAAACCGAAATAAAATATATATTTTCGCACAGTATAAAATTAATTGTGCAATTCATAACCGAATTGCATGTCTAAAATCTCATAAAATATCTGCTGAACGGAAATATATGTCAAAAACCAGAGAATTGTTAATAGATGTAGCCCGTCGCCTTTTTGCGAAAGAGGGAATAGAGAATACGACGATGAATGATATCGCGAAAGCTTCCAATAAAGGACGTCGTACTCTTTATACTTATTTCAAAAATAAGCAGGATATATATATGGCTGTTATTGAATCGGAGCTGAATCTTCTTGCTGATAATCTTAGAAGCGTGGAAAGACTGAATATGGCTGCCGATGATAAACTGGTTAGATATATTTTTATGAGAATGGATGCCATAAAAGAGACTGTATTCAGAAACGGAACATTAAGAGCTGAATTTTTCAGAGATATATGGGAAGTCGAAAGAGTCAGAAAAACATTTGACAATCAGGAAATAGAAATTCTAAAATCTATACTTAACCAGGGTGTTAAGGAAGATCTTTTCTCGATTCCAAATGTGGAGATCGGAGCTCTCACGTTGCATTATGCATTAAGGGGACTTGACGTGCCATATATAAGGGGCGTTTTTACAGAGCTAGGCATTACAAGATATACATTAAGAGAGTATATTCTTGACCTTGTTTTCAATGGGATAAAAAAATAAAAAACTACATATTAAGAATACTTTTTATCCGATACAAACGGATATAATTTAAACAAACTATAATAAGATATGAAATTATTAGAAGGAAAAGTTGCTCTTGTTACAGGTGCAGCACGCGGTATCGGTAAAGCTATCGCTTTAAAATTCGCTTCTGAAGGAGCAAATGTTGCGTTTACAGATCTTGCAATCGATGAGAATGCAGAACAAACTATAAAAGAGATAGAGGCACTTGGTGTAAAAGTAAAAGGTTATGCTTCAAATGCTGCAGATTTTAATGAAACCAAACAGGTTGTAGATCAGATTCACTCTGATTTCGGAAGAATTGATATTCTTGTAAACAATGCCGGCATTACACGTGACGGCCTTTTAATGAGAATGTCTGAACAGCAGTTTGATCTTGTAATAAATGTAAATCTTAAATCTGCATTTAATTTTATTCACGCATGTACACCAATTATGATGCGTCAGAAATCAGGAAGCATCATCAATATGAGCTCTGTAGTAGGAGTGTCAGGTAATGCAGGTCAGGTTAACTATTCTGCTTCAAAAGCAGGTATGATCGGTATGGCAAAATCTGTAGCAAAAGAACTTGGGTCAAGAGGTGTTCGTGCCAACTGTGTTGCTCCCGGTTTCATTATTACGGAAATGACAGGTCAGTTATCTGATCAGGTTAAAGAAGAGTGGGCAAAACAGATTCCGCTTCGCAGAGGTGGAACTCCGGAAGATGTAGCAAATGTATGTACATTCCTTGCTTCTGATATGTCGTCTTACGTTACAGGACAGGTGATTCCTTGCTGTGGCGGTATGAATATGTAATATTTCCTAACAATAAAATATTAAGGTGCTTTTCTCAGAAAAGCACCTTTTTTGTATCTTATAACTAGGGTTAGGTTAAAGAATCGGTCATTTCATTTAAAATTTTCACTTCTTTATTTAAAAAATAAATACTTATCTATGTATTAATTTGTTGAAATTTGTGAAAATGATTTATTTTGTATACTAAACCTATTTCAGGGGAATTGCAAAGTGAAAATTAATAAGGAATTAATATTAGAGGAGGCATTCGGATTATTCTATATACATGGATACAAGGAAATGTCGATATCCATATTACAGGAAAAGATGAATATTGGACGGGCATCGCTGTACTATTATTTCAGAAATAAGGAAGAACTGCTTTTATGTTCTATTGAAGAATATTATATAAAAAAGTTTGATTCATTTTATGAGTCATTGAATGATGATATAACAATAGATGAGCTGATTGATAAATTTGTAGAATATTATAAGAATATCTACGATCTGCTTACTTTATATAGTGATGAAGAATATCTTTTCTCAAAACTAAACTCATTACTTATTTATGCAGCTGCACATTTCCCGGCGATAAAGGAAAAACTTAAGGAAACAAGAATCAGAAAATTTCAGCTTTGGAAACGGGCAGTGGAAGTAAGTCATAAAAGAAAACTGATAAAACAGGACATTGATATTGATCTTATTTCCTCTATATTTTCCGGAATAACATATGAGCCATCTAAAAACCCTGAAAAACCGGCAGCCGACGATATTACTTCTCTTGACGGATATCGAAGATCTTGTTTGCTTTTACTGGATTTAATAAAAACAGATGTATGGAAAGAAAACCAGATATAAAGCCATCATTCATGTATAATATAACCAGGTGTTATATGAGATTTGTACATGATAAACTATATTACAGAAACTATCATATTCTCGGTAGGGAAAATATTCCTGCTGACGGAACACCTCTTTTAATAGTTTCAAATCATCAGAACTGTCTGAATGATCCGTTAGCCGTGCAGTTTACTTTTAGAGACAGAAAAATAAATGTCTTTGCACGCGCTGATGTTTTCAAAAATCCTATAGCACGCCGATTTCTTACATTTTTGGGCCTGATTCCTGCTTATCGTATGAGTCATGAAGGCATTGAATCAGTTGAAAATAATAAAAAAACATTTGATATCGCTTCAAACGAACTGGCGAAAGGACGTACTGTTCTTATGTATCCGGAAGCTACACATCAGGTTGTAAGATGGCTGGGAAGTTTCTCGATGGCATATATTATTCTTGCCTTTGAAGCTGCCGAAAAGTGCAATTTTGAGAAAGAGGTATATATTCTTCCGTCCTGTAATCATTATTCTTCTTTTTCTCACATTCAGGCGGATGTTCTTGTAAAATACGGGGAGCCTATAGCTCTTTCTCCATATTATGAAAGATATAAAACCAAGCCGCGTACCGTACAGCGTGAACTTAATAAGCTAATAAGAGAAAAAATATATGAGCTGATGCTTAATATAGAAGATCATGATAATAATGAGGCTATAGAGTATATCAGAGGAAGTTATGGTAATGAATTCGCAAGAGAAAAAGGAAAAGATCCTTTATCTCTTCCTGAAAAACTTATAACAGATAAAGAACTCATATCAAAACTTGAAGAACATAATGATGCTTACCCGTCAGAAACAAAAGAAATTTATAAAACTGCTCTGGAGGCAAAAGCTCTTGAGAGTAAATTCAATTTCAGAAACTGGAATTACGAAAAGGAGTTTTCGAGAGCTTCGGTAATATCACGTGTTATGATCGGAATTTTATTACTTCCATTATTTCTGATCTCTCTTTTTCCTAATATATTTATTTTTCTTGCTCCAAAACTTATAACAAGAAAACTTGAAGATCATATGTTTGACGGATCCATATATTATGGATTATCTATAATTGTGACAATTCCCTTGTTTTATATATTGTCATTTTTTCTTATGCTCAATTTAACCGGACTATGGTGGGCTTCTTTAATTTATTTATGCACCTTGCCTTATCTCGGACTTTTTGCATGGAAATACCGAATCGGTTATATAAAACTTAAGAGTGAATTGAAATTTAACTCATTAAAGAAAAAAGGGCGTCTGGAAAGATTGCTGTCATTAAGAAAAAAACTTTTTAATAAATTGGATGAGATAGGAGATTCAGATCTCAAACAAGCTATTTAATATAAACTCAAATTAGAGAAGCTTTAAATTTTAATATAATGAATAGAAAAGTCGTTATCACAGGTATGGGTATATACTCATGTCTGGGAAAAAATTTAGAAGAGGTAAAAGATTCACTTTTTAATGGAATTTCCGGAATTGTTTTCGATCCTGTACGTAAGGAAATGGGGTTTCGTTCTGCTTTAACAGCAAAACTTGATGAACCGGATCTGAAGAAAGAATTAACCAGATCGCAGAGAGTATATATGCCGGAACAGGCGAAATATGCTTATTGTGCTACGCGCGATGCCTTAAAACATGCAGGTATAGATCAGGAGTTTCTTGATAAAAACGAAGTAGGGTTATTATACGGGAACGACAGTTCTGCAGATGCAGTGGTGAAAAGTGTTGATACAATGCGTGAGAAAAAGGATACGACACTTGTTGGCTCGGGAGCTATATTCCAGTCTATGAACTCAACAGTGACTATGAATCTGGCTTGTATTTTTAAGCTTAAGGGAATGAACCTTACTGTTTCAGGAGCTTGCGCAAGCGGTTCGCATGCAATCGGCCTTGGAACTTTACTGATCAGATCCGGATTACAGGACTGTGTTATCTGTGGCGGAGCTCAGGAAGTAAATCCTTTTTCAATAGGAAGTTTTGACGGAATCAGCGCTTTCTCAACCAGAGAAAATGAGCCGACAAAAGCATCACGTCCTTTTGATAAAGACAGAGACGGTCTTGTACCCGGAGGAGGAGCAGCTACAATCGTAATTGAAAGCTATGAGTCTGCTGTTAAAAGAGGTGCTACTATCCTTGCTGAAATTATCGGATATGGTTTCTCCTCAAACGGAGATCATATTTCTGTTCCTAATGTTGACGGTCCGAGCAGATCACTAAACATGGCGATTAAAGATGCCGGAATCGATATTAAAGAAATCGGATATGTCAATGCTCATGCTACATCAACTCCTGTGGGAGACAGAAATGAAGCAAAGGCTATAGCAAATGTATTAGGTGATCATAAACCGGAAGTAACTTCTACAAAATGCTTTACCGGACATGAAATGTGGATGGCTGGAGCAAGTGAGGTTGTTTATTCAATGCTTATGATGAAAAACAATTTTATTGCGGCAAATCTTAATTTTGAGAATCCTGATGAAGATTCTGCTGCTCTGAATATACCTTCTGAAAGAGTGGAAAAGAAATTCGATATGTTCCTGTCTAATTCATTCGGTTTCGGAGGAACAAACTCAACATTAATAGTAAAAAACATAGATTAATATTTTATAAATTAATAAATAAAAAACAATGGGAAATCTGGAGTTGATATCTAAAGTTAATGAAGTTCTTGCAGAAGAATTTGAAGTGGAAGTTGAAACAATTTCAGCAGATGCAAACATTAAAGAAACTTTGATGCTTGACAGTCTTAGCCTTGTAGATATGGTTGCACTTATCGAAAGCGAATTTGGTGTTAAGATTAAAGGTACTGAAGTAACAACAATCAAGACATTTGATGACTTATACGGTTTTATTTCTGAAAGAATAGCAGCGTAATAAGTTCTGAAATATTAAGCGTTTATCTATTTCTATGAATAGTAAACGCTTAATGCATTTATGATAATTCATTACTGATGATTTGTTTTATCTGCGCTATGCTGCTGATGAAATAATATTATCGAAAAATTTAATATTATGGATAAAGTCTTATTCAAAGGTGAACAGTTAGGTCGTCTTATTCCACAGAGAGCACCTATTGTTATGGTTGATACATTGTTTGAAGCAGATGAAGAATCTGCGCTGACCGGTCTTACAGTTGCTCATGATAATATATTTTGTGATGGTAAAGTACTTACCGAACCCGGTATAATAGAGCACATAGCACAATCCGCTTCAGCTTTTGCTGGATATAAGGCATATAAGAAGAATCTTCCTGCACCAATAGGTTTTATAGGAGAGGTCAAGAAATTCAAAGTCCATAAACTGCCTGAAATAGGAAGTAAAATAAAAACCAATATAACAGTGATTTCAGAGGCTATGAGTATATCTCTCATTAAAGGAGAAGTAGTTTCGGAAAATGATATAGTAGCTTCATGTCAAATGAAGATCTTTATAAAGGATGAATAAATTGAAGAAAGAAGAAAAACCGGTCCTGTCACTTTCTGTGCCGGTAAAAGTAAGATTTAGCGAAGTTGACTCACTGAAGATCGTATGGCATGGAAGTTATGTCAAATATCTTGAAGACGGACGTGAAGCATTTGGCGAAAAATTCGGACTTGAATATATGCATATATACAATAGTGGCTTTGTAGCACCTATTGCAGATATGCAGTTCAAATATCTTAACAGTGCTAAAGTGGGAGATACACTTATCGTTGAAATAACATATGTGCCTTCACGAGCGGCAAAACTGATATTTGATTACAGAATCTATAGAGAGTCGGATCATGAATTGCTTACAACAGCCCGTACTATACAGCTTTTTCAGAGCCTTGACGGTACATTTGAGGTTTCAAACCCTGATTTCTTTCTTGAATGGAAAAAAAGGTGGAATCAATAAAACATAGAAATCATGAGATTAAAAGATACTTATTATAAACTTGTGTCACATATAAATGACGGTAAATGTGATGTTTTTGAAGTAGATCTTCTTGCGGATCATCCTGTTTATGAGGGACATTTTCCGGGAATGCCGGTTTCTCCCGGAGTATGTAATATGCAGATGATAAAAGAATGCAGTTCCATTGCTGCACGAAAAGAGTTACTTATAGAAAATATTTCCGTATGCCGGTTATCAGCTGTAATATCACCGCTCGATAATCCAAGAGTATTTGTAAAGATTCAAAACGACTTCATGGCAGAGGATAAATATAAAATAAACGCTACTATTGAAGATGATATGACAGTCTTTATGACTTTCAAAGGCGAATTGATAGAAAAGAAAGATTAACTAGTGCTTACAGAGGTAAAATAAGCGGAATATGACAAGATTGAACATCGCATTATATAAGTTTTTCAGCAAACATAAATCATTGATGTATTCATTAATGATTCTCAGCTTTTTAATTTTCGGATATCTGGGTTCGAAAGTGGTATACGAAGAAGATATAACAAAACTTCTTCCGTCTACGGAAACCGGAGGAAACGAGCAGCTTGTTTTCAGAAATCTGAAAGTCAAGGATAAAATCTTTGTTCTTTTTACGGGTGATGAACCTGAAAAACTGTCAATGATTTGTGATGATTTCATGTCAGTTATAAGTAATGCAGATTCAACAAATGTTTTACTTGATAATGTTTTGTATGATTTTGATGAAGAAATGCTTATTGACGCAGTAGGATATCTTTATGATAATGCTCCTGTATTCATTCCGACATCCTCATATGATGCAATAGAGGAATCTCTTTCTGAAGATAAGATTGAGATGCAGATGTCTTCTAATTTTGAGATTCTCGGCTCAGCGGCAGGAGGTGCAATGATGGACCTTGTGCGAATCGATCCTATCGGTTTAAGAAACACTATTTTCAGCGGTACGGGAGATTTAAAAGAGAGTATGGGAGGTAATTATCTTATATACGATTCTCACTTTTTTACAACAGATACTACGGTTGCACTTGCTTTTATTTCACCTGCATTCAAATCTTTTGATGCAAAACATAGTATTGAATTAATCGATCTGATTGATAAGGCAATCGTTGATTTCAGACAGAAATATCCTTCTGTCGAGATATTATATCACGGGGCACCCGTACAGAGTGTATATAATTCCCGCCAGATAAAAAAAGATCTTATTATGACTCTTTCTGTTTCAATGATAATAATAAGTCTCATAATAGGATTGTGTTTTAAAAATAAATCGACTCTGTTTCTGCTTATTCTTCCGGTGATCTATGGTGCCATATTTGCTTTGGCAATGATCTATATAATCAAGGGAGGAATGTCTCTTATGGCTCTCGGAATAGGAGCTATTGTTCTTGGGGTTGCTCTAAGTTATTGTCTTCATGTAATAACACATTATAAATATGTTACCGATCCGGTTAAGGTTCTTGAAGATCAGACAGTACCTGTTATTCTGGGTTGTCTGACAACAATAGGCTCGTTCATGGGACTTCTGTTTACTAAATCTGAGCTTTTAAAAGATTTCGGTCTTTTTGCATCTCTCGCACTTATCGGTACAACATTTTTCGCTCTTGTATTTCTTCCGCATCTTTTCAATACCAAAAGAAATAAAAGATCAGATAAAGCATTTGCTTTTCTGGAAAAAATAAACTCATATCCTTTTGAGAAACAGAAGTGGTTGATTGGAATCATAGTGATTCTGTTCGGAGCTTCTTTATATCTGAAAAATTTTGTAACATTTGATTCAGATCTTAAGAATATAGGATATCATGAAGAAAATGTAGTACGTTCTCAGAAGATATTCACGGAAAAGACTGCCAGGGGAATGGTTACAACATATTATGCTGCAACTTCTGATAACCTTGATTCTGCAATTCTTAAAAGTCGCGAGATAACAAGAAGACTTGAGATTTTAAAAGATGAAGGCTTGCTTGAAACTTATTCTAAAGGGAATTCCCTTTTTCTTACAGAAAAGGAACAGGAGGAAAGAATAGAATGCTGGAATAATTACTGGAGTAATTCAAAAGTCGATAATGTCAAAAAATCACTTATAAAATACGGTTCGGAATACGGGTTCAGAGAAACAACTTTCAGACCATTTTTAGAAATGATAAGTCAACGCTATGAACCTGTCTCAATATGTGAAAGTGATGTTCTTCCTGAAGCACTGATGTCAAATATTATTGAAGTTTCAGATGACAGCTATATGATATTTACTTCCGTGACTGCTACAAAAGAGAACCAAAATAAGGTAAGTGATGAAATTGCTTCCATACCGGGTTCTCTGGTCATAGATCCTTTTTATTATACCAGCGATATGGTTAGTCTTATAAATAAGGACTTCAATATGACTTTGGCCATATCTTCTTTCTTTGTTTTTATCGTATTGCTTATTTCATTTAAAAGTCTTGTACTTGCTATTCTTGCTTTTCTTCCGATGGCAATGAGCTGGGTAATAGTGCTTGGTATAATGG
The DNA here is from genome assembly GCA_947074105.1 of uncultured Bacteroidales bacterium. Lineage (GTDB taxonomy): Bacteria > Bacteroidota > Bacteroidia > Bacteroidales > JAUNSR01 > JAUNSR01. The sequence goes on from CAMTON010000002.1 coordinate 33,088, forward strand.
GAGCAATGGGCCTTCAGTTTAATCTTATAAATATTGTGATTTCTACTTTCATATTCGGAATCGGAGTCGATTACAGTATATTTATAATGGACGGTCTTATATCAAAGTATCAAAGCAATAAGGATGTGCTTATATTTCATAAAACGGCAATTATCTTTTCTGCAATTGTGCTTATTACCGGTGTTGTTTCATTAATGTTTGCAACACATCCTGCTATTAAGTCTATAGGTTTTTCTACATTAATCGGTATGAGTGCAACCGTGCTTTTATCTTATACCTTACAGCCGTTTCTTTTCGGTCTTTTAATAAAGGCAAAACAGAAAACAGGAACCGGGAAATTCCTTTCAAAACTTGAGATAAAGAAATAAATTCATATAATCCGAAATCGTCAGTTTGAGTACGATATTTTATAGGAAATCTAAATAATGGATAAAAAAAGAGTCGTTATTATTGGAGGAGGTTTGGGAGGTCTGCAATGTGGCTGCATTTTAGCAAAGAATGGCTATAATGTAACGATTGTTGAACAGAATAAACTATTAGGCGGATATATACAGAGCTACAAAAGAGGAAAACATATTCTTGATACCGGGTTTCATTATATAGGGGCTCTTGATGAAGGGAAACCTCTTAATAAAATATTCGGTTATCTGGGTCTACTTGATCTTCCCTGGCTTCGTCTTGATAATGATATTGCTGATGAGGTGATAATAGGCGACAAATCTTATTATTACGCTTCCGGAATCGAAAAATTCGGAGAGAGTCTTAAAAAGCAACTTGGTGAATTTTATGAAGAAATTGACGAATATTGCAGGCTTCTGAATGAAGTAAAACAACAGATTGTTCCAAGTCTGAGAAGAAATGATCCGTCAGAATTGTTCAGTTCTGAATATTATACGACACCTGCTTACCAATATCTTAAAAATAAGATTAAGGATCCGTTGCTTATCGAAATATTATCAGGAGCATCTCTTAAAATGGAACTTGATCCGGAAAAACTTCCTCTATATATTTTTGCTCAGGTAAATTCTGCATTTATCCAAAGCGGATGGAGGATTAAGGGAGGTGGTCAGCAGATAGCTGAGAGACTTTCAGAAAATATAAAAAACAACGGAGGAACCGTGATCACCGGTTGCAAGGTTAAAGAACTTCTGGATAAAGACGGAGTAGTAACAGCTGCACGTCTTGAGAACGGTAGCATTATTGACGGGGATTTTTTTATCTCAAATGCACACCCTTCAAATACATTAGATCTTGTAAAAGAAAATAAACTCATAAGAAATCTTTACAGAAAAAGAGTTAAGAATCTTGCGAATACAGGCGGAATGTTTACCGTAAGCCTCCTTCTTAAGGAAGGAAGTATAAAATATCAGAATTATAATATATATAAACATAAGGAGAAATCATCATGGGATAATTCGTTCTCTGATAAGAAAAACGGTGTGTCCTCTGTTATGGTAAGTTTTTTACCTCCGGAAGATGATTCGGAATATACAAGAATTGTTGATATTCTTACTCCTATGCAAATGTCTGAAATTGAAGAATGGAAAGACACTTCTCTTTTCAAAAGAGGTAAGGATTATGAAAAATTCAAACTTGATAAAGCATATGAATGTATTGACTTTATTTCCGACAGGCTTCCCGGATTAAAAGATTCTATTGAAAAGATTTATACAAGTACTCCGCTTACTTACAGAGATTATTGTGGTATTGAAGATGGTTCCGCATACGGTATAAGAAAAGATTGTAACAATCTCATGCTTACAATGCTTACACCTAAAACACCGATACCTAATCTTTTTATGACAGGTCAGAGTCTGATGATACATGGCGTGCTTGGTGTTTCAATGACAGCTATCATGACATGTTCGGAACTTCTGGATAAAGAAAATCTGCTTGCAGATATAGGATTTTAAATATAACAGGATCCTGAGGATCCATAAAAAAGATAACAAAAAACAGATAAATAATAATATTATGAAATATGCTTTGGTAACGGGCGGAAGCCGTGGAATCGGAAGAGCGGTTTGTGTGAAACTTGCTTCAATGGGATACAATGTTGTAATCAATTATGTTTCTAATGAAGCAGAAGCTCTAAAGACAAAAGAAATGGTGGAAGCTTATGGCGTAGAAGGCGAAATCCTGAAATTTGATGTTTCAAATCGGGAAGAGACGGTAAGTGCTATTGAAAACTGGCAGGAAAACCATAAAGGTGAGTATATCGAAGTTCTTGTTAATAATGCAGGAATCAGAAAAGATAATCTTATGATGTGGATGGAACCTGAAGACTGGTCGAGCGTTGTTAACATAAGTCTTGACGGTTTCTTTAATGTAACGCGTCCTCTTCTTCAGCCTATGCTTGTAAAGAAATTCGGAAGAATAGTAAATATGGTTTCTCTTTCAGGTCTGAAAGGTATTCCGGGACAGGTAAATTACTCTGCTTCAAAAGCCGGAGTAATAGGGGCAACAAAAGCACTTGCCCAGGAAGTGGCTAGAAAGAATGTTACTGTAAATGCTGTCGCACCAGGATATATCAAAACAGACATGGTTGACGGATTAAATGAGGCTGAACTTAAAAAGCAGATTCCTGCCAACAGATTCGGAGATCCTGAAGATGTAGCCAATCTTGTAGGTTTCCTTGTTTCAAAAGATTCTTCATATATAACAGGAGAGGTAATCAATATAAACGGAGGATTGTATTCATAGTAGTCAGAATAGGAACCGATGTAAAACTGTCATTAAAAATAAATACGACATGACAATTTCAAAATTATCACTATCGTTTCTTTCAATTGCTTTTGCGGCAAATGTTTTTGCAGCTGAGCCGACATCAGATTTTATAAATAAACTGAAATCTGAAAATGAGAAAGTAAACACTATTGTTTGTCCTTTTAACCAGGAGAAACATTTCGAGATTCTTGAGAATGCGATTTTAAGTAAGGGGACATTCTATTATCAGAAGGATGATAAGGTCTGCATGAGTTATAATGATCCGCAGGGAGATCTTCTGCTCATAAACGGGGAACAGTTCGTTATGATTACAAACGGTAAAACCCAGAGTAAGAATGCTCAGAATAAAAATAAATTCGGCTCATTAAAGAATCTGCTTTTCGCTTGTTTTCAGGGTGATCTGAATTCAATAGGTAATTGTTCTTTCAATTATTCGGAAGATGCTTCTTCGTATATCATTGATGTGGAAATGAAGAAGAAAAACCGAATCCTTCCGGATAAACTTCATCTCAGATATGATAAAAGTAATTATCTGCTTACATATATGGAGATGGAGGAATCGAACGGAACAAAAACGATATATAAACTTGAAGGAAAGAAAATAAACACATCAATTGATGCAGGTGTTTTCCATTATAACAAATAATAGCAGAATATAGAATTTTATTCTTGATTGTTTTTTGTATTTTTGCGGAACTTAAATAAAAGATTTTTGTTGGCAGAAACAAAACAAATTAATTTACTATATGGCAAAAGAATTAAAAGAACTGACTCCCAGATCTGTAAGCTACTCTCAGTGGTATAACGATCTTGTAATTAAAGCAGATTTGGCAGAGAATTCAGCAGTTCGCGGATGTATGGTTATCAAACCTTACGGATATGCAATCTGGGAAAAGATGCAGCGTTATCTTGACGATATGTTCAAGGAAACAGGACATGTTAACGCTTACTTCCCGTTATTCATACCTAAATCTTTCTTAAGTAAAGAAGCAGACCACGTTGAAGGTTTTGCAAAAGAATGTGCTGTAGTAACTCACTATCGTTTAAAAAACAATCCTGACGGAACAGGTGTTGTGGTTGACCCGGAAGCAAAACTTGAAGAAGAGCTTATCGTAAGACCTACATCTGAGACTATCATATGGAATACTTATAAAGGCTGGATCCAGTCATGGAGAGATCTTCCTATCCTTTGTAACCAATGGGCAAATGTAGTAAGATGGGAGATGCGTACACGTATGTTCCTTCGTACAGCTGAGTTTCTTTGGCAGGAAGGTCATACAGCTCATGCGACAGAGCAGGAAGCTATTGACGAAGCAGTTAAGATGATTAATGTTTACGGAGATTTCGCTGAAAACTATATGGCTGTTCCTGTAATCAAAGGTATCAAATCAGCTAACGAACGTTTTGCGGGTGCTCTTGAGACATTTACAATTGAGGCTATGATGCAGGATGGTAAAGCTCTTCAGTCGGGAACATCTCATTTCCTTGGTCAGAACTTTGCAAAAGCTTTCGATGTAACTTTCATGAATAAAGAGGGAAGACCGGAATTAGTGTGGGCAACTTCATGGGGTGTTTCTACACGTCTTATGGGTGCTCTTATCATGACACACTCTGATGATAACGGTCTTGTTCTTCCTCCGAAACTTGCTCCTATACAGGTTGTAATTATTCCTATCCACAGAAATGACGAACAGCTTGAGAAAATCAATGAAAGAGTGGCTGAAATCACTAAAGAATTGAAGAAACATGGTATTTCTGTAAAATATGATAACGGTGATAACAAAAAACCGGGATGGAAATTCGCTGAATATGAATTGAAAGGTGTTCCTGTACGTCTTGTAATGGGTGGAAGAGACCTTGAAAACAATACTGTGGAGGTTTTCCGTCGTGATACTCTTTCTAAAGAAACTGTTTCTCAGGATGGTATCGCTGATTACGTAAAAGATCTTTTGGATAAAATCCAGGAGAATATCTTCAAGAAAGCTTACGATATGCGTGAGACAACAACTAAGACTGTTGACACATGGGAAGAGTTTAAGGAAAAAATCGAAGAGGGCGGATTCATTCTTGCTCACTGGGATGGTACTCCTGAAACTGAAGAATATATCAAAGAAGAAACAAAAGCAACGATTCGTTGTATTCCTTTGGATGGTGACAAAACTCCGGGAGTTTGTATGGTTACAGGTAAACCGTCTCTTCAGAGAGTATTGTTCGCAAGAGCATATTAAAAATAAGGATTTACAAAGTAAATCTTCAATAATATTAAGAGTGATTCCGACAGATAGAAATATCTTCGGAATCACTCTTTTTTGTTTCTGTCCTTTTTTTATTTTCGGGAGAAATTGAATTAATTTATTTTGGTTAAAAATAAGACATATAAGATTTGATAATTAGATTATTATCAATAGACTCTATCAAACATCATTTAATTAAAACTAACAATTCTATAATTTAAATCTTAAAATTATTTGTATTTAAAAGAAATAGTTTGTTCTTTTGCCAAAAATAGAAACAAGGGGGTGCTCTTATTTTTAAAATCAATTAAAAGGATATCTAAAGAGATATGCCGGTATTTTAAAAGAAGATGCTGAGATTATACCCTATGAACCTGTAAGCAGTTAGGACTGCGAGGGAATTGTTTATCCTGAAGATAACTGACCAACGCGTATTTCATCGCATAGTATCCTCTTGTTTCATATTTGTCAGAAACATATGAAACAGAAAAGATATACCACATCACTTACCATAGCAGGCTCCGACAGCGGAGGAGGAGCAGGCATCCAGGCAGACATCAAAACATTTTCATCTCTCGGCGTTTACGGAACGTCTGTAATTTCAGCTATTACTGCTCAGAATACTCTGGGGGTAACTGCTGTCATGCCTGTATCCGTTGATATTATAGCAGCGCAGCTTGATGCGGTTTTTTCTGATTTTAAAATAGACTCTATAAAAATCGGAATGCTTTTTTCCGAAGAGATAATAAAGACAATAGCCGACAAACTATCATTCTATACACCTCAAAACATTGTGCTTGATCCTGTTATGAAAGCTTCAAGCGGAGATTCTCTTGTCAGAGAAAATATCCTTTCTCTTTATAAAACACTTCTTTTTCCTAAAATCACTCTCTTAACGCCAAATATTGATGAGGCAATACTTTTTACCGGCATTATCATAAAATCTAAGGAAGATATGATAAAGGCAGGGCGTTCACTTATTGCTATGGGATGTAATGCCGTACTTATGAAAGGCGGACATCTTGAATCAGAAACATCAGAGGATATTCTGCTTCTTCATACAGGCGAAATCTTTTTTTATGACTCAGAAAGAATAATGACTGATAACAGTCATGGCACAGGGTGCACTCTTTCTTCTGCAATAGCAGCCTTTATGGCCCACGGGTTAGATATTAAAGAATCCGTCAGAAAAGCAAAAGGATATTTGTTTCAGGCTCTTAATACGGGAAAAGAATTCAAAACAGGAAAAGGGACAGGACCACTGAATCATTTTTATGATCCTATGCCCTTGACTGCAAAAGATGAGTTCTCTTCGAAAGTTATATGATATGTGCTCAGATAAAAACGATTGATAATAATAATAACTCTACTTACTGACTAATAACTATTTCATAATCATTAATAAAAAATACTATGCAGATAGAGATAAATAACAATCTTCATTCATGTGATGAAGAAACAACAGTGAAAGATATTGCTGAAAAATTTGATCTGAATAAACCCGGAACCGCTGTCGCGGTAAATATGAAAGTGATTTCACGTGATAACTGGAGTAATTTTAAGTTATCTGAAAATGATAAACTTATTGTTATTAATGCTACCTGCGGAGGATAAAATTCTATGAAACTTATAGTTATATCTGCACCGGAGTCTGTAAATAAAGAAGCTGAGATTATCAGTCTGCTCATCGAAAACGGACTTGAATATTACCATCTGAGAAAACCGGAATGGGATTTAAAAACGACATCTGATTTTCTGAAAACTGTTTCTTCGGACACATATTCTCATATTGTCATACACGACCATTATGAACTGATAGAAGAATTCGGTCTGCTTGGTTCGCATCATAATAAACGTAATTCTGAAAATATATATGGTAATAATTTCAGTGTTTCCTGTCATTCAATTGAAGAAATACCCGAATGGAGAAATATAACAAAAGGATATATTTTCCTGAGCCCGATATTTCAAAGTATTTCAAAAGAAGGATACGGAAACGGTTTTTCTGAAAATGATCTAAGGTATGCTTCTGCAAATAAGATAATTGATAAAAGTGTAATTGCTCTTGGCGGAATCACAAAAGAAAATATCGGACTGGTAAAAGAATATGGTTTTGGCGGATGCGCTGTCTTAGGCACAATATGGGAAGATTATATAAAAGATAATAACATAGAATCACTTATAGAAAGGTTTAAAGAAATAAAAAACAGTATAGATTAAAAATAATAAAGTATGCTTCAGTTTATAACACATCAGACAGATAAATATGATACCATAAGAAGTGCAAGAGTCGCACTTGAAGGTGGATGTAAATGGATTCAGCTGCGAATGAAAAATGCACCGAAAACAGAAATCTTTAAAACCGGATTCGTGCTGCAGGAACTTTGTTATAAGTACGGTGCTACACTGATTATTGATGACGAGGTTCAGATATGCAAAGATCTGAACAGCGATGGAGTTCATTTGGGTAAAAATGATATGGATCCCGAAGAGGCCCGGAAAATACTGGGAAATACAAAAGTGATAGGAGGGACAGCCAATACTTTCGAAGATATCGTTACACTTGTAAATAAAGGTGTTGATTATATCGGACTGGGGCCATTCCGTTTTACTACAACAAAAGATAATCTTAGCCCTATTCTCGGCATTGAAGGTTATCGCAATATAATCGATAAATGCAGGAAGCAGGGAATAAACATTCCGATAGTGGCAATCGGCGGAATAACGAAATTTGATATCCCATATCTTATGGAAGCTGGAGTATCCGGGATAGCTCTTTCGTCAACAATACTGGCTTCTGTCGATCCAATAGAAAATACAAAAGAAATAATAGATATAGTAAATTCTTCAGATAAAATAAAAGAAAATGCAGAAATTAATAATCGCGGGTAAAGAGTTTGATTCAAGGCTCTTTCTCGGAACTGGAAAATTCAGTTCCAATATGCTTATGGAACAGTCAATAATTGCATCAGGAACTCAAATGGTGACAATGGCGATGAAGCGTATAGACATGAATGATGTAAGCGATGATATGCTTGCACATATAAAGCGTCCGGGAATACAGTTGCTGCCAAATACATCCGGGGTAAGAAATGCAGAAGAGGCACTTTTTGCCGCTGCTTTATCAAGAGAAGCTTTCGGTACGAACTTCCTTAAACTTGAAATTCACCCTGATCCTCGTTATCTTCTTCCTGATCCCGTGGAAACACTTAAAGCAACAAAAATGCTTGTAAAAGAAGGTTTCGTCGTATTACCATATATTCCTGCAGATCCTGTTCTCTGCAAACGTCTTGAAGATGTAGGAGCAGCTGCCGTTATGCCGCTGGGTGCGCCTATCGGAACTAATAAAGGGCTTCTTACGAGAGATTTCATTCAGATAATCATAGAACAAAGTAACGTTCCTGTAGTAGTGGATGCCGGAATCGGAGCCCCGTCACATGCTGCTGAAGCTATGGAAATGGGAGCGGATGCCGTTCTTGTAAATACTGCCATTGCAGTTGCTTCAAATCCCGTAATGATGGCAAATGCTTTCCGTCATGCAGTAGAAGCCGGACGAATAGCTTATGAATCGGGTCTTGCCTGTAAACATAATCATGCGGAAGCATCAAGTCCTTTAACTTCATTCTTAGATTAATAAACGACATAATATGAATATTGAAAAAATAACGAGAAAGCCTTTTCCTAACTCAGAGAAAGTTTTTGTAAAAGGAACTATTCATCCTATTGAAGTCGCGATGCGACGTATTACACTTACTGATACGGTTAATGTTGAAAACGGTAAGAAAGTAAGAAAACCTAACGGATCAATCTGCGTTTACGATACAAGCGGTCCCTTTACCGATCCAAATTATAATATAGACCTGGAAGCGGGATTACCGCGCCTGAGAGAAAGCTGGATCTCTGAAAACAAGGATCTTGAGAAACTCTCTGTCATCAGTTCAGAGTACGGATTAAGCCGTCTTTTTAATCCTGAGCTTGATAAGATCAGATTTAAAATCGAACACAAACCTTATAAAGCAAAAAAAGGTGTTGAAATCACTCAGATGTATTATGCGAAACAGGGCATAATAACTCCAGAGATGGAATATGTCGCTATACGTGAAAATCAGAATCTTCAGGAACTTGGTGTAGACTCTCATATCACTCCTGAGTTTGTAAGATCCGAAGTTGCTGCAGGAAGAGCGATAATCCCTGCAAATATCAATCATCCGGAAGCTGAACCAATGATTATAGGCCGAAACTTCCTTGTAAAAATCAATACGAATATCGGAAATTCCGCTCTTTCTTCAGGTATAGAAGAAGAAGTTGAAAAAGCTGTATGGAGCTGCCGTTGGGGTGGAGATACTCTTATGGATCTTTCAACGGGTGACAATATTCATGAAACAAGAGAATGGATCATTAGAAACTGTCCGGTTCCTGTAGGAACTGTACCTATTTATCAGGCGCTTGAAAAAGTGAACGGAAAGATTGAAGATCTTACATGGGAACTCTACCGTGATACTCTAATTGAGCAGGCGGAGCAGGGAGTCGATTATTTCACTATTCATGCTGGTATCAAACTTGAGAATATTCATCATTCACTTCGCCGTCTTACCGGAATTGTTTCAAGAGGAGGCTCTATCATGACAAAATGGTGTAAGATCCACAATCGTGAGAATTTTCTTTATGACAAGTTTGATGAAATCTGTGAAATTCTTAAAGCCTACGATGTCGCAGTTTCTCTTGGCGATGGTCTGAGACCAGGCTCGATTCATGACGCTAATGATGATGCACAGTTTGCAGAACTTGATACTCTCGGAGAACTTACCGAAAAAGCATGGAAACATAATGTTCAGGTTATCATTGAAGGCCCGGGACATGTGCCGATGCACAAGATCAGAGCGAATATGGAACGTCAGATCAGCTCATGTCATGAAGCTCCTTTCTATACATTAGGACCTCTGACAACTGATATCGCTCCGGGATATGATCATATCACTTCAGCTATCGGAGCGGCTCAGATCGGATGGTACGGCACTGCTATGCTTTGCTATGTAACACCGAAGGAGCACCTTGGACTTCCAAATAAAGAAGATGTAAGAAACGGAGTGATCGCCTATAAAATCGCAGCTCATGCTGCTGACCTGGCAAAAGGACATCCCGGAGCAGATCTGAGAGATTATGCCTTAAGCAAAGCAAGATTTGATTTCAGATGGAAAGATCAGTTCAATCTGTCGCTTGATCCTGAAAGAGCTCTTGAATATTATAAGGAAAACAGCAAGGAAGACGGAGATTACTGCACAATGTGCGGACCTAATTTCTGCGCTATGAAATTAACAAGAGAATGTATTGATTAATATCTTTAAGGAACTGACAGTTGATAAGTTAACTGTCGGTTCCTAAAGTAATACATAAAGATTATGAGATTTACTGAAATTATAAATCAGTATGACTGGGACGATCTTTCCCAAAAGATTTCCCTTAAAACTTCAGCCGATGTAGAGATTGCGCTGAATAAAGAAAGACCGGATTATGAAGATTTTCTTTCTCTGATTTCTCCGGCTGCAATGCCATATCTTGAAATTATGGCAAGAAAAAGCAGAATGCTTACTCAGCAGCGCTTTGGCAAAACAATTCAGCTTTATATTCCTCTTTATCTTACAAATGCCTGTACCAATCATTGTGTTTATTGCGGTTTTAATCATGAAAATAAGATAAACCGTGTAATTCTTAATGAAGAAGAGATTGAAAAAGAAGCTCAGGCAATAAAGGAATTAGGCGATTTTCATCACATTCTTCTTGTCACAGGAGAGTCTCCCCGACATGCCGGAGTAGATTATCTTAAGAGTGCGATCAGGATTATGAAAAAGTATTTTTCTAATATCTCAATTGAAGTTCAGCCGTTAGAACGCAGCGAATACGAGGAATTAATAAGCGAGGGGCTTTATTCGGTTTATGTTTATCAGGAAACCTACAATAAGTCAAGATATCCTGTTTATCATCCTGCAGGGAAGAAACGTGATTTTAATTATCGTCTTGACACGTTCGACCGTCTCGGAGAAGCAGGAATCCATAAGATGGGACTCGGTGTACTTATAGGTCTTGAAGACTGGCGTACCGATCTTGCTTTTATGGGAGCGCATCTTAAATATCTTCAGAAGAAATACTGGCGTACAAGATACTCTGTTTCTTTTCCGCGTATACGACCTCATGAGGGTGAAGGTTTCAAGCCTAATGTCGTTATGGATGATAAGGAACTTGCACAGGCCATTTTTGCGTTCCGTATTTTTGACCGTGATGTAGAGATAGCACTTTCAACGCGTGAAGAACCGAAAATGCGCGATAATATGTGTTCTCTTGGCGTCACATCGATGAGTGCAGGTTCTAAAACCGAGCCGGGAGGTTATTATACTTATCCGACTGCTCTCGAACAATGGGTTATGGCAGACGACAGAACTCCTGATGAAGTGGAATTATCAATAAAAAAACAGGGATACGAAGCTGTATGGAAAGACTGGGATCATGTGATGAGCAGATAAGAGAAAGATATGTCAGACATATCAATCTTAAAGAAATAGGAGAGAACGGACAACATAAACTAAAGAACAGCTCTGTTCTTATAGTTGGTGCCGGAGGGCTTGGATCTCCGATCTCATTATACCTTACTGCAGCAGGCATAGGACGCATCGGTCTGATTGATCCCGATATCGTTTCTCTGTCAAACCTTCAGCGTCAGGTCCTTTATCGTGAATCCGATATCGGTAAAAGCAAAGTTGAGATTGCAAAAGAAAGATTGCTTGAATTAAACAGTGATACAGTGATTGAAACTTATGCCGAAAGACTTAATCCGTCAAACGCAACGGATATCATATCAAAATATGACATTGTTGTCGACGGATGTGATAATTTCGAAACAAGATACTGCATCGATGAATATTCCTCAAAACTGAATAAGCCTTATGTTTACGGCAGTATCGGAGAATTCAAAGGTCAGGTATCTGTGTTCAATTATCGTGAAGGAAGACGTTATTCAGATCTGTTTCCAGGAGACGACAATTCCCGTTCTTCATCCGCAAACAATGTCCTGCCGGGTGTAATGGGAGTAGTTCCCGGTGTTATCGGAACAATGCAGGCTGCGGAAGTTATAAAGATTATTACGGGTGCAGGAGATCTTCTTATAAACAAATTACTTATGATTGATCTTCTGACGATGAATCAGATGGTATTGGAAATATAAACTATAATCAGGATTAATCTGTCCTGATTATTATTTCATGAGTATTAAAAAGACACTTTCTGAAAAAAAGGAGGCCTTTGAGATTTCATAAACGAAATTTCAAAGGCTTTCTCTGTATTGAATATTAACCGGATAATTGTTATTCTTAATATTAAGATTCTTCTTCTTATTTTATTTTAGAAAAAACAGACTGAATTCGGTAAGTAAGCGCCTAAATTTTACTAAATATACTCTGCATACCTTTCGCGGGCAGAACTCAGTTTGGAATTAAGCTTTTAAATACTATTTTTGCGTAAAACAATTATATGACAGTTAATACATCACAGACTGTCACCACACAAAAGCTTTATATTATTCAGTTATATATGAAAAACAAATTATTAACGCTTGGTTCTCTTGCCTGTGCTATTGCTGTCAATGCGCAGGGGAATTATGAAAAGAACCTTATTCTTAATTACCAGTTCGACGAAGTCAAGAACGAGACTTCAATCGTCGATAAATCTTCTAAAAAGAATCACGGAGTTTTAAAAGGTAACGGAGCCGTAGTTGCAAATGGTGAGCTATATCTGCCGGGCGGAAATCCTGGTTCAGATGCAGCTTTTATCGAACTTCCCAAAGGAATGTTTGATAATCAGAATACGCTTACAATTTCTGTTTGGTTGAAAAACGAAACAGGAAAAGCCAATTGCGCGGCAATGTATTTTGGTATGCCTGAATCTCTGCCTACACAATACTGGCTGATTAATCCGTCAAACCGTTCGGGAAATTTCAAGACTGTATTTACAAACAGTGTTGACAAAGAATCTCCATGGAAATGTGAATATGGTATTTCTCCTACTATTTCAACAAACGGAGTTATCGGGCCAAATACAGGCAATGACTGGACATATTATACCACAGTGATTTCTCCGGAAAATATCACTTCGTTTATCAACGGAAAAGAAGTAGGTAACGTTGCTCTTAGCAGAACAGTAAGTGATTTCGGTGCTGACCTTGTAGGTTTCATCGGTAAATCTGCTTACAACGATCCTCACTTCAAAGGCTCGATCAAGAACCTTAAAATATATAACACCGTACTTCCATATTCAGAGATCGTAAACGAGTATTATCTTGGTTGTGACGCGTCTTCTGTAATCGCGACACTTGAAGGTGATGCAAGATTCGTGAATATCGACAAATCAGTCCTTTCAGATCTTTCTCTTCCTTCAAAAGGAAACAGCGGATGTATTATCAGCTGGAAATCAGATGCGGAATCAGCTTTATCTAAATCAGGTAAAGTAAAACGTCACAAGAAGACTGATAAAGATGTGAAACTTACGGCGACATTCACTCTTGGAGGAAGAAGCATAACAAGAGACTTCGATACGAAAGTTCTTGCGAACAACGTAAAAAATGACGTTGATCATGCTTCAGGAAAATATGATCTTGGAATCAGATACGTTACAGGTTCACTTAATCTTCCTACAACAACAGGAGAGAACTGTACTATCGACTGGAGCAGCAACTCTGAACATCTTTCTGCAGACGGCAGTGTAAAACGTCCAGCTGTAGGTGCAGGTGACAAAAAAGTAACTCTTACAGCCAACATCAATAAAGATGGTTATTTTGTAACTAAGAAATTTGATGTGACAGTAGCAGAAGAAACATACGGCTATCTTATGAGTTATATCCTTGAGGGAGATAATGAAAGAGCATGCAGCTTCTTTGCGGCAAGCAGTACTGACGGAAAGAATTTCACGGCACTTAATAATCAGAAAGCTCTTATCTATCCTCTGGCGGGAACAAAGAAACTTCGCACACCTTCGATTTTTAGAAAACCTGAAGGAGCTTACGGAGTCATAGCTTCTGACAATAACCTGTCGGGTGTAATCGTTTATCACTCAAACGATCTTCTTGAATATGTTGATGAAACATACTTCCCGATAGCTCCGCAGGGTGTAAACATCAAGAATCTTTCATGTGAATATGATCTTAACAGAAAAGCTTATGTGATCAGCTGGATCGGATCTGATAATAAATATTACAAGTCTGTTTCTCGCGATCTTAAATCTGTTGTTTCAACGGAAGAATCTGAGCCTTTCACTCTTGCTTCAAACAATGTGTCATTTGACGGTAAGGAAACTTCGGTTATCGGTCTTACTAAGAATGAATACGATAAAGTGACAAGAAAATTCGCTAAACTTCAGAATACAGGAGTAAACGAATTCAGTTGTGTTTACGTAAAAGACGGCAAATCACCTCGTCTTCCTCAGAAAGCAACTCTTAACTACAGCGACGGTTCATCTAAACAACTTGGAGTAGAGTGGAACGAAAAAGATATTAAGAGTATCAACCTTAAGAAACCGGGCAAATATGTTGTAAACGGAACTATCAAACAGGTTGAATACAAATCTCCTTTCATCAGCCAGCGTGCCGATCCGTGGGTTCTTAAAGGAACTGACGGTTACTATTACTTCACAGGTTCTTATCCTATGGTAGGAGCAAAAGATCCTGAAGGTTATGACCGTGTAGTGCTTAGACGTTCAAAAACAATGGAAGGTCTTATGGAGGCTGAAGAGATCGCAATCTGGGATGAGGCTAATTCAAGAACTAATCACAGATATATCTGGGCTCCTGAAATCCATCAGATCAACGGAGAATGGGTAGTATTATTCACTACTTCAATCCACGAAAACAGCGTATGGGGTATCCGTCCGCATATCATTAGATGTAATCAGGGTGAAAAAGATCCTATGAATCCTGCTTGCTGGGAAACTGTTGCAAGACCTATGGAAGCTGCTGAAGGTGATGACGTGTCATATTCTCATTTCTCTCTTGACATGACTTACTTCGAAGATAACGGCAAACATTATGTTGTATGGGCTCAGGCTATCGGACACTCAAGTCTTGCTATCGCGACTATCGATCCTAAAGAACCATGGAAGAATACAAGCAAATATACTCTTCTTACTGCTCCGGAATATGCCTGGGAATGGGAGAACGACTGGGTGAACGAAGGTCCTGCGGTGATAAAAAATAACGGAAAGATCTATATGGCATTCTCTGCTTCTTCTGTTAATCATACATATTGTGTAGGTCAGCTTTCTGCAAATGAAGGTGCCGATCTTCTTGATATCAATTCATGGAATAAGATGCGTTACCCAATTCTTTCTACCGAAGACCTTCCTGCTGATCAGAACGGTCCGGGACACAACTCTTTCACAGTAGATGAAGACGGTAACCCGATTATCGTGTTCCATGCGCGTAATCCTGAAGAAACAATCGACGGAGGTCTGTATGATCCGGGACGTCACGCTTTCGTAAAACGAGTAAACTTCGCTTACGACGGCACACCGGTTCTTAACATGACTTCATGTCAGGAACTAAATCCTGAATTTAAAAATGTAAGTATCGAAGTTGTTGTAGAATAATAATATTCACTATATTCAGAATAATAGAACGGGCCATTCGGAGTAAAATCCGGATGGCCCGTTTTTACTTTTCCGACATTTGTGAACAATCAATTTTTAAACAATCACAGTAACCGCCATGTTTCTTATTCGGAATAATGATATCGATAATTAAATAATCTTTTCAATATGGATATAAATAAGCTTTGGGATCTTAATGGTAAAGTCGCTGTTGTTACTGGCGGAGGTGACGGAATCGGTAAAGGATGCTGTGTGATGCTGGCAGCTGCAGGAGCAAAAATTGTGGTAAGTGATCTTAGTCCGGAGAAAGCCTCAGCTGTGGCAGACGGTATTAAACAGAACGGAGGCGAGGCGATAGCAGTTGAGTGTAATGTTCTGAAAGATGAAGATCTTGTGGGAGTGATAGAGAAAGCTGTAGCAGAATACGGAACAGTAAATATTCTCGTCAATAATGCGGGCGGTGGCGGAGGAGGAAGAGAAAATCCTTTTAAAGTCGATATTGCTTATTTCGAGAGAATATTTTCCCTTAACTTATTCAGCGCATGGAGGCTTTGCCAGCTGGCAGTCCCTTATATGCATAAATCCGGCTACGGTTCGATTATAAATATAACTTCTATGGGAAGCATAAACAAAAGCCCGGATATGAGTGCATATGCATCTTCAAAAGCCGCTTTAAATCATATGGCTGCCAATCTGGCTTATGATTTCGGTCCTTTAAACGTAAGAATCAACAATGTCGGCCCGGGAGCGACCGAAACTCATGCTCTCATGACAGTAATGACACCTGAGATAAAAGAAAAAATGCTGGAACATACTCCAATAAAACGGCTTGGAACAGTTGACGATATAGCAGGTGCAGTTCTTTATTTTGCATGCCCTGTTTCATCATGGGTTAGCGGACAGGTATTGTTTGTTAACGGAGGAGGCGTACAGACACTTGACTGATTCTGTCTGAGAAGCATTAATTCTGAAGAAAAAGGCAAAAAACCTCTTATTTAATACTTAAATTACGACTGTATGATATTTTTCGGGGAAATAATAGCTTTATGTACCTCAATAGTCTGGACCGCTTCCGCGCTTTTTGCAGAAGTATCAAGTAAACGTATCGGTGCAATCTCTCTTAATGTGCTGATTATGTTTTTTGCCTTTATCTTACTTAATATAACTCTGCTTTGTCTTACCGGCGACCCTTTTCCTCAATATCTTGACCTGCTTTCACTTTACTGGATAATAGGTTCCGGAATAATTACATATGTCGTATGCAATTATTTTCTTTTCAATGCCTATGTAATGATCGGTTCCCGCATTACTCAGCTTTTTATGACTCTTGTGCCACCTACATCGGCATTTGCAGGATGGATATTGCTTAAAGAAAGTCTTACATTACAGGAGATTATCGGAATAGCTGTTACAATGACGGGGATTATAATCGCAGTAGGGGGCCGTAGAGATAAGGAGAAAGAGGATACGACGCAGGGCAAAGCTGCTAAACTTTCGATGAAAGGAGTGATATTTGCTGTGGTTGCCGCTGTTTCTGAAGGTATAGGACTTGTGATGGGTAAAGTCGGCATGATACATTATCATAATAATCTGCCGGAAGGATTGACAAGGCTTGATAACGTGATTCCCATATCGACATCATTTATAAGAGTCCTTACCGGTTTTTGCGGTTTTATGATGATTGCGATCTTCTCAAAACAGCTTCCTGCCATAAAGAAAGCGGTACATGATAAAAAAGGATTTCTTACGGCAGTTATGACAGCTCTGACAGGGCCTTTCGGAGGTGCTACGCTTTCTCTTGTAGCTATGCGTTATTCGAAAGCGGGGATTGCCGCAACACTTGTAGAACTTACTCCAATTATGATCATCCTGCCAGCTTATCTTATATTTAAACAGAAGATTCGTGTTCAGGAGATTATAGGCCCGATAATAAGCGTATTCGGTGTATCTCTGTTCTTTATAAGGTTCTGAAATGCCGGTTTTAAATTCTGCAAAATATTCCGGTCAAATACCCGATACCGTTAAAGTCTATGGATTAATTAATATTATCACCCTTAACCTCTGTTCTGTAACTTCAGTTGTAGTTGTTTATCGTTTATAGTATATAAAAAATACGTACAGTGTTAATATGACAACTGTACGGTTGCAATATTAACACTGCCCGGTTGTCATATGACAACCGGGCAGTTGTACGAAAAAGAATCTGAGCAATTTTTCTTTTTAAAACAGAAAAGGATGTACCGACGGGCACATCCTTTTACTTACATATATTTTGATATGATCAGATAATATTGATCATTTTATGAGTCTGAAGACTTAATCTCCATTTCGGATTTTTCAGAATATAATCAACAACTTCCTGAGTATTGGTGCATGAGCACGGCTGCAGGTAGTAATGCGAAGCATTCATATTCTCATATTTCGAAAGATCCTGACCTGTATAAACTACTTTAAGCTCATCTATACGGCCGATCTTAAGAACCGTATTTTCTTTTGGAGAGCATGTAACCCAGTCAATGGCTTCAGGAAGAGGATTAGTACCATTAGTTTCGATACATACATACTTTCCTGCTTTATGCAGCTTTTCTATTAGAATATCGTCAATCCATAAAGAAGGTTCACCTCCGGTAATAATTATATTGTTTGCAGGATATTTGGATATCTCTTCGATAATCTCTTCATCAGACATAAGTTTTCCGTCTTCGTGTGCTGTATCACAGAAGTCACATTTCAGATTACATCCTGAAAAGCGAACGAATACGGAAGGTTTGCCGGTATAAAAACCTTCACCCTGAAGTGAATAGAATATTTCATTAATCTTTCTCATATACCGCAGTGTTTCCTTCTGATTCCTGAACTTCAACTTTAAAACATGTATCTATCTGATCACAAATCCATTTAGCAAGATTTTCAGCCGTAGGATTGAAATCAAGCACGTCGTTAAGATTTTTATGATCAAGTTTGTCGTTAATGGTTTTCTTTATGAAAGTGAAGTCAACCACCATACCATCAGCGTTCAGCTCTTTCGATCTGCAGTAAACTTTGATTATCCAGTTGTGGCCATGAAGGGTTTCACATTTGCTGGGATAGGAAAGTGACAAACTGTGGGACGCAGAGATCTCCAGTCTTTTGATAACTGTATACATAAATTTGGAATGAAACTTATTAAAGTAATAATAATTAAAACAGAATCTAATGTCACCTTGATTCTTGCTGCAAATATACTTATTTTATTTTTAATTTCTGCTCTGAGAGAAACACAGACACATAATAAGCGGATAATAAAAAATCCCGGACTCTCTTTGGAAAATCCGGGATGCAATTAATAAAGTAAAGTGATATTATTCGGATTATCAATCATCACGATTGTATTCGCTATCCTGTTATATTTTTATTTTTTCAGATATATCCGTATTCTCGCGAATAGAATAACTAAATGTTACTATGGGTTTAATATCATTGATTCTTTCCTGCCGGAAATGTTTCCGGATTAGAAGAATTTAATAAATGCAAGTGTTGAAACCGCGATGAAAGCCCAAAGGATGATTCCTAAAAGCATAGGTTTGAAACCTACGTTTTTGATTACGCTTCTTGAAAGTCCTGCTCCGATAAGGAACAGAGTTAAAACAAGAGCTTTCTTAGACAACCATACGATAGCATCTGTAGCGACAACAGGGATAGGAAGATATGTGCTTGCTATCATTGCAAGAACAAAGAACAGGATAAACCATGGAATGTTGATCTTAGCGTCTTTGTTTTTGAATACAAGTGTTGTCGCGAAAGCAAGAGGAATAATCCATAATGCACGTGTAAGTTTCACAGTCGTAGCAACCTGAAGAGCTTCTTCTCCGTAAGCCGCTCCGGCACCGACTACCGAACTTGTGTCATGTATTGCCATCGCTGCCCATGTACCGAACTGTTGCTGCGTAAGCTCGAAGAAATGTCCGATAGGAGGGAAAATGAATAATGCCACGGCATTAAGAATGAATATTGTCGCAAGAGAAACTGATATTTCACTTTCCGAAGATTTTGTAAGAGGAGATACAGCTGCAATTGCGCTGCCTCCGCATATTGCAGTTCCTGCCGATACCAGATAAGAAATGTTGTGGGATAATTTCATAAGTCTCCCAAGTGTCATTCCTAGTACCATGATTGAAACTACCGAAACTACAGTGATTAACATTCCTTCTTTACCACTCTGAAGCGATGTGTGAAGGTTCATCCCGAATCCAAGTCCGATTACCGAATACTGAAGAAGTTTCTTTGAGATTTTTTTTGAATGACCTGTGTAGGGATTACCTATTGTAAGGGCAAAGATCAAACCGGTGAAAAGGCTTATCGCCGGTGTGGTAAAAGTGCAGGCAATTGCAAGCACGATAAATAGCGCTTTAGTGTAGCGGCTATTCAGTAATGTTAATGCTTTACTGTTGTTCATCTATTTTTCTATTTTGTACTTCTTATTTTTCGATTACAAAATTAGTTAGATGATTTAAAAAAATGTTATCAAAAAAAATGATAGATTATAACTTTTTGTTATGACTTAAAGTAAAACGCTGAAATATATCGACATTAGGATTGACCGCGCCGTGAAGAGTGCAGAATTTGAAACTTCTTTCAATTGTAAGATCCTCAATATCAATGATCTTTAAAGCTCCTGACTTGAGTTCGTTTATAATAGCCCTTACAGATATAAAAGCTACGCAATCGCTTTTACGAAGAAAATTCTTTATACTTTCCGAATTGCCGAGATGTAAAAGTATATCCATATTGTCGAGAGATATTCCTTTTTTTGATAAACAGTCATTTATTACTTCCAGAGATCCGGAGCCGAATTCTCTTAGAACTATAGGCATAACGAGCAGTTTGGAGATATCAATGCTTTCTATATCTCCGAATATGGAATTAGATCTTGTCACCAGTACAATTTCATCGTCAAGAAAAGGAGTATATTTTATTGCTTGCTCTTTATGGATTCCTTCAACCATTCCGATATCGATGCGCTGTTCAAGAAGAGCTTTCTCTATTTCACGTGAATTACCGTTAATGAGTTCAACTTTAAGGTCTGGATAGGTTTTCATAAACTGGGCAAGGAGAGAGGGTATCACATATTGGCCTATTGTGGTGCTTGCACCGATACTCAGTTTGCCTACAAAGTTGTTGTTTATCCTGTTCATTTCGAACTGAAGCTCATTATAACTGTCAATTATCTTTTCTGCATGTGATAGGAATATTTCACCTGCATTTGTAAGTATCGTATTTTGTCCGCTACGGTCTATAAGACGGATATTATAGGCAGATTCAAGTTCTCGTATGTGTTTGCTTATGGCCGGCTGAGTGATATGAAGTTCATTTGCCGCTTTAGTAAAGCTTTTGTTTTTTGCTACACTGATGAATACTTTTAGTCTGAAATCCGCCATATTATGTTATTTATTGATATTATATTCTGTTCACAGTAACGAATATATGAAAAATTAATTAATAGCTTTTTCCCTTAATAACAATATTATGCTGATAAAAGCATCTTTTCGATAATAAAATGTGATTAAAATGTCCCTAAATGTGATATATTTTAAATATCCGATTGGTTTTGATTATGAATTAGTTTAATTTAGCGAAAAATTTAAAATCACATCAGTGATCTTATTTTTAGTTAATGATAACATTGAAACGTTGAATCTCACATACTATTACGATGAAATATTTACATCCGGAACTGGAGACGATGGCGCGTCCCGAATTAGAACAATACCAGCTGAACAGACTTAAAGGAATCTTGGATAAAGTATCGAAAACACCTTTTTATTCACAGAAATTTAATGAAGCCGGAATTGATATCTCTGATATAAACTCAATTGACGATATACGTAAACTGCCTTTTACTACTAAAGAAGATCTTCGAAATAATTATCCTTACGGAATGGCCGCAGTACCGATGGAAGAGGTGGTGAGAATCCATTCTTCAAGCGGAACGACCGGAAATCCTACCGTAGTGCTTCATTCTCAACAGGATCTTGACTGGTGGGCGGAGCAGGTTGCCCGTTGTCTGTATATGGTCGGACTAAGAAAATCGGATGTTTTCCAGAATAGTTCAGGTTATGGTATGTTTACAGGAGGACTCGGTTTTCAGTACGGAGCGGAGAAACTTGGTATGATAACTGTGCCGGCTGCTGCGGGAAACAGTAAACGACAGGTGAAGTTCATTGTTGATTTCGGAACTACTGCAATTCATGCGATTCCGAGTTATGCGACACGTCTTGCAGAGGTAATGGCGGAAGAGGGATATGGCATAGGTCATAAACCTACTAATCTTAAAACCCTTGTCATCGGAGCGGAACCTCATTCAGAGGAGCAGAGAAAAAGAATAGAAGAAGTACTTGGCGTTAAAGCATACAATAGTTACGGGCTTTCGGAAATGTGTGGTCCCGGAGTCGCTTTTGAGTGTACGGAGCAGAACGGACTGCATATATGGGAAGACAGTTATATAGTGGAAATTGTGGATCCTGTCACTCTTGAGCCTGTAAAAGAAGGAGAGATAGGGGAACTTGTACTTACTACTCTTAAGCGTGATGCCATGCCGATTATAAGATATCGTACACGTGACCTTACGAGCTTTATGCCGGGAGAGTGTCCTTGCGGACGTACTCACCGCAGAATTGCGAGACTTCAGGGAAGAAGTGATGATATGATAATTCTCAAAGGAGTTAATATTTTTCCTATTCAGATCGAAAAGATATTATTGCAGTTTAAGGAACTTAGCACTAATTATCTTATCACTCTTAAGACTGAAAATAATAATGATGAGATGATAGTGGAAGTTGAACTTAATGAACTTTACAGTGATGATTATAATGAAATAAAAGCACTTGGCCGTGAAATTACAAGACAACTTAAAGATGAACTCCTTGTAACTCCTACAGTTAAGTTTATAAATAAGGGAGGTCTGCCTCAGTCGGAGGGAAAAGCGGTAAGAGTAAAAGATCTCAGAAATTTCAAATAAGAATTTTTGATACATGTCATAAGAAATCCGGCAATATGGAGGAACATGATAATTACATGATTAAATATTCATATTGGCTTTACTCTGTATTTGAAATATAGGTTTCAGATAAAAAATTAAATTCAGATAGTATAAAAAAAGGTGAATCCATATCGGATTCACCTTTTTTGCATTATGTAAGATACTGTTATTCAGGATTTACTATAAGCTCTTTTACTTTTTCAAGGTTTGCTTTATAACCTTCTTTTTTAGTTGTGTTATAAAGTTGTTCCCAGATATTTACAGCGATGTTATAGTTTTCGTTTGCTTCTTTAATTTTTTCCTCTTTAGAGAAAACCATACCTTTTTTAAGGTGAAGAAGAGCGATACGTGAAAGAATGTTTTCACTAACCTGTTTGCCCATAAGAGAAGAAACAAGTTTTCCTGCTCTTTCAAGTGCTTCCATTGATTCTGTTGTTTTTCCTACAGAAAGATAGTAATCACCTATCATAAGGTTAGAATCAAGAGATAACACATTACTGTTTTCAGAAGCAGGTTCAATTTCGCAGATGCGGTCTATGATATCGTTACGTTTGTTAAGAATATCGATAATCTGTGTTTTATCTTCTTTTGTCATTACAAGCTGACCAAGAGCAAAATAAGATGCAGCAACATCATTCAGAAGACGAAGGTCTTTAGCATGTTTGTCAAGAAGTTCTAATCTAAGATCAAGAGCTTTCTGAAGATATTCTTCCGCTTTTTCAGTTTCTTTATTTGCTGCATAATATGCACCAAGTTTAGTAAGAGTGATAGAAGGAGCGAAAAGAAGCTGTACATTTTCACCTCCTGTAACAGCAAGACGTTCACCGATTGTAAGAGCGTTCTGATAGTTGTTTACCGCTTCGTCTTTTTTATCATAAGCAGCGCAAAGATCAGCATAATCGTTATACATTGTCATAAGTTCGAAGTCACCACCTTTTGCATTTTCAGCTTTAGAGTTAAGCTGTGCTTTAAGTTTAAGTGTTTCTTCGAATACTTTTTTGCCTTTTTCAAAAATTCCAAGACCGATTTCTTTATTGTTAGTACCAAGTAATGCGCGGCATACGTTGATATACCATGAAGCGATATAGAATTTCTTAGGAGATTCAGGCTGTTCTGCTTTTTCTTTAACTTCCATGATATTGAAAGTTACATTGAAAATAAGTTCTGCAGCTTTAGGCTGGTGCATTTCAAGAGCAATGAAAGCGATGTTGAAGATAGTTTCGCAATCTTCCCAGCTGAAATCATTTGCATTCTTGTGTGCATTGAACATCTTATCAAGATTCTGAAGAGATTTTTCAAAGAATGCTTTTATATTTTCCTGTTCTCCTTTACGCAGCTGGCTTGTTGCTTTACGCATATAACCAAGAGAAAGAATAAGGTTGTTTTTGATTGAAGGATCTTTTGCCGCAATAACTTCTGCTTTTTCAATAAGCATTGTGATAAACTTCTCTGCAATTTCTACATGAGCATTGTTCATGATAGAAACATAGACTTCGTTCATCATGCGACGAACAAGATTCATTCTTTCTACACCTTCGAACGCAGCTAAAGTTTCGATAGTTTCAGAGTTGATATTGTTAGCATAAGCAAATCCCATAATATCAGCAGCCTGAAGAAGAGGCTGATTGTTTAATGCAGAGAAATGTTCTACTATTCCTTCTATTTTTCCGCTGTTGAAAAGGTGAAAGAAAATCTCAGAGTTTCTGAAAGGATCATTTTCCGGAAGTTCTTTAAGGTGGAATGCTATATCGGCGTGGAAGCTTGAACGGCTTTCTTTTTCTTCAACATCGAAGAAAAGAGCTTTGAACTTAAGATAAGGAATTACAAGGATATCACCTCTTTCTTCAACAAATTCAAGTCCAAGTGATTTTGTTGTTTCAAGGAATCTTTCTTTATCCCATTCTGTTCCCATAAGTTTTACAAGATCTGAAGTTCTCAGACCGAAACGCGTTGCCGCGATATAATTAAGAGGTTCAGAGAAATAATCTTCATCAATAAGCTCTTTCGCTTTCTGAACTGCTTCCTGCGCAGCTTTTACATCATCTTCACTAGACTCGATATTCTCTTTTGCAATAAATTTTGATAATGCTGAGATATGCTGTTCTGTAATGTAGTCTTTTAAAAGTGGATTCACGTCATTAAGAATCTCTTTTGCGTTTTTCTTGTTATCCATTAGTATATATTTATAAAAGTTGTAAATTTTATTCGTCTGCAATAATAAATATTTATTTGATAAAAAGTGTACTTTATTCACTTTTTATATTGAAAATTCTACGATTTAATCATAATAAGAGTCATTTCAGAGGACATATAGATGCTCTAAAGGGCGTCTGAGAACCATTAAGCACTTCTTTGCACTATAAAATATAGAATATTGACCTTCTAAGTTTAATCAGAATTATGCAAAACCAAGGGATAAAAAGAATAGGTTCCTTTTATCATTCAGGATTAATATTCTCTCCTTTTTACTGCTTTTTTTAGGTTAAATTCAATATATGTATCATCATAGCTTGTTCTTTCAGAAACATTGACAGATATGTGAGGCATACTAAAAAATTTCCACTTAATATCTTACAATAATAACAAACACGGGCTAAACGTATAATGTTGAAAAACGGACTTTTATTTTATGTAATATCTCTATTGAATTCCGGGAATAGGGGATAAAAATTTACCCCTTTTTCAGGTATCGTGAAAATGTCTGAAAAAATGTATGATTAAATTATCGGAACTCTGATCTTATTAATATTTTCGAATCGTAAACAAGGTTGACGGAATTTGTATAGACATATAATCTGGACTTATAATTAATAACAATATCAGAATTCCGGGCCATAAATATTAACAATTAATTGATTATGGAAATTAATGACTTAAAAAAGTACGAAGGAGAGTTTTCAGAAACAAAACTTTCTGATAAAATTTTGAAATTTGCAAAGAAGGCAGGTGTAAATCTGGTTTATGCTGTTTATGTTTGTTTTGAAGTAATAAAATCACCGTATGTTCCGATAAAAGATAAAGCTTTAATATTTGGAGCTCTGGGATATTTTATCTCACCAATTGATATTATTCCGGATTTTCTCCCGGGAGGTTTTGTCGATGATATGGCAGCTATCATGTATGCCTTAAAAACCGTAAGGGGATGTGTGACTAAAGAAATGAAACAAAACGCACTTGAAAACACTTCTTCTATATTCGGGCACATTGACGAAAATGATCTTCTGGGATTATTTTAAAAAAGAATATGTTATTAATGATCTTATGTCATTGATAATAAAAGCATAATTAGTAACTGATACCAGGAATAATATGATAAAAGGCTATACAACATTTTTATGTACAAACTGCAGAAATAAATTTAAAGGACCTGATATTGAATTCGGTGCGACAGTTTATTCGTCTCCTTTACGTTGTGAATGCTGCGGTTCGATACGAACACTTCCGCTAAAGAATGTTCCTTTATTTTTATTTTTTTCTTTCTTTGGAATAGGGAAAGAGTATAGAGTTTATGAAAATATATGGAAAGGAATGGAGGAGAATGAAAGAAAGAATAGGAAAGATCAGGACTTCACAAAAATTGATCTTGATAAGAATATATAAAAGATTAATGTTTCAGTTCATACCGGAATTGCAGATAATATCAGTCAAAAAAGAGAATAGAAGAAACTATTCTCTTTTTTGATTCTCATCTCTGTATTCATCCAGTAAATCTCCTATGTCTTCAATCATTCTGTTCTTATAATGCGTTATAAATGGTTTCTCATTGAGCAGAGGATTATTAAGATCCACTTTCTTTAGCTGAATAAAATCAGTTCCGAATATACATCTTCCCGGATCATAGGTGTCGTCCGGATAATGTCCTATAGAAAGAATGTCATCAGATATGTTATATGTAACCAGGTATCTTATTGTCAGGACAGATTTAAGATCATTGATATTTTCAAGAAATTTATTGTAAAATACAGCAATAGAAACCAGGCTGCCATCTTCCTCTTTGAAAGGCATAAGCGAAAAGATGGAAAGATAATTTTTCATTGCCGCATTACGACCGATAATAAATTCAAGGATAAGATACTCTTCATCAATACGAAAGAATTGCCAGAATCTGTGTTCTTTTGATGAATCGGTTATAATATCGTCGGCTTCAATCCATAATGTTGATTCATAATTGCGGCTTAATATAAGCTTGGGATAATTATGATTCTCAAACCATACGCTTACATTGGCAATAATGCTGTTGAGAAAAAGAATAAGAGAAAGAGTGGTCTCATCCGGATCTTCCCCGCTTAAATTATAGATTGGAGTATTATTGCGGCGGATATTATCCCGATCCATCATTTCAACTGATTTAACGACAAAATCTTTTGCCGCTTTTACAAAGGAAGAATTTGTCTTTAATTCTTTATCCGGCCTCTCAAACTTTGTAGAATATATGAAGGTGAAAAGATAACCATGGGTATAACCGCTTTCTTCAGTTTCAAGATTTTTAATAAGTCCCCGATAATGTATTATATCATTATAATGCAGGGAAAAGATCTTATTGTCATGATAGAAATGGGTATTCTCTATTAAATTGTTATCATCTTCGTTCTTGCAGATAAAGATATCATTTCTTGAAATAAGATTAAAATACAGACTTTCACGGGTATTAAAGTCAAATGCTTTATTCAGATCTATATCGCATAAATCATTATTCCTGTTATCAATGAAATAGTTATATGCATCGATGACAGAAGAATATAAATTATAAGCAAGATGGTGACAGTAAGCCAGTCTTTTTAATGATATGTCTTCATTGTATTCAGAAATGTAATTTTCCAAAGCCATAATGACCGAAAGAGGATTATTCTTAATCCTGTTATTCCATTTTCGTTCTATCTTTTTTATTTCTTCCTTAGAAAGAGTTTTTACTGTCTCTGCAGGTATTTCTTCTAAAATCTCAAGTATTGTTGATCTTTTATTTTTTCTCAGAAGTTTACTGTTGAAAACAAAGTCTATCAAATCATGTGTATTATGAGTCATATTATAAAATGAATAATATTTCCGGTATCCTTAAAGGAGTTACTATAATATTTAAAAATCGCGATAATATTCTGCTGCGTTACGCAAAAATATATTTTACGATTCTTTTACTATAAATTTTTTTCAAAAAAATATCTTCAGAAAAATTCCTGTGTCATCATTTGGAACAGAGAGGCTCTAATTTTGTCCTTCGTAAGAGAGCTTATAATTAACTAACTAATAAATCAATTTATTTTATGAGTAAGAAGAACAGCAAAAAAGTATCGGTATTTTCTTCAATTTGTTTTCTGACGGAATCTCAGCATGATATGTTGCATAATGAGGAAACTGTTATAGAAAAGACAAAAGAAGAGGAAATTGAAATAGCAAAGAAGATCGTTTCGGAATCATTGAATATCAATGAAGAGGAGATGGAGATTTTTCTTGCGGTTTTTGCAGTCAATCTTGTGTCTAATATATTACCTTCTCAAAAAGGAAGCTTTGATTCAATTGCTGAAGAACTTAATATATCACAGATGAAGTTGTTGGAGAAATCTGATATACTTGATTCTCTTGTAAAAAAAGATATTCTTGATTGTCATAATTTCCCTGATGAAACTGAAAACAATCCTTTGAATAATTATTATTTGATTAATAACCTGGTAACCCATCAGCTTAATCTTGAAAAAGAACAGAATAAGTCAAAGAAGAAAATGAGTTCATATTCTTTTATCGAAGAAATGAGCTTCCTGTATAAGTATAAAAGTAAATCAAACATTAAATTAAATACGTTTGATAAGAAAATCAGGCTGCTTGAGAATAGATACGGAAAATCTGAATTCATAAAGACGATAAAGAAAAAGGTACCTTATATCTATGACAGGATTCTGTTTTATTATTTATGCATATCTCACATGGAAATACAGTCATGTATGCGTATAAGTCTGCTTGTCAAGTGGATTCATACGGATATAAATGAAAGAATGAGTCAGTGGAATGGTATTGTTGAAGGAACAAGCTCTCTTGTAAAGGAAAATCTTATTGCCCTTGAAGAAGATGAAAAAGACTGGGCTGAACTTTCGGAAGAAGGAGAGAAGTTGTTTATGAAAGATCACACCAAACTTTTTGAAACAATAAATTTTGGCTCTAACGATACGGAATACAATAAGAAGGAAGAGACAGAGGAAAAAGAAAAGGAAAAGAGCGACGAGAAGTTTTACAAATTGTTGCGTCCTGAGGATATACAAAAGAAAGAGCTTTTTTATAATGAATCGGACAGAAAACAGATTGAGTCTCTTTTTGAAATCTTCAGGGAAGAAAAACTTAATTCATTGAAATCGGAACTTAAATCCCATAATATGAATACGGGGATATCGACAGTCCTTTACGGAGGTCCGGGAACAGGTAAAACGGAACTTGTACTTCAGGTTGCGAAGTCTACCGGCAGACCTGTAATGATGGTTGAAATATCATCACTCAGAGTAAAATGGTTTGGTCAGTCGGAAAAGCTCGTTTCTTCACTTTTTGATGATTATGAAAAATATTGCGAAACTGAAGCTGTCACACCAATACTTCTCTTTAATGAAGCGGATGCTGTATTTCAGAAGCGTAATGAAAGAGATAACGGAGACAGAGGAACAGAAAATCGTATTCAGAATATCCTTCTTGATAAACTTGAGAAATTCAAGGGAATATCTATATCGACGACCAATCTGATCAATAATATGGACCGTGCTTATGAAAGAAGATTTCTTTTTAAAGTGAATGTTAATTCTCCGGAAAAGGAAACAAGAAAGAAGATATGGAAATGTCGTCTTGAAAATATGAAAGAAGAAGAATATGAATTTCTTGCTTCAAAATATAAGTTTTCAGGAGGGGAGATTGAGAATGTTGTAAAAAAATGGATTATTGAAAAAGTTATTAGCGGTAATTCTTCATTTGATAATCTTAAAGCAATATGTGATAATGAGAAAATTGTAAATCAAAGAAATGCAGTAGGCTTCTGATAACAAAAGAGCTGTTCAGGAAATAAAAATCCGAACAGCTCTTTTTGTAATTTAAGGCTAAACCAATTTAATGATTCTGCTTAATCATCTATCTAAACATTAAAACATTATTTCATTAATCAACTGCGATATCCATCAATCGGCAATCATAAAGATTTGTTACACGATTTCTTTCAACACCTTTGAATTTTACTCTGATTTTATCTTTTCCTTTAGTATACTCTACTGGCAAAAGATGTTTCATTTCAACGAACTGATTAGCTTCGCCTGTAACACAGATAGGGAAAACATATTCATCATCTACGACTACTTCAAAAGTAGAACGTCCGCTGTCTCCGCCCCAGTAAGTCATAAGAAGCTGTAGTGGTTTTTCGCTGTTACATTTAAGGTCGAAAGCAAACCATCCGTTTTCATATGCCATTCTGTATTTACGGTTCTGATAATCACCAATACGGCTGTTGTCAGCTTCAAGACAATGATCACGCTCAGGCTGCATTTCACCAAGAGAGATATAGTCAAGAGTCATTTTGTCAAGTCTTGCAAGACGTCTGTTTTCTGCTTCGCGTTTTTCTTCCGCAAGTTTCCATTCAGAAGGAGAGAAGACATCCCAGTAAACTGTATAATACTGATCATAGGTGTCATAGAAAGGTCTCAATTCGATATCATTCGGAACGCCAAGTTTCTGAGAAGTAAATACCAGAGGTTTTTGTTCTTTCTTGATATAATCGGTCACACTCTTATCATCTGATACAAATACAGGCACATCTCCTGAATTACGGTGTTCTGTCCCGAAAGTTCCGGCAAGAAGTACAGGTCCATAGAACACTGCTCTTCTGTCTTCATTATCAGGCATTGTTTCTGTTCTTAGTTCCATAGGAAGAGAAATCTCTATTTTGTCATTTTTCTTCCATTTTCTGTTAATTGCAACATAAGAACCAGGAGCAGATTCAACTTTCTGTTTCGAACCGTTCACTTTAACTTCAATTCCTTTCTGTGCCCAGAACGGATGTCTCAGTTTCACTGTGAAATTCTTTGATTCCTTAGGAGTAACAGTGATAGAAACTTTCTCTTCCTTAGGATATGATGTCTGCATTGAAACTTTTACATCCTGTTCTGTCCAGTTAAGATCCGAAGGAATATAAAGATTTACATAAAGTTCGGGAGATGAAGTTGACTGTGCATAGATAGCGCCTCCGTATTTTGAATGATTTTCAAATCCTGTTCCCATACAACATGTAAATGAATTGTACTTTCCGCAGAACTCTTTCTTTGTTCCCATTGCCAGTGGTACGAAATAACATGTCATTCCTGTTTCCGGATGCTGAGAGGCAAGGATATGATTATAAAGGGCTCTTTCATAATAATCCATATAATTTACATCACCGCTCCATGAAAACAGATGTTTCGAAAGCTTAAGCATATTATATGTATTACATGTCTCACAGGTTGACTGAGTAAGACGGTCGTTTAGTTTACCCGGTGTCGAAAGATATTCTCCTGAACTGTTTCCTCCGTTTATGTAAGAATGGTTATGAACCACAGTATGCCAGAAGAATTCCGAAATAGCTTTATCTTTTTGATTTGATGTTAACTCATACTGACGTGCGCTTCCTACAATTTTAGGAATCTGAGTATTTGAATGAAGGCCGGCAAGATTATCTTTCCCGTCAGCAAGCGGATCCATTACGCGTTTATGATAGAAATCATAAGATGCATCAAGATATTTTTTATCTCCTGTAAGAGCATAAACCTGAGCAAAAGCTTCATTCATTCCTCCGAACTCACAGTTAAGCATCTCCTGTAACTGATCATCATTAAGAGTAGAGATGACGTCTACAAGATAATCTGAAAGTTTTACAAGGACCTCAAAAGCTTTCTGATTTCCCGTAAGCAGATAAGCATCACTAAGAGCCATCATAGTCTTATGCTCATTATACCATGGCACCCAGATTCCGTTAAGGTCAAATCCTGCAGATTTGATAATTCCGGCTTTTACCTGTTTGAATACTTTATCTCCGCCCGGCATTCCGCCGATAAAACCGTTGACAAAATTCACCTGACAAGTGTCAAGTTCATTTACAATATAATCAACACGGTCTTTATATTTCTGATCTCCGGTTGAAGCATACTGTTGTGCCATCGCGGTCAGATAATGTCCTAATGTATGGCCGGCAATACCCATTGATTCCCAGCTTCCGTAAGATTCTCCTTTTGGAGTAAGTCCCGCATTAAGGCGGAAATTAGACAGAAGTCTGTCCGGCTCCATCTCCATCATCCATGCTGAGTTCAAATCCATAGCATTCTTAAAAATGCTCTCCTTTAAGCGTACATCGCTCAGATCAAAGAATCGGTAATTCTCATGCTGGCTACATTTCTTGTGACCGCAATCACCGTGATCATGTGCTTTTGCAGCACCTGCAACTGTCATAAACAAACTTATTGCTACATAAACTTTCTTCATGGCAAATCAAATTATTATAGATTTATAAAAAATAATTCTGAAATCTCATCTAACCGATTCCTTATATCAGTGATATCCCTTACCGGTATGCGACAAAACTATTTTAATAAATGATTTTTAGATAAAATAATAGTCTAAATAACAGTCACAATAGTCTAATAGTACGTTTGTAGAACACTTTTGAATGGATTTTACATTAAAAATCATAATAGACGGATGATTTTTTTTCACAGAGATAAGAGCTCTTATTATTAAATCTGCAGATGACTTACAGATCATAAAACTGCCACAACACGGAAAACAGCAGTATATTAATATATATCCGGAGAAATAAATAAAACGGAGAAAGTCAATTATAACTTCCTCCGTTTTTATATATGATAAATTATTATCAGATCTTAGAAAGAGCCTGTCCCTTATGAGCTGCTATATGATCGGATTTATCACTTTTTATTTCATACTGCGGATCTTCCTCCGTCGCATGATGAGTATAACCCTTATAGTCAAAATCCGAAGTATGAATCTTAATAATCGTTCCCGTCACATATCCGGCTTCGGAATTCCATCTGACTTTATCTCCTACATTAAATTCATGTTCCATAGTCATTGATTAATGAGTTATTATTCTTTATGTCTGTTTAATTTAATAATATACTTATCTATATATATCGGTTTTTCTTTAGACTTATACTGCTGAATATATCTCGGATGATCAAGAACCGTAAGCTTATCAAAAAGCCCGGCTTGTTTATTCAGTTTACTTATAAATGCAGCATTCTTTTTACCAAGTATAAAAACTTCGGAAGTATCAAGTCCGAAACCTATGAATGTCCGTAAAGAATCAACCATAAAATCCCGCGTCATATCGAAAAGCTCCGGTTCGTCATAATAATTCGCGTTTATGAGATTTCCGGGATTTTTTTCTCTCACTATGGCAAGTGGAAAAGGAGAATTGATAAAGAAATCTCCGTAGAACTTATCCGGACCACCGAATTCTTCTATCATATCATATACGAATACAGAAGAAACTTCATGCGTTCTGGCTGATTTCATTTTTATACCGCACACCGAATCAAGTCTTTTAGTATCTGTAAACGGCACTCCTGTGACGCCTGCTCCGTGCCGGCTCGGATTAATACCCACAATAAATTTCCTTCCCGCCGAATCATTATAATATTTATTATAAAATTTTGTCATCACATCAATGGTTTCAGGATTATCCAGATATGGATTAAGTACCTGGAATCCCGGAGGCAGTTTACCGGTATATGAAAGCCGGCGGTTAAAGTCAATTATCAATTCCGAAAGATTCTTTGTCATAGTCTGCGAAAGTACTGTAATTAATCAATATTTATCTTCTTCGCTATATTCTTCAGCCATTTCCGCAAGCATTACGGGAATGTCAAATTCATCAATGATAAGTTCTATAAAAATCATTTTATTAGGATTGGCATTACAGAGAGCAAGCGCTTTAGATAATTCTTTTTCAGTATTTACCTTCACGCAAACAGAGGCATAATCATCTGTATTAAGAACTTTAGGGATTTCACTGTATTTCCACATATTTATATCATTATATTTCTTATCACGTCCGTGAATCGCCTTTTCAATAGTATAACCGCGATTATTAATAAGTAATATAACGGGATTGAGTTTATAATGCAATATTGTAGAAATTGTCTGCGCTGTAAGCTGAAACGAACCGTCACCTATGATAAGATAAGATCTTCTGTAATTTGCGGCAAAACTTGTCCCTAATGTAGCTCCCATAGCATAGCCTATAGATGCCCATAAAGGCT
This sequence comes from uncultured Bacteroidales bacterium, assembly GCA_947074105.1. Classification (GTDB taxonomy): domain Bacteria; phylum Bacteroidota; class Bacteroidia; order Bacteroidales; family JAUNSR01; genus JAUNSR01. Next base: position 66,960 of record CAMTON010000002.1, read on the forward strand.
GACCTACGAAAATTGAATCTTTGTGAAGTCTTATCGGGAAAGCTCCGTAAAAAGCAGTGCCTGTTTCGGCAATCAGAATATTGCCTTCTCTGAGATGAAACTCTATAGCTTCATAAAGGCGTTTTTGAGTGAGTTTCTTTTCTTCAGGAACAAAAGGATGATGATCCTGATGAGGAACTGCAAAACTGTTTTTGAAAGAAAGGGCAGAGAGTTTTTTTATTACATCTCCCATATATATATTATCATATATCTTTCCCTCTGCCTCGCAGTAGAAAGGATGAATGTGTATATATTTGATTTCAGGATTTGCATCAGTGAAACATGTTGTTCCGTCTGTAAATTTAGCACCGATAACAAGTGCTATATCACTGTTCATAGCAGCTTCCGTTACAGCCTTATCGCTTATTTTTCCAACATAAACGCCTACATAATATGGAGAACTCTCATTAATGGCGCTTTTCCCCATATTAAGAGTTGTAGCAGGAATCCGGGCTTTAGCTATGAAACCGTTGAGTTCATCTCTGAGATTATAACGGTTAACTTCATAATCGGCTATGATCATTTCTCCTTTTGAAGAAGACAATAAAGACTTTACTGTTTCTATGAAGTCATTTAAAGAATTTTCATCGGAAGCAGGCATTTCAAGAGAGGGAGATACAACTGCTTCAACTTCTATCTCTATTCCGGCTATATCAGAGCCGAGTTCTATATATACAGGCAATTTTTCCGTAAAACATCGTCGAAGTATATCGTCAATCTGAGTCTGGGCATATCTTACTTCTATAGTTGCCTGTGCGCATGTTATCTTTGAAAATATTTCTCTGAAAGTATCAAATATTCCTTCTCCGAGTGTATGATGGACGAATGCTCTTGTCTTTACTGCCTGTGCAGCCGGAGATCCTGAAATTACAATAACAGGAACTCTTTCAGCATATGCACCTGCTATTCCGTTTACTGCACTCAGCTCGCCCACACCATAAGTGACACACATTGCCGACATCCCGTTTATTCTTGCATAACCGTCAGCCGCATAAGCTGCATCAAGTTCATTACAACATCCGACCCATTCTAAACCTGTCATTTCTTCAACCATATCAAGAAACCCTAATGTATAATCTCCGGGAACCCCGAACATCTGTTTTATACCGTAATTCCTGATCTGCAACAACAAATAATCACCAATTTTTATCTTCATAACAATCTATTGCTTTTATATCGTAAAACCTTGAAATTTAATAGAGAACATCATTTTTAATTATTAGGTTTAGAATAATATGATTAAAAATTCAATAAATGGATTTCATGTCAGTTTTGTCTGAAAGATGCTTTATCATCAGTGTGTTAATATAATAAGGCCTGCTGTTTGCCAAAATAAAAACATATGGCAATTCAACAGGCCAATAATAGCAAATATTGTAAAAACACTATATTTTGTTCCTGAAATCAGGTATTAAAATTCTCACAATATTATTCTTTTGTCCATATATTTATTACTTCTCCGATATAAACGCTGTGCAAATCACGTTTACTATATTCTTGTTTTGCGACTTCCCCAAAACCTTCCGGATTAAAAAGAGCACCATAAAGTTTCTTACATTCAATTATCATACGTCCCTGTTCAAAGGCCGGATTACCAAGATCTGTATATTTTACCTCAAGGTCGGCCACTTTTATTTTATCCTCATTTCTTCCGGAGTGTGTACCAATATAAAGTAGTTTTTCTCTGTATTGTTCAGGAAAAGCAGTAAGGGTAAAATACTCATTGTTTTCCATAAACTGATGAGTATGTCTGCTTCTGTCCACATATACTGTTACTACCGGACGTTCTTTCCCCCATATCGTACCCATGCCACCCCAACTGATTGTCATTGTATTCATATTATCTTTTTCTCCCGCAGTAAGAGCAAACCAGTCACGACTGAAAACTGTAAATGGATTAAATGTCATTTTCATAATGTCCTGTTTTGTCCATTTCCCGTTACTGTTTACTTCTTGTTTAATATCAGTCGTCTGATCATTGTTCCATCCGTTATAATGAATATTTGAAGGATTCCATTTGTCCTTAGGCTTTGACTCTGCATCTGGATATCCTATAGGGATTACTGCAAGAGGAATTACATTTTCGGGTAATGATAAAATACTTTTGACGTCCGTTACTCTTTCTGACATTGGAAAAACTCCGGTCCATACAGCTCCAAGATCAAGAGTATGTGCCGCAATCAGTAAATTCTCGATTGCTGCAGATACATCCTGAATCCAGAAATCCTGCGCCTCTCCGTTGAAGCCCTTGTTTAAATCTCCGCATGCTATAATTGCAAGAGGTGCATTTGCTGTCATCTTTGCATGAGGCAGCCTCCCTCCAAGCTTTTCGAGAATCTCTTTTTCTGTTACTACTATAAAAGCCCAGGGTTGTTTATTGCCGGCAGTGGGAGCTGCCATTGCTGCACGAAGCAGTTGCTCAATTTTTTCAGGCTCCACTTTTCTTTTGGTATATGAACGTACGCTTGTTCTTGTCATAAGTATTTCCATAATTTTTTCTGAATTATTCCCTGTTTTATCTCCTTTTAAAAGTGTTACTCTTACGGCAAGAACTATCAGTGCAGCTGCCAGAACGAAGTTTAGAATTTTAGATGTATTCTTCATATTATAAATTATTATTTGCCTCGGTTTTTGTATGTTAACAATGCCTTGTATTTATTTAATCAGTTGCAAAAGAACTTTCAGAATATTATGTTTGCAAGTACTTACAAAAAAGATATATAGTAACTAAAAGGGGTAAATTATGGATAATCAATGTGATAAAAAACCTGTTTTTTTTGCTGAGAAAGAATATTTCTGTTCTCTTGAACTTGCAATGGACTTAATTGGAGGCAAATGGAAATCTATGATGGTCTTTCATCTTAAAGACGGATCAATGCGTTCAGGTGATCTGCAGCGAACTCTGAGCGGTATAACAAACAAGATGTTTACTCAGACAGCACGTGAACTTGAAGTGTCTGGATTTGTTGAGCGTATTGTTTATCCTGTTGTGCCTCCGAAAGTAGAATATAAACTGACATCACTCGGAGAATCGGTATTGCCGTTGATTCTGCGACTTGCAGAATGGGGATATGATATTGCAGAGAAAAGATAAAATATCAAATTCTGAAAACGTACGTTTCATCTTATATATTTTACTCTATTGATTATACAAATTACTGTTTCTTAAAATCTTCTTTTAAAAGAATGGGAAATATGGTTTAACTTTAGATAAACAAAAAACATCTCTTATGGAAACCATAAAGCGATTTGATACAATACAGCAATACAACGATTATATAGGAGTGGAGACTCTTCATCCTCTGATAAGTGTTATTAATCTATCGGAATCAAAACCTATGCTTCATTCTAAAGAATATTTCGGGTTCTATACAGTATTTCTGAAAGAAGCTCAATGTGCAGCTATTCATTACGGACGCGGATATTATGATTATCAGAAAGGTACGGTTCTGTGCGTTGCTCCTGGACAGATAATAGGCATAGAGGATAACGGAGAAGAATTTCAACCTATGGGATGGGCATTGCTGTTTCATCCGGATCTTATCTATGGAACATCTCTCGGACAGAATATTAAAGATTATCATTTCTTTTCTTATGAATCAAATGAAGCGTTACATCTTTCTGCTCAGGAAAGAGAGATATTTATTGATTGTGTTCAGAAAATACTGCTTGAGTTAAATCACTCCATAGATAAACACACTAATAAGCTGGTAGCAAGGAATATAGAGTTGCTTCTTGATTATTGTAATCGTTTTTACGACCGTCAGTTTTTTACCCGAAGTAAAGTAAACAAAGATATTCTTACAAGATTTGAAAATCTTCTCTCTGATTACTATATGTCGTCAAAACCTATGGAGAAGGGGATTCCGTCAGTGAAATATTGTGCAGATAAACTAAATCTATCTTCCAATTATTTCGGGGATCTGATAAAAAAAGAAACTGGAAGATCGGCGAAGGATTTTATACAGGTTAAAATAATAGATATAGCTAAAAGTCGACTATTTGACAGTGATAAGACTGTAAGTGAGATCGCTTATGAGCTTGGCTTTAATTACCCTTCCCATTTTTCAAAATTATTTAAGAATATTGTAGGTGTATCGCCAAATGAATACAGAATTGCCAATTAAACGAAACCGGCTCGGGAAAATGTCATTCTCCTGAGCCGGTTTTTATTTTGTACAGAATTTATAAGCTTTTGCCTAAATCATATGCTTTTTTTCCATAAGATGTACTTTTAATATCTCCTGCCGACCATACTCCGGGAGCTATCACCTGACCCATATCTTTCCATCCAAGATATTCAGACATAATAGTATAATGACTTTTCATCGCTTCTGCCTGTTGAGGATTCGTGTTGGCATAAGTCATAAGATATGCTGTTTTTTTATTCGCTCCTTTTATCTTGCCGTTAATAGAATAAAATCTGTCGATAGCTTTTTTCAGCTGTGCGGAAACTCCGAAATAATACATCGGCGTTGCAAATACAACCATATCCGCATCGACAATATGATCTTTTACAAGATTAAAATCATCATTAAATATACAATCTCCGTTCATACCGCAACGATTGCAGCCTATGCATCCTTCAAATTTCTGAAAAGCACAGTCAAAGCGGAATACCGAATGACCGTTTTCCTGTGCACCTTTTATAAACTGATCTGCAAGATGAGCCGAATTTCCGTTTTTTCGGGGGCTTCCCGTTAATACAACTATTTTCATTTGTTTCTGGCTTTTAGTATTGTTATTATCCGGAGCAGACATAGCGGAGATCATAGTTTCTGCTTTTGCAACTCTGTCCATAAACAGAGTGCCTGCTCCAAGCATAAATGCTTTCTTTAAGAAATTGCGTCTTTCCATAAGTATATTATTTTCCGGTTAATTCCTCCTGTTCTTTAGGATAACGTTCACCTGTGATCTTAATATTATTAAGGGCATCATTTATTCTAATAAGTTCCTCTTCGGTAAATATGATATCTGCACCTCCGATGTTCTCGTCAATACGCTCTATTCTTTTTGTTCCCGGGATCGGAACAATCCATGGTTTTCGTGAAAGAAGCCATCCCAGGACTAAACGGGCAGGAGTAGTCTGTTTTTCTTCTGCCAGTTGTCGCACAAAATTTATTATCTCAATATTGCTTTCAAGATTTTCAGGTGAAAATCTGGGAATTGAACTTCTGAAATCAGATTTGTCGAAACGTGTCTTTTCGTCAAATCTTCCGGTAAGTATAGCTTTACCCAACGGACTAAATGCCACAAAACCGATTCCCAGCTCTTCAAGTACAGGCAGAAGGTCAGCTTCCGGATTTCTGTACCACATTGAATATTCACTTTGAACTGCTGCAAGCGGTAGTATGTTATGTGCTCTTCTAACCGTTGACGCCGAAGCTTCTGAAAGACCCCAGTGAAGAAGTTTTCCTTCTTTTTTTAGATCGGCAATAGTTTCTGCTACTTCTTCAATAGGAGTTTGCGGATCAACCCTGTGCTGAAAATAAAGATCTATATGATCTCTTCGTAGTCTTTTAAGTGAACCTTCAATAGCTTTTCGTATGACAGAGGGCTTACTGGATAAGCTGATAGGACGGTTAAAATTATCTTTTTCTATACTTTGCAGGTCAAAGCCGAATTTTGTCGCAATTATAATTTCGTCTCCAAATGGCTTTAATGCTTCACCTATAAGTTCTTCATTCTTATATACGCTGTAGACTTCTGCCGTATCAAAGAAAGTAACTCCTTTCTCAACGGCGGCACGTATTGTTTTTATCGCTTCAGCTTTGTCCGGATAAGGAGGATAACTTTGAGTAAATCCCATACATCCAAGTCCTATCTCTGAAACTTCAGGTCCGTTTTTACCTAATATTCTTTTTTTCATTTTTATAGCTTTTCGGAAAGTAATTTACCATCCACTCCAATATTTTCTGTTTCGTTTTCTTTCAGAAATACGTAAAAGAAGTGAGCCGGAATATTTGTAATTCGTGCTGCCGTTTCTGTAAATTCCTTTACCAGTTCACGTTTCTGTTCTAATGTAAGTTTGCTTGTTTCTAGAGTTATTACAGGCATAGTTTTTATTGTTTAATTATTAATTTAAATAATAGGTGTCTGCTCTATCTCATTTTTTACCAGTGTGAGCAGTTGTGGAATATTCAATCCATTTGATTTAAACATGACAGCCTTATAACCTGCTGCGCGTGCATCTTTTGCAAATTCGAGTTCATTGACGTCGCGAAACCTTGAGTCGGGAGACGCATGAAGATGAATATCGCAGACATTTTTAAGATCGTCGTCATTATCATATAATGTATCGGACGAATTAATATAATTAGTTTCCGGACTTTGCAATGGAAGAATTCCGGAAAGCATAAGCCCGCTTCCGGTAATCAAGCTTCGTCTGACAAAATCAGGTCTTGTTATGTCGATATTATTATGTTGTAGACTCATATTCTTATTTTAGCTTTAGTCTTATAATCTTATTTCGATAATACAAAGTTATGAAAGGTGAAACCTGACTATATATATCAAATTACAGAAAACCTTATATAATTCACTGATTAGATAAATATGTTTTTGTGCAACTGTACACTTGCAATATTGTCATTGTACGGTTGTCATATGAAAAGTGTACACTTGCCATATGACAACTGTACGGTTTTAAGAAAAGTGACATTTCAAAGATTAAAAAAAAATGACAGGAGCATTTAAATAGGTTCACTTTTTATGAATTATCTTATCTTTCATTCTAAGAATAAAAACGCCTGCAATACCGATAAGTACACCTAATGTCGATTCTATAAATCTAAATAGTCCGTTAAGTAAAGGTGATATATCTGAAATTTCAGCTCTTACAAATATCCAGATCATTACGATAGTAGCAATCTTTCCGTTTCCCTGGAATGAGAAAAACATAGATATTAAGGTGATAAGTGCTATAGGAAGAGCCATGCTGATTATTGAAAACTTAAAAAATAAAAGATATATGCAAGCTATTACAGCTCCGAGAAATGATGCAAATATGCGTCGCCAACCTAAGTCAACTGATTTTCCGAAATCAGGACTACCGATAATGATAACTGTGGAAATTGCAGCAAGCATTGATCCGAGGTATGGAGATTGATTATTGAATTTATGCGATATATAACCTCCGGCGATATATGAAAGGATCGTAGCTATCGTTCTTATTATCAGGTAGAAGATGTCGATATTTCTGTTTAGATGCATATTTTAGTCTTTTATATAGAACAAAACCGTCAGATACAGATATCTGTATCTGACGGTTTTTTAACTAAATTTCAAAACTTTATATCCTGAATGATGCCGGTTACCTTATAAATAAGATCAGATATCAAATTTATATTCGTTAAGCCATTTCACCATTGCAGGATCACGATGATCAAAGAATAAACTTGTCTTTGTATCAAGTGATGCAATCTGCGTCATATCCTCTGAAGTCAGTTCGAAATCAAAAATATTTATATTCTCTTCTATTCTTTCCTTTCGTACAGATTTTGGAATTGCAATGATATCTCTCTGTATCAGCCAACGCAGAATGACCTGTGCCACGGATTTATTATGTTTTGCTCCGATTGATAAAAGAATTTCATTCTTAAAGATGTCATTTCGTCCTTCTGCAAACGGTCCCCATGATTCTACACGGATATCATTATCTGCAAGGAATTTCTGGTTTTCTATTTGTTGACAGAAAGGATGAGTCTCTATCTGGTTGATAACCGGTTTTACTTTAAAGTTGCATATCAGATCCATAACACGTTCAGGAGGGAAGTTGCTTATTCCTATGGCTTTAATCTTACCCTCAGAATAAAGTTCTTCCATTGCTTTCCATGAGCCGTAAACATCACCGAAAGGCTGATGAATAAGATAAAGGTCAAGATAGTCGAGATCCAGACGTTCAAGTGATTTGTAGAAAGCCTTCATAGTCGCTTCATAACCTGTATCCTGAATCCAGAGTTTAGTTGTGATAAAAAGTTCTTCACGTGCAATACCGCTCCTTTTTATAGCACGTCCTACAGCCTCTTCATTCATATATGCTGATGCTGTATCAATTAAACGATAGCCGGCACTTATTGCTTCAAATACGCTTTGTTCACATTCCGCTGCATCTGTTATCTGATAAACGCCGAATCCCAGAATCGGCATTTCCACGCCGTTATTTAATTTTACGGTTTTCATTATCTTTAAGTTTTAAATTATAAACTGTACAAATGTAGGAAACAGGGATTTCGGGAACTTAAACTAATTACTGATTTACGGATACAAATTACTTATTTGCTTGATTCTTAATAATAAGCGAGCTTGTGGGCAAATTGAAATTTGCTGATTTGTATACAAAAAAACGTAATTTGTTTAACTTTAAATTGTAGTAATAGGTGTATTTTTGCGCTTTATAAATAATTAAATCAGATAAATATGTGGTTCATCATAATACCTCTTCTTTTAATAATTATTCCTGATATCTACATATGGAACTATTTTATGCGTAATGCGGGTACAATTGTCAATATAATTTACTGGGTGCCTTTAATTCTTGCAATAATATCGGCAGCATGTGGGATGGCAGGACTGTATCAGGAACGTTTTATGAAATTGTTTTTTATTGTCTTGCTTTGTATCGCGTTTCCTAAACTTGTTTTTGCTTTGGTTTCGATTATAGGAAAGATGACAGGTTTCATTATACCTTATTCAGCTACTATAGCAAATATAGCCGGAAGCATTCTGGCTGTAGTACTTACCGGAATGTCGGTATACGGATTTAGTTTCGGATGGAAGAAGTTTACGGTCAGGGAAGTGGATTTCAAATCATCTGATATACCTTCAGAGTTCAGCGGATACAGGATTATTCAGTTGTCAGACCTGCATATAGGGACTTTTAAAAATTCTCCGTCTGCAATACTTAAACTTATAGAAAAGGTAAATGCACTTGATGCAGATATGATTCTTTTTACAGGCGATCTTGTAAATACAACTTCAGATGAATTAAACGAATTTACGGATGCTCTTTCCCGTCTTCAGGCTAAAGACGGCGTTTATTCGATTTTAGGAAATCATGATTACTGCCATTATCTGCCAAATAAAACGGCAGCTGAGCGTCACGTCCATCATGAACGCCTAAAGAATCTTCAAAGAGAAATGGGATGGAAACTTTTGCTTAATGAAAACAGTATTATAAGAAAAGGAGAAAGCCGTATTTCTCTGATAGGTGTAGAGAATGACGGAGGCCCACGATTTCCTTCTTACTCGGATCTTAAAAAAGCAATGACCGACATTCCGGATAATGATTTTAAGATACTTATGACTCATGATCCGTCGCATTGGAGAAAAGAGATTATCGATAATACTAATATCCAACTGACTTTGTCCGGTCATACACATGCGATGCAGTTTAAGATAGGTAATTTTTCTCCATCAAAATGGGCTTATAAAGAGTGGGGAGGACTTCATAAGGAAAATGATCAGCATCTTTATGTGAATACAGGGACCGGAGGGAATGTTCCGTTCAGATATGGAGCGTGGCCGGAGATAACTCTTATAACATTGTTAAATGAATAAATTACGGAATTGTGGTTTATAAAATCTAAATCAGATACATATTATTAATGCAAAGGATTAAATAAATTATGATTTAATTATAATATTGCAATATCTTAGAAGTCTTTCAGTCCGGACTGAGAGTTTTATTTGCAGAGAATATATAAATAACAAACATATAATCACTAATCTGACACTAAATGAAAAAGCTTTTAAATATTGCTTTCACTATGCTTTTATGTGTTTCTGTATATGCACAGCAGGCATTATGGGGAGGATCTCCTCTTGTTTCACCGGAGATTAATAAAGATAATACAGTAACTTTCCGTTTATATGCTCCTAATGCGCAGAAAGTAGAAGTTACGGGGGATTTTCTTCCGCAACAGAAGATAGAAACACCTTTCGGAACAATGGATGCACCGGGTGCTGCGGAAATGATAAAAGGAGACGATAATATATGGCAGTTTACAACTCCTGTTCTTAATCCCGAACTTTATAATTATAATTTTATAGTCGACGGCCTGAAGATCACTGATCCGGCTAATGTTTATCAGATTCGTGATGTTTCTTCGATATGCAATATATTTATAATAGGCGGAGATCGCGCTGATCTTTATAAAGTAAATGATGTTCCTCACGGCTCGGTTACGCGCAGATGGTATGAAAGTCCATCAGTGGATATGAAGCGCAGACTGACTGTATATACTCCTCCGGGTTATGAGGAAGGAAATGAAAAATATCCCGTTCTTTATCTTCTTCATGGTATGGGAGGAGATGAAGAAGCATGGATGGCTCTTGGACGAACTTCCCAGATTATGGATAACCTTATTGCTTCAGGAAAAGCAAAGCCGATGATTGTGGTTATGACAAACGGAAATATATCGCAGGAAGCAGCACCGGGAGAGACTTCGGCAGGACTTAATCCTCCTTCTTTTATGCTTCCCAAGACTATGGACGGGACTTTTGAATCTTCATTTCCTGATGTAGTGAACTTTGTGGAAAAGAATTACAGAGTGAAAAAGGAAAAGTCGGGAAGAGCGATAAGCGGACTTTCTATGGGTGGTTTTCATTCTATGCATATTTCAAAAGAATATCCTGATATGTTTGATTATGTAGGTTTGTTTTCCGCGGCTATTCTTCCGGCAGGAGATGTAAAATCGCCTGTTTATGAGAATATTGACGAGAAACTTAAGGTGCAGTTTGGTAAGAATCCCAAACTTTACTGGATTGCTATAGGTAAAGATGATTTTCTTTATAATGCGAATACGGAATTCAGAAAAAAACTTGATGATAACGGGTATAAATATATCTATTTTGAAAACGGGGAAGGACATATCTGGAAGAACTGGAGAATCTATCTTTCCGATTTTGTGCCTATGCTTTTTCAGAACTAATCACAAGCAACACAATATTTTATAATAATTATCGAGCCATATATGATCTTTTTTGTTAGATAGATAACGATAGAAAAGAGTCATATATGGCTCGTTTTTTCATTAAAGAATAAATATCTCTATGAAAACCTATAAAGCTTATGTTGTTTCCGAAAATCCTGACGGAGGTTATGAAGGAAAAATAATTGAAAGAGAATTGCAGCCTGTTCAAGAAGGAGAGGTAAGAATTAAAGTCCTTTTTTCTTCACTTAATTATAAAGATGTATTATCAGCGAGTGGAAATAAAGGAGTTACGAAAGCTTATCCTCATGTTCCGGGAATTGATGCTGCAGGAATTGTGGAGGAATCATCTTCAGACAGATTTAAACCCGGGGATGAAGTTATTGTGACCGGTTATGACCTGGGTATGAATACCGACGGAGGCTTTCAGCAGTATATCACTGTACCGGATAAATGGGGTGTAAGAATGCCTGAAGGTCTGGATTCTCGTAAAGCAATGTGTTACGGGACGGCGGGATTTACGGCAGCGCAGTGTGTAGAAAAGATTACCTCCGTTATTGACACCGGTGACGGTCCTGTGCTTGTGAGCGGCTCAACAGGAGGTGTAGGTTCTTTTTCTACAGCTATTCTTTCGAAGCTGGGATATCTTGTGATATGTATAACAGGAAAACCTGAAGATTCCTCATATCTGAAATCACTTGGTGCTTTCCGTATTGATGAGCGTAAGAAATGGGATCAACCGACAAAAGAATCATTAATGAAAGGGGAGATTGCAGGCGGAATAGATGTTGTCGGCGGTCATACACTTGAAAATATGCTTAAATCCGTAAAATTGCATGGAGCAGTTTCCTGCTGCGGCATGATCAGTTCTCCTGATATAGACCTGACTGTATTCCCTTTTATATTAAGAGGAATATCTCTTTTTGGAGTAAGTTCTCAGAATACTCTTATGTTTGAAAGACTGTCACTATGGAAGAAAATTGCAGGGGAATATAATGTCCCTGATCTGGCTTCAATGGTTAAAGAAATAGGACTTGCAGATGTGCCGGAATATATTTCTCTTATGCAGAAAGGGAAGGTGACAGGAAGGGTTATTATCAATTTGCAGAAATAAATTATATCTTCAATTTGACAACTTTTCTCTGTGATTAATATATATATTCCCCGGAATCTTTATTACACAAAAAAACTCAGGATAAGACTTTTACTTATCTTATCCTGAGTTTTTATGTGTAAAATTATTTTTTATCTGAAGCTATATTTAATCCGTAATGAAGAGTTTTTATCTGATATATAGATAATTATCTTTTATCTAAAGCAACTTTCAGCCCCATAAGTATAAAAACTATTCCGGAGAATCTGTCCATCCATTTACTGAATGAGACATTGCGAGTAAGTTTTTCGGAAAATGCTGAGCTGAAAAAAGTTAGTGTACCAAGCCAAAGCACACCAAGTAAAGCATAGGTGCTTCCAAGAATAATAAAAGGCATCGGACTGTTTATTGATTCCGGACGTATAAACTGAGGAAAGAAAGCAAGAAAAAACAATGCCACTTTCGGATTCAGTATATTTGTCATTGTGCCAGATAAATAAGTTTTTCCTGCACTTTCGGCTATCTGATCTTTAGTATCGGCCTTTAAAGAACTCTTTCCTGATCTTAACTTCATTATTCCAAGATAAATAAGGTAAGCTGCTCCGATATATTTTATTATGGTGAATGCCATTGCAGATTTTGCAATGATAATCGATAGTCCTAATGCAGCAAAAAGAGTATGGACAAGTATCCCTGTGTTAATTCCTAAAGTAGCATAGAAACCTGTTTTTCTTCCCTGCGAAATAGATTTATTTAAAACAAATATCGTATCAATTCCCGGAGTCAATATAAAAAAAACCGCACTTATTATAAATGCAGCAAAATTATCTATACCAAACATATAATATGGATTTTTGATTTAAAGGAAATTTTAAATAGTAATGAAGCATTCAGCTTAGACCAATTCCAGACCAATTCACAACCTGATAATTGTTTCTGAAAATGAAATACAAAATTAATTGATATAATAGCATTCTTAAATTAAAATAATATAAAGAAATTCAATTAGTTATATCGTGATTTATTTTATGAAGGCAAAAATACTTCATGTCAATTTGTATTAATATATATAATTTAAATTAATATTCAGAACTCTTATTGCCTATGTCTGTTTGGCTTATATATTAATCAAATTATAATATTATGACAAAAAAGGCAATTCAGAAAAGCGAAATCAAAGAATATGTAGTAAATGATTATGTAAAAGCATATTCTCAGTTTATAGATAATTGCTGGACATACAGTGTATTTTCTCAGGATCCGAATGATGATATTTTTACAAAGGAATTTAATGCAGGATTTGTACAAGCAAAGATTCAGGGGATAAAGGCTATTAAAGCCGCTCGTGATAATACATGGAGAAATCTTCTTATTTGCGGGACACCTCAGGATAATATATCAATAGATATTCCTGACGGTGCATTAGAAACTGCTGCACAAAGCTTATGCAATAATTATAAATATCTTTATAAATGGCTTCAGGATAATGAAGGATTACGTATAGCAACAAATATTCGCCGTCTTCTTTTCAGAATGGCAGGTATTTATGCCGGAGTTAAATATGATAAACCTTCAAAGATTACGTTCGATATGCTTGATATTAACAGGATCGATCCGATGGAGCTTAAACTTGGAGGATATGATGTTCAGGATCTTACTTTTATGGATATATATCTGATTAATGCTCAATGTGATTTGTTTGATGTTATTGCAGATAAGATTAATATGAGTTATGGTGAAGCAAGTGCCGCTAATCCTAAAACTATTGAGAAAAAACCGGAATCATGTTCTGCTTATGTCAAATATATGGATGACGGAGAGATTTTCCTTACTCATGTTACATGGAGCGGTTTCTATACCCAGACATGTGTTGTCAATTATGTGATAGGAGATGATTTTATCTCTCAGAACGCTTATGCGCAGGGCCAGTTCGGAAGTAATCAGGATTTCGGATTTAATAAGAACGGAATTATTTTTAATGAAACAACACATGCTCATTTATATAACGAGTCAAAAGAACTTGGAATATGGATTACATGGCGTTCGGCAGCTGCGGAAATGTTTGCAACTTCGATAGAAGATTTCTATGATCATATATCCATAGACAATACCGGAACTTATCTTAACGGATATATGCTTGTTGATGTAAACAAAGGTCTTACAGGTCTTGTTGAAATGAGTTATAAACGTTTTGTTCTGTTTATTTCTGACGGAAAAACACTTAAAGTTACCGATTCTACCGGGCAGCCTGCAAAAGTTCGTGATTATGATCCTCATCTTATTACTCCTACACATATTTTCGGAATAAATTATCCGATATCCCGCTGGGTAACATATGATCTTGAAACTATAGATACCCGTCCGATGAGAAGAGTACAATTCTATCAGAATATAGATAAAGTACAATGTATTGAAACTGCTAAAGAACTTATTACTTATACGGATCCTAATGAGCCACTTTCTATATACGGAAGATGGGATTTAGGTTACGGAGCCACAGAGTTTTGCAAGATGCGTCCTGACGGTTCGGTTGATGCTAAAGCAGTTTCTGCTTCTATGGTTAAAGATATCCTTAAGAATCTGAAATATACACCGGATTTAGCAAGTGATAAAACATCTTTCTGGATGAAATTCGGTACTACTCCGATTCATGGACGTCCTTTCAAATGGTCAGAATCAATGTTTAAAGATTTTAAAGGATCAATGGAAGATGATTTTGTTCCGGATTCTCTTGACGGAGGATGGAATCTGATGAAGTTATTTATGGATTAAATATAAAAACAGACTTCGTATTCTCCTGACGGAGGATGGAATTTGATGAAATTATTTATGGATTAAATAAAGAACAGATTTCACATATCAAACATAAAAATGACAGAGCCTGATTTTGATTTACAAATCAGGCTCTGTCATTTTTTATATATTCCGCAAATAGGAAAGAAATGTATTTTAATCCTCCAGAGAAAAAAAGAAACGCTGTGAATCCGAAGAAAATAATTCAGGATGTTTATCCGCTATATCCGGATGAAATACTCTTACAAGATCTTTCAGAATAATATGAGGCTGCATAGGAATAGTTTCATAATATGGAGAAACAGAAGTATTACAACCAAAAATCCGTTTATCCTCCCATGCTTTGAATTTAGAATATATAAGAGATTCTCCTTTGAGTCCGTTATAAGTCAGGGGAGAAGCATTATAATATTTTATAAGCCATATATCCGCATCATAAGCTCTTTCAAGCACCTCTTCTGCGGCAAGAGCTATAGAGCCGGAAGAGGAATTATCATTTATTGCCAGTTCCGCGCCTGCATCTTTATACAGAGCAGCGGCAAAACTGTTGTTTCCCGGCATATACCATACATTATTATATTTAGTCTCTGTAAGAAGGCGTGGTTTAAAACTTGATTGAGAAGCAAGATATTTAAGATCATTATATGACTTCTCTATTTCGGAAAAGACAGAATCTGCTTTTTCCAATTCATTAAAAAACAAAGCCTGAAGACGAATCCATTCCGAACAGCCAAGCGGAGTCGGCTCCATATATTCTGCACACTGAAACAAAGGAATTCCTGTTTTTGCAAGTCTGGCATAAGAATTATTCTGAAAGGCAGGCACAAGAATAAGTTCTGGTGATAGTTCTATAATCTTCTCTATATCAGGAGATGAAGCCATTCCCAGATTTTCAATTTCTCCTTTTTTCAGACCCTCAACAACATGAGGAAGAGTTATATATTGCGGTTCACATACACCGCTTATTGTTTTCTCTACATTTAAATAAGAAAGAAGATTGCATTGGGGAGAATTGAATGCAACTGTTTTTTCAACCGGAATCCGCACTATTACTCCTTTAGGCAGATCTTTCGGTAATTCTTTTGATTTATCCACGAGAACGATACTTTGTAATATTTTGGTTGTATCCCACGGATCTCTTGTTCTGATATGAGTATAATTATCGGTAATATTTACCGTAAATCCTTTTGCATATCTCAAAGGAAAATTGTCGGTTGCCGTTTCATTATTATTTGATCCGGAACATCCTGTAAATAGAAATAAAATAAATATCGGTATATATATCAATATACTATATTTCTTCATAAAAATGATTCATTTAAATCAGAGGCATGATACGCTGCACTTATTTTATTCGGCAGAATGCGGCAGCAATATCACACCTCGTCATATTTATTTAGATAAGATTTTAATATGCAAATGCAACTTTAGCAGGAGAATAACCTACCTTATAAGTTGTCTGGATTTTGAAAAGAGAGCTGTAAACATAGATTTCGCCAAGAGAACCATAAGTACTTTTAGAAATATAGATATTTCCGAAAGCAGGATCAACATCAATAGAGTTTGGATCAGTAAGCTCGGCAGAAGAAATGAAGTTTTCATTAGTTACCGCATTTTTGCTCAAATCATATGTTTTATAAGAAAGACTGTTTGCAACATAGTAATCATTATAAATGATATACATAAGATCATATCTTGAAGCAATTTTAGATGCCGTTGTAAGATTTGTTGTCTGATAAGTCTTTGAGTCAATCTTTACAAGAGTAGAATATAAAGGCTCTATTCCGTTTTCGGGATCATTCTGTCCGAAATTTCCGCAACAAACTATATAAACGTTTCCGTCTGCTGCCGTAAGTGACTGATCATAAGGATTAAGATGAACTCCTATAGTTCTTATATTTTCAAAAGTGGCAAGATCAACGACAGAAACACTATTTTTCTCATTCTGAGCAAGATAATGATTAGAATTGTTTACAAAAAGTTTTCCTTCAGCTACGGTAAGAGCTTCCGGGAAATCGCCTACTTTAACCTTATTGCCAAGTTCATAAGCGACAGTATCCATTGAGTGAACATAACCGTCATAAGCAGTAAAATAAAGATTACCTCTGTAAGACGTGATATATCTAGGAGAAACAGGCTTACCTGACTCATCTGTAAGATTGATCTCTTTTACAAGCTTTCCGCTTCTTTCAAGAACCATAACTTTAGATGATTCTGAAACCGTACAATATAATTTTGTACCGTAAACGCAGATATCCTGAAACAGGTCACCGATCATTCTGTCGTTTTCCTTATAAAAGATATCCTCTGAAACTCTTTTATTGATCAGATCAATAAATTGAAGAGAACCGTTATTCTCACCCCAGTTTCCCTGACTCACAACATAAGCTCCTTCAGTAGATATTTCAACAGAAGTATCGCCGATTTTTACTTCATCTTTTTCACACGATGCGAATGTTGCGGCAATTGCTGCCAGTGACATAACTTTAAAAAGTTTCTGATTCATGATTATTTAGTATTTATATGTTATTGAAAATCTATAGTTTCTTCCCGGCATAGGATAGAAACGGATCACCTCATAATTTTTATCCGAGAGATTTATGGCATCAGCACGTAGTAATAACGAATGACTGCCAATATTAATAGTCCGGTCAATCCACAATGAATGATCATAATATCCCGGTATTCTGTTCTGTGCTATATTCATATTAGAAGAATACCTGTGGGATGAAGCCACTAAAGAATACCCGAAATTTAATATCGGATTTTCTATTACTACCATCGCATTGCCTGAATGCAGAGGAGTATAAGGTATCTGGTTGTCCCATAAATCTGAATTCCTGTCAGTTTTATCTCTTGCATCCATATAACTGTAAGCTCCCGTTATACCTATATTAATATGCTTTGTAATATTTATTCCTGTACTTACATTAAAATCCGCGCCACGTGTCTTTACCTTTGAAACGTTCATCATTTTCCAGATAAAAGAGGTAGGAAAAGCCACAATCTTATCATCCACCACATTATAATATATATCAGCTGTAAAATTCAGATATTCCATAAACTCAAAAGGCTGTCCGATCCATGTAATTCCTGCGTTTACCTGTTTTGATGTTTCCGGCTTCAGACTCGTATTTCCTACGACCTTGTAATACATATCATTAAATGTAGGAACTCTGAATATATCTTTATAAGATGCTCTTATACGAAGATTCGTGACATCAAACGGTTTATATGATATGGAAAAAGAGGGAGAAAGCCTTTTTCTGTCATCCGGCTGATTGCTGCTTTTCAGCTTTTCTTTGATAAAAGTATTAAGCAAAGTAGCCGTTATGGTTAATCTCCTGTCAGAATATTTTGCACTAAAAGCACTGAGCGAAGTATATCTTTCCGGATATACGTAATCCGGAATATTGGATTCAAGATAATTATAAACAATATCCTGCGACACAGAGAACGATAGAGCTTCCCATGGAGAATATAATGCCGATAAAGTAGCATATCCTTCATATTGTTCGAATCTGTTGTCCGTGGTGCTGTGTACCTGAACGTCGGTATATTTATTCCATGAATAATTTGCTTTAGCCGCAGACCTTAAGCTGAACTTCTCTGTTATCTCATTTTCATAATTAAGATGAACGAAATAATTTCTGTCACCAAGTCTTTCCGCGCTGTACGGATTATCATATATTATTCCTCCGGGAAGGCCTCTTTCACTGAAAAGAGCATATACCTTAGCGTTAAGAGTCTGTCTCTTACCGATATTTCCGTAAAGATTGATTTCTGATTTGAGTGATTCTATATCACTGTTTGTCCTGGTTCCGTCAACAAGAGTATTTCCGTTTTTATAGGTGAAAGGATATTCTCCGTCAGATTTTATATAGTCGGCATAAACCGAATACATAAATCCCTGAGAAATACGCTGTGCAAACAGTACAGACGGATTATGAAGTTTATAAGATCCTCCGCGATATGACAGAGACATATAAACAGGCTTTTCTTTTGAAAGTTCCGGACGCTTTGTCTCAATAAAAAGTACTGCTGCAGATGCATGGACTTTGGCCGGCTGAAATATATCGTCATTCTGACCTATGCTCAGAGATAGCTGAGAAACATTATTAAGTGAGAAATTTGATAAATCTATTTGTCCTGACTGGCAATTGCTTATGGCAACACCATCATAACAGACACCGGTATGTTCAGAACCCATACTGCGTACATTGATAGTCTTAAGACCGCCTATTCCTCCATAGTCCTTTACCATTGCACCAGAAAAGCGCTTAACGGCATCGCTTAGCGAAGGAGAGGAGATATTTGAAAGAAGTTCTTCACCGAGGATCTGCATAGGAGATCCGGAAGTCAGATTAGTCCTTTTTTTTGCTTTTACGGTTACATTGTCAAGCACTCTCTCTTCTGCAATCTCAGTCAATGACAAAGTTTCTGTTGATTCTTTAACCGAAGATGAATAATTTGATTGTGAATCTGAAGAGGAAGCCACATAAGGAGCCTGCACATCATTCTCATCATATGCTTCTAAAGCATAAATCTGAGATGACGAACACAAAGCAAGAACCGAAATGATTCCAGTTCTAATTCCGTAATGATTATTTTTATGGTTGCTCATATAAAATTATTCATCCTCTTTCCTCGAGAGGTGTTGAACGATCTGAATCAGCTATGGCAGGTCTTCTGACTTGTTTCGGATTATGGCAGCCTTCCCGGATACTATCCAGTGGCTAAAGGATTGCCTAATCGATATTTATGAAACTTACAGCTGCGGGACAGTTCCGGATTTTCACCGGATTCCCTTTTAAGATTAAGTCTGTATGAGACGATTAATCACCTTAGCGATGCCAAAGGTATGATTTTTATTAAATTAAAAACAACCTATATATCGATTTTTTTGAAAAATTTATCTCATGGATTTATATGGATATTTATAACACGAACCAATTATATCTTTTGCTGCAACCGTACAGTTGTCATATTGCAAGTGTACGGTGACAACATGACAACTGTACGGTGGTAATATAACAACTGTCCAACTGTACAAAAAGAGCATATGTGAGCTTAAAAAGAGAGAGATAAAATACAGTTTAAATATATTATTTAATAATAATTTCAATAGCATTAAATTTATGTAATAAAAACACTTATTTAATACAAAAAAATTGTTTTCTTTAAGGCATAAATTTTAACTGATGAATGTAGCAGGTAATTATTGAGTTGTTTGTCACATTATGGATCAGATTAAAGTGTATGAAAGATTAATCAACTGCAATAAAGAGTTTCAAATAAGTATGAAAAAGAGGTTATCGCAATATCTGATGATGATATTCTGTATTTCTGTCTTTACGGGATGTGTATCGACAAAAAAGCTGTCATTACGAAATGATCTTGTCAGGACGGAAAATAAACTGGGGATAAATTTAACCAAATGGGATAATCTTGAATTTTATGTAGAGTGCTCCAATTGGCTTGGCACATCATACCGACATGGTGGGATGAGTAAGAACGGAGTAGACTGTTCTGGATTTACAAATGTGATTTACAATAACGTTTTTAACAAAAAACTAGAAAGAAGTTCTCATTTGATTTACAGCAAAAACTGTCGCCGAATATCTAAAAGTTCACTGAAGCCGGGAGACCTTGTTTTTTTTAGAACGGGTAAGTCGAGAAAGATAGATCACGTAGGGATATATCTGAAAGACAATAAGTTTATTCATGCATCTCCGCGTGGAGGAGTAAGGGTCGACAGCCTTAATGACAAATACTACAAGATGACTTATTACAAATCCGGAAGAGTCAGATAAAAAAGATTCTGATATCATATACGGAGGCATTTTGAATATAAATAAGCAAGTTTTCAGAATTAAAAGATTATTAGAAAAAACACATGAAAAACTTCTTTTATTTATGGGAAATTCTAACTTTGTAGAGTATAATTTTATAAAATAATAATATTAATTATATCATCATTTTTATTAAAAAACTAATAACCATTATGAACTTAAGTCATATCGAACACTTGGGAATAGCGGTAAAAAATCTTGAAACAGCTATACCATATTATGAAAATGTATTAGGATTAAAATGCTATTCAATTGAAGAGGTACCTTCTCAAAAAGTAAAAACAGCTTTCTTCAAAATAGGAGATACAAAAATCGAACTTCTTGAACCGACAAGTGAGGATTCTGCAATCGCAAAATTTATCGAAAAACGCGGTGAAGGAGTCCATCATATCGCATTTGCGACTAACGATTTGCCCGGAGCATTGAAAGAAGCGGAAGAAAAAGGAGTACAGCTTATTGATAAAGCACCTCGTCCGGGTGCAGAAGGTCTGGAAATCGCGTTTTTACATCCGAAATCAACACAGGGAGTATTAACTGAACTTTGTTTCGATCCTAATAAATAAAAACAATAAAAGTCAAACACATATATCCATCCCGTAAGAGATGGATATATGATTTAAAATAACCAATCAATCTAAGAAAGAGCACATTATGAGTAATCAGCTTGACAAGGTAAGAGAGTTAATAGCTTTGCGCGAAGAGGCAAGACTTGGAGGTGGGCTAAAGCGAATTGAATCTCAGCACAAAAAAGGAAAATATACTGCACGCGAAAGAATCGCTATGCTTCTCGATGAAGGTAGTTTTGAGGAAATAGATATGTTTGTTCGTCACAGATCTACAAACTTCGGCATCGATAAAGACAGCTTTCTTGGTGACGGTATCGTGACAGGATGCGGAACTATCGAAGGGCGTCTTGTTTATGTATATGCACAGGATTTTACCGTTTTCGGTGGGTCACTGTCGGAAATGCTTGCATCAAAGATTTGCAAGATTATGGATCAGGCGATGAAAGTAGGGGCACCGGTCATCGGAATCAATGATTCGGGAGGTGCCAGAATTCAGGAGGGTGTTAATGCACTTGCAGGATATGCTGAAATATTCCAGCGTAATATCCTTGCTTCCGGTGTAATCCCTCAGATTTCAGGAATATTCGGTCCTTGTGCCGGAGGTTCTGTTTATTCACCTGCACTTACTGACTTTAATATCATGACAAAAGGGACTTCATACATGTTCCTTACAGGTCCTAAAGTAGTAAAAACAGTAACAGGTGAAGATGTTACCCAGGAACAGCTGGGAGGAGCAACAGTTCACGCTTCAAAATCAGGAGTTGCGCATTTCGCTGTAGATAATGAGGAGGAAGGATTGTCTCTTATCAGAAAACTGATCGGATTTATGCCTCAGAACAATCTTGAGGAAGCACCGCAACTTGTTTGTGATGATCCGATTGATCGTCTTGATGACAGTCTTAATGATATAATTCCGGATTCTCCTAATAAATCATATGATATGTATGAGGTTATCGGTACCATTATCGATAACGGCGAATTCCTTGAAGTTCACAGAGATTTTGCTCAGAATATAATTGTCGGTTTTGCACGTTTCAACGGAGTATCGGTTGGAATCGTGGCAAATCAGCCAAAAGTTATGGCAGGCTGTCTGGATAGTAATGCTTCAAGAAAAGCGGCTCGTTTCGTACGTTTCTGCGATGCATTCAATATTCCTCTTGTAACTCTTGTTGACGTACCTGGATTCCTTCCGGGAACAGGACAGGAATATAACGGAGTAATTCTTCACGGAGCCAAACTTCTGTTTGCTTACGGTGAAGCAACGGTACCAAAAATAACAATCACTCTTCGTAAGTCTTACGGTGGCGCATATTGCGTTATGAGTTCAAAACATCTTAGAGGAGACGTCAACTATGCATGGCCAACTGCTGAAATTGCGGTAATGGGACCTGCAGGAGCTGTAGAGATCATCTTTGCCAAAGAAGTTGCATCTTCAGAAGAACCGGATAAGACAAAAGCTACAAAAGAAGAGGAGTACAGAAAGGCATTTGCGAATCCGTATAATGCGGCTCGCTACGGTTATATCGATGATGTGATAGAACCGAGAAACACCCGTTTCAGAATAATCAGAGCTTTAGAACAGCTTCAGACAAAGAAACTGGTTAATCCGGCGAAAAAACATGATAATTTACCATTGTAAAAACAGCTTCAATATGCAAAATATAAAAAAAGGATTATTATTTATAATCGCTGTATTTATTGGAGTTGCAGGGTATTCTCAAAGAGCTTCCTCTCTGATAATTAATGAGGTACAGACCAACAATGTCAATGGCCTTATTAATAAAAACGGAGAGAGAGTTGCTTGGTTTGAGGTTTATAATCCGACAGCGGCACCGGTAAATATAAGCGGATGCTATCTGACTAACGACAGTCTGAATCTAAAGAAATACCGCATTATCAAAGGTGATCATCTTACAAAGATAGAGCCTCATCAGAGATTGCTTTTTTATTGTAATTCGGATACGAGAAACGGTGTAGATTATACAAATTTCGGTCTTGTTGACAGTACTGCCAATTATCTGGCAATAGTAAGTGCCAACGGACTTGATATTATCGATGAGGTGAAAGTGCCTGCTCTGGGTGAAGATATCAGCTGGGGGTGTATATATGACGGTGATAAGGCAAGTCGTGCGACTCTTTCGCATGTGACACCTAATGCATTAAACTATATCGGATCGGAAAGTTCTGCTGAACAGAAGTTCAAAGAAAACGACCAGTACGGTATCGGTATGGCGCTAACTGCGATGAGTGTAGTGTTTACAGCTTTGCTTTGTCTGTTTATCAGTTTCAAGATTATCGGTAAGATCGCCATAAGAATCACGGCGGCGAGAGCAAGAAGAGCAGCGGGAGTGCCTAAGGGTACGAAAGTTGAGCCAGTTGAAACTTCAGGTGAAGTTTATGCAGCTATAGCTCTTGCATTATCCCTTCATGAGGATAATGATCATGATTACGAGGAGACAGTTCTGACAATGAAAAAAGTCGAGAAGAGATATTCTCCATGGTCGTCGAAGATTTATAATTTACGCGAGACACCCAAAAAAAATTAATTCTTCACTTTAGATCTATTTAATAATGAAAGATTATAAATTCACAATAAACGGCAATATATATAAAGTATCGATAAACAGCATTGACGGAAATGTTGCTAATGTAGAGGTTAACGGAACACCTTATAAAGTTGAACTGGATAAACCTTCTAAAAAACAGATCATACCTCTGACAAGACCTCAGAAGGCTCCAGTTACTCCTGCGGGAGAACCGGTTGTAAGCCGTCCGAGCACTTCTTCTGTTGCAGGTGCGATTAAAGCACCGCTTCCGGGTGTGATATTAAGCATTGATGTCGCTGTAGGCGATATGGTGAAAAGAGGACAGAAGATCGCGGTTCTTGAAGCTATGAAGATGGAAAACAGTATTCTTGCTGACAGAGACGGACAGATCACTGCTATTAAAGTAAACAAAGGGGATTCTGTATTAGAAGGATCCGATTTAATAATTATTGGATAATATGGGGGATAACAGTTTCTTACATTTCTTGGGAGGAAATATAATGGAGTTTCTCTCATATACCGGATTTGCCAATGTTGAAATTGGAAATCTGTTTATGATCCTTGTAGGTTTCTTCTTTATGTGGCTTGCCGTATCAAAAGAATTCGAACCTATGCTATTGATTCCGATCGGATTCGGTATTCTTCTGGGGAATATTCCCTTTAAAGATGCCGGGCTTGAAATCGGACTTTATGAAGAAGGATCGGTGCTGAATATATTATATGACGGTGTTGCAAGAGGATGGTATCCTCCTTTGATTTTCCTTGGAATCGGAGCGATGACCGACTTCTCGTCAATTATAGCAAATCCAAAACTGATGCTCGTAGGAGCTGCCGCACAGTTTGGTATATTCGCAGCTTACGCAATCGCTCTTGGACTTGGCTTTGATCCTAATCAGGCTGCATCAATCGGTATTATCGGTGGAGCTGACGGACCTACAGCTATCCTTCTTTCTTCAAAACTTGCTCCAAACCTTATGGGAGCTATCGCAATCTCGGCTTATTCGTATATGGCACTAGTGCCTGTGCTTCAGCCACCGGTGATGAGAGCTCTTACAACACATCAGGAAAGAACAATAAAGATGAAAGCGCCACGTGTGGTTTCGCAGACAGAAAAGATCATTTTCCCTATCGTAGGAGTTCTTCTTACATGTTTTATCGTACCGACAGGTCTTCCTCTTCTGGGGATGCTTTTCCTTGGAAATCTTCTTAAAGAGTCAGGTGTTACACGCCGTCTAGCAGAAACAGCGAAAGGCCCTATGATCGATATCGTAACTATTCTTTTAGGTACTATGGTAGGAGCTTCTACTCAGGCTAAATATTTCCTTACAGGAGATTCTTTGCTGATCTTTGCAATCGGAGCGTTCTCTTTCATTATCGCAACTGCGTCAGGTGTTTGTTTCGTGAAAATATTCAACCTGTTCCTTAAAGACGGTAATAAGATCAATCCGCTTATCGGTAATGCCGGAGTATCAGCGGTGCCTCACTCAGCACGTATTTCGCAGAAACTAGGACTGGAATATGATCCTTCAAATTATCTGCTTATGCATGCGATGGGTCCTAACGTAGCCGGTGTAATCGGTTCTGCCGTTGCAGCCGGAGTACTTCTTGGATTCCTTATAAAATAATATTTGTTCTCTTTTTAATAAGGGAAAGAATATAATAACCGAAAAGGGTTGGAACTTAGCTTTTGCTTTGTTCCGGCCCTTTTTTCTTTTACTGAATATGGTTAAATCTTTATTGGAGAAAAATATTCATTTTATATATAATAACGTTAACAGAAGCGATCTTTAAAAGCTAATATTTTTAAACATGCCGATTGTCTGTAAATTTCATGCAGATATGATGCTTCACGACTATTATTTTGCGTCAGAAATGAAAAGCAATCGGTTTTTAATATTGATATTTTTAATTTTCATCTTAAATTTGTAGGCTACTTTTACACATTTTCAGAAAGTGGGAACTCATCGATGCATTGAGCATAATTGAAGTGATAACAAATGATATACCAGGAATTAGAGGATAAACTAAAGAATTCACCGTCGCTGAAACTTTTCAGGGCAAAGCGGTCAGCTTTCATACTTAGCTTTTTAAATCAGGAATTTAAAGAAAAAAATGAGATATCTATAGTTGGAGATAAACTTATAGATGAGCTTGCTGCATATATAGACAAATTTCTTAGCGCAGATGAAGAAGATGATATATTAATAAAAAATTCTCCCGATTCGCTGTCAAAAGCAAAGAGAATGCTTGATATCTGGGCAGAGGAGAACTGGGTAAGAAACTATGTTGATGATTCATCAAAGAAGATTTTCTATGTACTTACAAAGCATACTGAAAAAGTATTTCAGATAATAGAGATTCTTAAAGACCGGGATTTTGTAGGAGCGGAGTCTAAGTTCCAGGATATCTTCGTTAAACTTGAAGATATTGTGAACAACAGTGTTTCTGATCCTGTATCAAGAATTGCGGATCTCGAACGCCAGAAAAAAGAGATTGATAAGGAAATTGAGCGTATCAATGCTCAGGGAATGGTTAAACATTATGAAGACTATCAGATTAAGACAAGGCTTGATGATGTTTATCGTCTGACAAATGAATTGGTTGGTGATTTCAAGGAAGTGGAAGATAACTTCAGAGAGATCACTAAGAATATTTATGAAAAGCAGGCGGAGAATTCATATACTAAAGGTAATCTTCTTGGATATGCCTTTGATTCGGTTGATAAGCTGAAACAAAGCGATCAGGGAAAGAGTTTCTTCTCATTCTGGCATTTCCTTCTTAATGATAATGAACAGAGCAATCTTAAGATGCTTGTTGAAAGAAGTATCTCAGTTCTTGAAAAGAGAGAAATTGTAGCGAATGATAAGTTCCTGAGAAGAATTAAGACACTTCTTCATAGTGCAGGTCAGAAAGTTCTTGAGTCAAATGACAGACTTGGTGAAAAACTGACAAAAGTTATTGCAGAGAAAAATAACGCCGATAATAAGAAGTCGCGAGATACGATACGCGATATACGAATTCTTGCGCTTAAATTGTCGGAAATGCAGCTCCCTGATGATTGTGGGATCATTCTTGAGTTTGAAACAGATTTTTGTCTGCCTATTGAAAGACCTCTTGCAAAAGAATCAAGCTCAAATACATATGATGATATTCAGCCGGTAAGTGCAATGACACCGGAAGATCTTGACAGACTGACTCTGATGTATAATCCGAGACTGATCGACCGAAAAGTTTTAGCTAATAACGTAAGGGAAATACTTAAGTCAAAAGATAGAGTTTCTCTTATGGAAGTTATAGAAAAATATCCGTTGGATAAAGGTCTTAGTGAGTTGATCGCTTATATCACTTTAAGTGAAGTGACTCAGAAGATGGAAGTAAATTATAATAAAGTCGAACTGTTGAACTTTGATAAAAATAATAATAGATTTTTAGAGGCTCCTCAAATAATATATCTGAAATAATTATGGAAAAATTTGAATGTAATCTTGCTCCTTATGCCACGGTGGTGGTAAAGCTTCTGCAGGGTCCAGTATATGATGAAGCAAAAACCGTATGGAATGAACTTTTGCTTTATCAGAAACAAATATCTATGTATCTTGAGCAGATAGGATTGGAGCTGATCGTTGAAAAGAATGACGGATATTCGTTTGTCCGTCAGATAGAACTTGATGAGACAGGAAAGACAATCGGTCTTATAAGACGTTTGCCTCTTACATTTGAACAGACACTACTATGTGTGCTTTTGAGAGAATGGATAGACGAATATGAAACCGATATTAAGGAAAATGAAGCGCTTGTCATCAGTCATACTGATTTCAGAGACAGAATAGAGGTGTTTTTCAGAGAAAGTTCCAATAAAGCGAAATTGCTGAAGGAGCTTGATAAATATATTAAAGATATGGTTAGATTCGGGTTCCTTAAACCTATCGATTCGGAAGGTGATGATTCTCAGGCTTTGTCTTATGAAGTTAAACGAATCATTAAATCAAGAATTACCAGCGAAAAACTGGAAGAGTTTAAGGCTAAACTTCAGAAAATATCTCAGGAAGCATAAGAAGCTTTTACTTTTAAAGGCCTTTTTGTTACAGATTTCTCTTTAAAGAATTTACGATTAAGAGTTTCCGTAAAAGAAATTCCTTTAAAGAGTTTATGAAGTTTACAGAATTATAATCTATATCCCATCTAATAAAATTAAAGATAATTATGCAAGACAATATGCTTTTTGAAGATGACTTCGGACCGGCGGGTTATCGTCTTCAATGCGTAGAAATATATAACTGGGGCGTATTTGATAAGGAAATATATAAAATATCTCCGGAAGGAAATACTTCTCTTCTTACAGGTGCCAACGGTTCCGGTAAAACATCGTTTGTAGATGCTATCCTGACACTTATTGTTCCTGAAAGAAGAATGAGATTTTATAACTTTTCATCAGGGAGTACGACCAGAAATGAAAGAACTGAAGAGAGTTATGTACTCGGAGAATTCGGTGATGCAGAATCTGATGAAAACGGAAAACAGACTCTTCGTCTTCGTCCGGATAAAGAAAAAACTTTTTCAATTCTTCTTGCCCGTTTCAGAAACGTAGATAAGTTTCTTACTCTTGCTCAGGTAAGATGGTTTTCTGGTAGTGAATTGAGAAGAGCATATATTCTTGCTCATGCGTCGCTTACAATAAAAGACGATTTTATTCCTTTTGATGCTACGGGATTCTGGAGAAGAAATCTTCGTAATAAATATCCTAAAGTAAATAATAGGGAGGTTATTGAATTTTATGACGGACCGGCAGTATATGCCAATTCTATCCGCCGTAATCTTGGTATGCGTTCTGAGAAAGCACTTACTCTTTTCAGCCAGACGGTTGGTCTTAAGGTTCTTGGTAATCTTAATGATTTCATTCGTCAGAATATGCTTCAGGAATCAAATATTGAGGATGAATTCGTTTCTCTTAAAGAAGGTTTCTCAAAACTTCTTAATGCTCACACCGAGATTGAAAAGGCTAAACAGCAGCTTGATCTTCTTCAGCCTATAATTGACAGATATAACGATCTTCAGGTTTTGAGATCTTCTTATACTCAGCTTAATGAGTACAGAGATACTTTGCCTCCTTTCTTTGCAACAAAGAAAAGAGCTTTGCTTGAACTTGAGGTCGATGAGGCAAAACGTAAGAATTCTTCTCTTGCCGAAATTCTTCTTGGCTGTAATAATGATATCAATATAAAAAGAGAGCAGGAGAAGGAGATTGATGCGGATATCCGTAACGATGAAGTAGGAAAAAGAATCCAGTCGATGCAGCATGCAATTCTTCTGAAACAGAATGTATGTGACGCGATAAAACAGAGATGTGGCAAATATAATCAGGCAGCTTCAGCGATAAATCTTATTCAGGATCCTAGTGATTATGAATTTGCTGAAAATATTGATAATGCCAATATCCGTTTTCATAATATCCTGAATGATCTTCCTGAATTTGAGAATCAGTGGTCTGACTCAAGAAGTGAGATCAAAAAGATGGCATCTGAGGTAAATGATCTTCGTAATGAGTTTTCATCACTTCAGAAACATAAGAATAATATCACAGGTAGAATTGCTGAGATTCGTAGTGAAATCATCGATTATTGCGGTGTGACAGAAGAAGAGATTCCTTTTATCGGAGAGCTTATCCAGGTTAATGAAGATGAAAAGGACTGGGAATTTGCAATTGAGAAATTACTTAGTTCTTATGCACTTCGTCTAATTGTGCCTGAGGAGTATTATGACCGTGTGAATCATTATGTGAATAATACGAATCTTAGAGGAAGAATCGTTTATCAGAAACTTACCAATAAGGATCTTTATACTGAAGATTATGTTTCTGACTTTGATAATAGCGTTTTTTCAAAACTTGATATAAAGAATGAATCACCTTATTCTGAATGGCTTAAATCAAGACTGAAAACGGAGTTTGATTATCTGTGTACAGATGATATGGATGTTTTCTCTTCTTCAAGAAGAGCTCTTACTTCTAACGGTCTTGTTAAGAATAACAATCGTCACGAGAAGGATGACAGAAATACTTCAAGAGAGCGTTTCGTTCTGGGATGGGATAACAGTTCCAAACTGAATCATACTCTTAAACTTATGAAGCTTCACGAGGAGAAACTTACACTGAAAGAATCGACTCTTGCAGCTATCAAGGCTAAAATTGATTCTTTACATAAAGAAAAAGAAGCAATTACGGCTTTCCTTCAGTTTGATAAGTTTGAAGATATAGACTGGCCTCTTATTGCTGTGGAAATAAGTGAAATGGAGAATCAGAAGCGTGCGCTTGAGAAATCAAACAATCATGTCGAAGAACTTTCCGCTCAGCTTAAACAGCTTAAGAATGAGATAAAGGAACTTGAGAAAAAGAAAGATGGTTATACAACGGATAAGGTTCGTGCCCAGGATTATCTGGATAAGGTCGTTATGCAGTATGATTATCTTAAAACGATGCTTGATGCTTACAGACATATTAATCTGAACAGCAAATTTGAGACTTTCTCTGCTGAATTTGCAGAGATGCTTTCAGATATAAATCCTGCAAATATCGATAATGTACGTCATAAAGTAGAGACTGAAATTCAGAGAAAACTTACAGAAACGAAAGATGTCGAACTTCGTATTATGAACCGCATATCAAACCTTATGCGTGATTTCAGAGAGCCGAGCGAAGATATCAGACGTAAATTCATCGACTGGGTGAGTGATACTCACAAACTGCCTGTGGAGATTGATTATATTCAGGAATATATCGATATATATAATAATATCAATGAGCAGCAGCTTACTGAATATAAAGCCCGTTTTAAGCATTATCTGAATGAAGATATGATCAACAGAATGACAAACTTTATCGTTCTGCTTGAGCGTCAGGAAGAAGAAATTAAGGATAATATTGAGGCTCTTAACTATTCTCTTGAGAAGATTACCTTCAGAAACTTCCCGAGAACATATATCCAGCTTTATGCCGAAAAAGAATCTTCGAGAGAAATCAGAGACTTCCGTATGCGTCTTAATAACTGGAAACCTGATATGGATCAGTTTAATGAGACTCAGGATGAAAATATACTTGAAGAAAGCTTCGAGAAGATCAAATCTCTTATCGATGATCTTTCCGATAATGATAACTGGAGAAAATCTGTTACTGACGTAAGAAACTGGTTTACTTTCAAAGCTAAAGAACATCTTGAAGATGAAGATGGTAAGATCTATAAAGTTTATGAAAGTACAGGTAAACTTTCCGGAGGAGAGAAAGCTCAGCTGACATATACTATTCTTGGGTCTGCCATAGCATATCAGTTCGGAATAAGCCAGAAAGGAGATAATACCGATTCATTCCGCTTCATTTGCGTCGATGAGTCATTCTCTAATCAGGATGATGAGAAATCACGATATCTTATGGAACTGTGTCGCCAGCTTCACCTTCAGTTACTTGTAGTAACGCCTGAGGATAAGATGCATATTGTGGAGCCTTATATTTCGGCAATTCACTTTGTTAAGAGAAGCAATAACCGAAACTCCATTGTATTTGATATGCCTATCAGAAAGAAGGAAGAAGAAGCTGTTACTGCCTAATCGGAATTTAGTCTTAATTTCTATCAGTAATTTTCAATATAATTATAAATGAAAAGAGAGAATTTATATAAATAAACTATATAAATTCTCTCTTTTTGTTTTTATTATTTCATTCAGATCTTAAGTCAAACATATCTTAAGTCAAACGGTTTTAACAAAATCACAGATTTTCTTTAAACTATTACCATTATTATGATTCCGGATCCGACAATTTGCCGGCGATTATTTGCTATAATGATATAGTTTTTGATAGAAATAAATTTTATCATTCAAATAAATCAACCAAATAAATCGAATAAATAAATCGAATAAATAAATCAAATAAATAAATCAAATAAATAAATCAAATCTGATCCTCAAGAACCTGATCAAGCATCAGATAAATATCTTCCTCTTCAACTCCCGCTTCAATAAGATCATTCTTATCAGTAAGAAACAGATCGGTAAACTGAGTGACCTTTTCCGGTAAAGCTGCAAGACACTCTTTATATTCTGTTATTGCTTTTTCTATATTGCCCAATGCCCAATAGTTATGTCCCGCATTGATATGATCTGTAGGAGTAGGGTTATTGTCAAGTATTTTCGAATAAAACTTCTCTGCCTGTTCAAATTTGCCAAGTTTAAAAGAGCACCATGCCATAGGCCGGTAAGTCTTTACATTCTTAGGATCAAGATATTCAACCTTGTAATAATATACAAGAGCCTGTTCGTAATTCTTAAGATCCAGATAGCAATGCCCCAGACTAAGTTCTGCCGAAAGAGTATCAGGTTTTAACTCAAGGTATCTTTTATAAAATTCTATAGCAGTATTATAATCCTTAAGTAAACGATAACAAATTGCCATCCTTCTTATTGTCCACGGAGAATCCTTTCTGATTATGTCTGAATTATTATATGCCTGAATAGCGCTTACATAATCACCAAGTTCCTGATAACAATAACCTATTTTCTGATAAAGGGCATGATCTGATTTATTTATCTCAAGAAGATCTTTATAAAGATCAAGTGCTTCTGCATAATATTTCTTCTTGAATAAAAGCTCAGCTATAAGATAAAGAGAATCCTGATCAAATATATCCTTAAGAAGAGTATTATTATAAAGACTTAAAGAAGAATTAAAGATATCTGCAAACTCATTCTTATTATAATTAAGCTTATAAAAACGGTAAAGATCCTGAAGGTACTGATTTGATATTATTTCAGATTTATTTACCTGCGGCAACATAGAATCTTCAGCTTTCTCAAGTTCTTTCATTTGTGATCCCTGTTCAGAAAACTGATCTGCCATAATAGAACGCTGAGATTCTGGAAGCTGCATCATGCTGAGACAAAAAGAATACTTATCTGAATTACACATGAAACGTGAATTGTCAATAATATTAAGGAACGTCTCTGATGAAGCCTTATTCACAAAAAGATCTGCTATAAAGGAATTATTCTTATCAAAAGGCATAAACCAGTTTGAAATCTTTGAAAAGAAAGGAAATCCCTTAAGATTAGAGAAAGTACTCATCAGTACATCAGCACCTTCAAGCTGAAGTTCGCTGATTTCCTTAAGTTTATTCGCAATCCCCGACTCTTTAAGATATTCTTCCCACTCAGGATTATAGTCAAGATCATTAATATCAAGACTATGAAGGTCATCAGACATCTTTTTATTTAACCCCGGATTCATCTTAAGCATTTCCGGAATTATCTCTTCATTCATCTTTTTGGTTATCTTATCCGTCTCTCTTGATTTTATAAACTGATTTTGAATAGTGATTGCTGATTTTGCGAAATATTTATCCTGTTTTAATAAAGAAATCCGGCTTTTGATATGCTCTGAAAGCTCTATTCTTTTTTCATATTTAAGTATGGTCAGTATGACACCTATTATTGCCCGCTGCTTAATGATATCCTCATTATTTTCAATAAGAGAAATAAGAAGTTCAAGTTTATTCTCCTCATAATACTGAAGAAGAGCAAGTGTTATAGCTGAAATAAGAAGCGCCTTTATATTTGCCGGAATTACAATATCATCAAAGAGAGAAGCAATCTTATTCGCGTCATCTTCCGGGCAATTAAAACTTGTCCATATATAATTAAACAGATTATCTGTTTCCTGCTCGATATTGACTCTTAAATGATTTTTCTGATTATTGCTGTCTCCGTTCTCTTCGATAATTTCTGCAAGAGAGATATTTGCCAGATCCTTATCGAATCGGGTATATATGTTTTCAATAGAATCTGCCTGAGAAAGGAAGTATCTTCTTTTAGTATAATACTGTATATATTCATCTTTAAGAAGAAGTTTATCTGTTATCCTGTCTGTCAGTGCATAAGATTCTGAAATGAATTTACGGTAAAGATTACGTTGCATAGGATCTATGACACCTTTCTGCATATACTGAAGCATATACTTATAACCGTTTTCTATTTCCTCGAATTTATCGGAATAATGCCAGTCTGACAGTTCTGCCAATAATTCTTTTATTGACAGAAAAGCCAGTTTTAAGCGCTTTTGCTCCAGCAATTCTATAATGTGGGATCTTTTTCCTTTAATTGTCTTATTGTCCATGTAATCTCATTTCTCTTAATTAATAAACGAATATATATTCCTTCCAGTTCGTTATGATAATAATATATTTATTATGAATAATATTCATTTATCATTAACTACAAATATGATACCAAATTTATTCTTAAAACAAATATAAAAATATTAGTAACATTCTTTAAACTTTTGAATTAACAAATATAAATGAACAATGAGTTTATAATGTTGTTTAAAAAGGTGAATATATGAAACCATAATGAAAACATTATTGAGAATAGCAAGATATTTATCGACAGCCTTACTGTTAGAGCTGACATTCATAATGATAAATTACTTTACTAATTTCTCGGGAACTAATAAATTCACATATTTATTAAATCCTGTGGAAGCTATATATAATTCAATCGCGTATCTTAACGAAGAGTTGAATTGGAGTTTCTTCATCTCTTATCTCACAATAATGGTTTTATTTACTATTATAATCATTCTCTATTTTTTCTTAATGAGTCGTATATTCCAAAAATCTGATAAAGGAGAAATAAATTAAAAACGGTAATTATTATGGCAACAACTAAATTAGCAGGTAATCCGGTAAAAACAAAAGGAGAGATGCCGGCAAAAGGAACCAAGGCACCTAATGCGAAACTTGTTAAAAAAAATCTTGAAGATTCATCTATTCATGACTATAAAGGGAAAAATATTATCCTTAATATCTTCCCGAGTCTTGATACTCCGGTATGTGCGACATCAGTAAGAAAATTCAATAAAGCGGCAGCAGAAATTCCGAATACGGTAGTTCTGGCTATAAGTAAGGATCTTCCTTTTGCTATGGAGCGTTTCTGCTCGACAGAAGGTATTGACAATGTGATTCCGTTGTCAGCTTTCCGTTCAGATGATTTTGCAGATGCATATGGTATTGAAATTGAAGATGGACCGCTTGAAGATCTTTTTGCCCGTGCCATAGTGGTAATTGATGAAAACGGTGATATAGTTTATGAAGAACTTGTACCTGAAATTACTCAGGAACCCGATTATGAAGCTGCGATAGAAGTTATTAAGGGAAAACCAAAAGGTCTTATTGACGAACAAAGCTGCAAATCCTGCAAAAAATAATCTTTTTGTTTCATCTGATAAATATATAGTTCTGAATAATTATATATTGTTATTATTTGAGTTGAAAATATTATAATTTGTTTGTTTGTAAAACTTAATAGACTATATTTGCACGCAAATAAGAAAAAGAGAACTTTATGAAATGTATCACAATTCATCATCATCATCATTTTAATCTACTGGGAGGTGGGCTGAATTGACGTATACATCAAATAAGATAATGATATAAAGAAAAGCTTGCCAACATCCTTGGCAGGCTTTTTTTATAAATATTCGGTAATAACTTAATTTAATTAAAAAATAATATTTTATGTTGAGAATCGCAGTACAATCAAAAGGGCGCCTTTATGAAGATACAATGCAAATGCTGAATGAAGCAGGCATAAAACTATCTTCAGTAAAAAGAACACTGTTAATTGCGGCACGTAATTTTCCTATTGAAGTTCTTTTCCTTAGAGATGACGATATTCCCGAATCTGTAGCATCAGGTATCGCAGATGTCGGAATTGTCGGCCTTAATGAATTTGCCGAAAAAAAGAAAGATGCCAGAATTGTTAAAAATCTCGGATTCAGCAAATGCCGTGTTTCACTTGCAATACCAAAAGATGAGGTTTATGAAGGAAAAGAATGGTTCAATAATAAGAAAATAGCTACTTCATACCCTGTTATTCTAAACGACTTTCTTGAGAAAAACGGCATAAAAGCTGATGTACATGTTATTACGGGATCTGTTGAGATTGCTCCCGGAATAGGCCTTTCAGATGCGATATTCGATATAGTAAGCTCCGGAAGCACTCTTATCAGCAATCGTCTTAAAGAAGTTGAAGTTGTAATGGATTCGGAGGCCGTATTGATTGCAAATAATGATCTTGACGAAGCAAAACAGGAAATTCTTGATGAACTTCTTTTCAGAATCAATGCAGTGCAGGAATCGGAAGATAAAAAATATGTTCTTATGAATGTTCCTGATGAATCACTTAAAGAAGTTCTTGAATTACTTCCGGGAATGAAAAGCCCAACTATTATGCCTCTTGCCAACAGCGGATGGCATTCTGTTCACACTGTAATTTCCGAGAAACATCTTTGGGAAATAATCGGAAAATTAAAAAACGCAGGTGCACAGGGAATCCTTGCTCTTAATATAGAAACGATGATTTATTAATCATATCATCCAATTACAGACAAAATACATATGCAAAAATACCTATATCCTGAAAGGGAAACATGGAAAGATATAGCCCAGCGCCCGCATTTTGAGAGAGAGGATCTTGAAGCAACGGTTAAGGTTATTCTCAACGATATAAAAAGATTCGGTGATAAAGCTCTTTTTGAACTTGAAGCAAAATTCGATAATGTAAAACTTGATGCATTAAAAGTTAAGGAAGAAGAATTTATGCAGGCAATAGAGCAGATTTCCGATTCTCTTAAAAAATCAATAGATACGGCTGCCGACAATATTTTTAAATTTCATAAATCTCAGGAATTTGAAACTAAAGAAGTGGAAACGTCACCCGGTGTCTTCTGCTGGCAAAAATCCATAGCTATTGAGAAGGTAGGACTTTATGTCCCGGGAGGAACAGCTCCATTATTCTCTACGGTGTTAATGCTTGCCATACCTGCCGGAATTGCCGGTTGTGAAAAGATCATATTATGTTCACCTCCTGATAAGGATGGTAAGATTCATCCCGCAATTTTATATGCTGCACATATTTCCGGTGTAACCGATGTCTTTAAACTTGGCGGTGTTCAGGCTATAGGTGCTATGGCTTACGGAACGGAAAGCGTAGATAAAGTTTATAAAATCTTCGGACCGGGTAATCAGTTTGTTACAAAAGCAAAACAGATAGTAAGCGTCAATGATGTCGCGATAGATATGCCTGCCGGACCTTCTGAAGTACTTATTATAGCAGATTCGACATCTCATGAAGAATTTGCAGCATCCGATTTTCTTTCTCAGGCAGAGCACGGTCGCGACAGTCAGTCCGTACTTGTTACCACAGATGAAGATTTTGCCGTAAGATTTGAATTTGCACTTTTAAGACAGCTTGAAAATCTTTCAAGAAAAGAATTTGCAACACTTTCTCTGGGCAACAGTAAGATAGTGGTTCTGAAAGATGATAAAGAAGTTATGGATTTTACAAACGAATATGCTCCCGAACATCTTATAATAGAAACGCAGAACTGTGATGACCTTGCTTTAAAGGTAATTAATGCCGGTTCGGTGTTTATCGGCAATTATACTCCCGAAAGTGCAGGTGATTATGCTTCAGGCACAAATCATACACTTCCGACAAGTGGCTTTGCAAAGGCATACAGCGGTGTGAATCTCGACAGTTTTAACAGAAAAGTAACTTTCCAGAAAATCACAAAAGAAGGACTACGCCAGCTCGGACCGGTGATAGAAGAGATGGCAATGACCGAACAGCTTGATGCTCACAAAAATGCCGTAACAATAAGGCTTAATGAATTAACTCTCGGAGAATCCTGAAAAACTTAACTCAAATTCAATTAAATGGAAATAAATAAACTTGTACGACCAAATATACTTAAGCTAAAGCCGTATTCTTCGGCCAGAAGTGAGTTTACAGGCGAAGGTTCAGTTTTCCTTGATGCCAATGAAAGTCCCTTTGAAAATGATTATAACAGATATCCGGATCCTTTACAAAATAAGGTGAAAGAGAAAATATCTGGGATTAAGAATATATCAAAAGAATCTATCTTCCTTGGTAATGGAAGCGATGAGGCAATTGATCTTCTGTTCAGAATATTCTGTAATCCCGGCAAAGATAATGTCATAGCCATCGCGCCGACATACGGAATGTATGAAGTCTGTGCAGATATAAATGACGTAGAATACAGAAGTGTAAATCTTGACGCTAATTTCGATATAGATACCGAAGCAGTACTGGCGCGTACTGACGGAAACAGTAAGATAATATTCTTATGTTCGCCAAATAATCCGACGGGAAATCTTCTGAATCGCGAGAAGATGCTTACTCTTATAAACGAATTCAAAGGAATCGTTGTAGTGGATGAAGCATATATCGATTTTGCACCTCAGGAAAGTTTTATCAATCTTATCCCTAAATACAGCAATCTTGTTGTTCTGCAAACCTTCTCTAAAGCATGGGGACAGGCTTCTGTAAGACTTGGTATGGCTTATTCTTCACCTGAAATAATAAGCTATTTCAATAAGGTGAAATATCCCTATAACATCAATATTCTTACTCAGCGACATATCCTTAAGGTCCTTGAAGACAAAGGTCTTGTAGAGTCTCAGACAAAAGAGATTCTTGCGCAGAAAGAATATCTTATAGAACAGCTGAATAAGATGGCTAAGGTTAAGAAGATATTCCCATCAAGTGCCAACTTTGTATTAGTCAGAATCGATGATGCTGATAATGTTTACCAAAAACTTGTCGATAAAGGGATTATTGTAAGAAACAGATCTAAGATCACTCTTTGTGACGGATGCCTTAGAATTACTGTCGGACGTGAAGATGAAAACAAAAACTTAATAAACGCATTATCGCAGATATAGAAAGAATGAAAAAAGTATTATTTATAGATAGAGACGGAACAATAATAAAAGAGCCGCCAACAGATTATCAGGTCGACAGCTACGAAAAGCTAAGTTTTGTGCCCGGAGTACTTCGAAACCTGTTCTTTATAAGAAAGAATCTTGATTTCGAGTTTGCAATGGTCACAAATCAGGACGGACTCGGTACAGAGTCTTTTCCTGAAGAAACTTTCTGGGGACCTCATAACATTATGCTTGATGTTTTAGGAAATGAAGGAATAAAGTTTGATGATATTTTCATTGATAAGTCATTTGCGGAAGACGATCTTCCTACGCGAAAGCCGGGGACAGCGATGTTAACTCAATATTTCTCCGACAAATATGACCTGTCAGGTAGTTACGTAATAGGTGACAGAGTGACAGATGTTAAGCTGGCTCGCAACCTTGGATGTAAAGCGATCTTTTTTAAAAGTCATGATGCAGGAATAAAACTGCTTGAAGCTGAAGATAAATACGAAGGAGTAAACAGTGATGACAATAACTCCCTTTTCAACTCTGTGGCTATTATAACCGAAGACTGGGATAAAGTATCAGAATTCCTTTTTGCCGGTGAACGTTCGGCAACAATAGAAAGAAAAAGTTATGAGACTGATATTAAGGTAAGTCTTAATATCGACGGTCACGGAAAAGCCGATATATCGACAGGTCTCGGTTTTTTTGATCACATGCTTGAACAGATAGCAAAACATTCGGGAATGGATCTTACAATTAAGACAAACGGAGATCTTCACGTTGACGAACATCATACGATAGAAGATACAGGAATAGTTATTGGAGAGGCCCTTCTGAATGCACTGGGAAATAAAAGAGGAATAGAAAGATATGGTTTTTCTCTTCCTATGGACGATTGCCTGTGCTCTGTTGCCCTTGATTTCGGCGGAAGACCATGGATTGTATGGGATGTGGATTTTAAAAGAGAAATGGTGGGAGATGTTCCGACCGAGATGTTCTTTCATTTCTTCAAATCTCTTAGTGATGCCGCTAAAATGAATCTTAATATTAAGGCTGAAGGCGATAACGATCATCATAAGATTGAAGGAATTTTCAAAGCCTTTGCGCGTGCCATAAAGATGGCAATAAAAAGAGATATTTATAAATACGAACTTCCATCTTCAAAAGGAATATTATAACTCCTGTAATTATAAATAACCTCGGATAATACGATAAGAAGAATGAGCACCTCAAATTATTGAAGTGCTCATTTTTTATTATTATAATACGGGATTCTTTTATTTCACCGGCTCAGATACTTTTCTCTTATATCTTTTCAGAAAAGCCGTACACTTTTCATATTGTCATCGTTCGGTTGTCATGTTGTCATTGTACAGTTTTCATATTGTCACTGTACATCTTTTTTCAAAAGGACCAGGTAAAATCGCATTCATAAAAATGGAAATCACTTTTTATATTTTCAGTAACAAGAAATATGAGTGCAGTCTATCGAGCCATAAAGGCAATACATTTTTCATTAACAGGCAATTAGAGGTTTATCTAAAAAAAAATAATAAAATTTTGTTCCGTATTATGGAACATTTTAATTTAGTGAAAGATTACAGAATAAAAACAATAGTCGTTATGTCATATAGCTCACAGCTTTGGTTATAATTCCTGCAATATGTCTTCTTGAGTGACAATATTTGGCATCGAAAGATAATACGAAAATTATATCTTATCCGGATGATGTTATAAAAATATCTCAAATAACAAACCTTAAACATATGCTGATAAACAACATCCAGTTACTGAGTAATAAAGATTTTTCACCTTTACGAAATTTCTGGTCTAAGCTATTTAATTTTAGATGGCAGTTAGGAATTGCATTGATACTTCTATTCGGAATTCCCCGCTTTCTTATTGTTATGCACTCTTATGTAACTGGTAGTTATGTACCGGTTATGTACGTATTTATAATTATGTGGTTTTTCCCTCTGATTTTGCTTAATAAAGATGGACGTAGATCTATAGGTTTCAAAAAACCTCGAAGCATAAAGCAACTCATACTATCATTTTTTGCCGGAGCTTTTAGCAGCATTGTGATCTTCTATATCTTTACATGGTTATATGAAAAACACTATCAGCAATGCTTTTGTATATATAGGAGGGAATAATGCAGGGGATACAATATCAAATAGTGATAAGTGGATATATTATATTATTGCCGTAATTCCAAGTATGATATTTAGTCCTATCGGAGAGGAATTTTTGTATAGAGGTGTTATTCTGGGATGTTTCGCAACATCGATGAATGACCAAAGAGCATCATATTGTGAATCGGCTGCATTTGCTTTAACTCACATTGCGCATTTTGGGCTTATCTGGTATATGGGTGGTTGGGAATTTCTTATTATTCCGACATTTTTGTGGATTATCTCAATGTTTTTTGTTAGCCAGGTATTTTATCGTTGTAAAATAATATCAGACAGCATCTGGGGAG
The DNA here is from genome assembly GCA_947074105.1 of uncultured Bacteroidales bacterium. Classification (GTDB taxonomy): domain Bacteria; phylum Bacteroidota; class Bacteroidia; order Bacteroidales; family JAUNSR01; genus JAUNSR01. Next base: position 108,042 of record CAMTON010000002.1, read on the forward strand.
CAGTAACAGCACATGCCGGATTTAACGCTGCTATGATGACTGCAATATTCTTCCTGTTATAGCAGAAGATTGGTTATTTAAGTCTTTTTGCCACTCTGCAACCAATGCTGCTAAAAGACATAAAACTTTGGCCTAGAATCAATAAATCTGGGTTTCTATTATTCTCTATTTACAAACCTGATTTTTATTGCACTGAAAATTTAATGTTTCAGTTAAACTTTTAGTGCATTATCTTAAATATAAGCTCTTTCAGAAGTTCATGTTCCGAGATGCTATTCCCTTCAAAACCTTTGGATTTGGCATCAAAAAGTCGCAGAAGCGATATTATTTCCATTGTCTTAAATGCCTTATAGTTTCTCAGTCCAAGAAGATAATCCCTCGCTGCATAACTGCTTCTGAGGTTAAGATCTGCTGCAAGTCCCTGTTCCGTTTTATCCTTACAGTAATGCGCAAGCATAAGATTAGAGAAGAAGCTGAATAAGACAGAAAGAGTAAGCACCATAGGATTGTTTTTAGGGTCCTTAGCAAACTGATTGCATATAAGGTTAGCCTTATAGCTGTCTTTGGTAATTACAGCTTTCAGAAGTTCAAAATTATTAAAATCCTTACTGATTCCGATATTGGCTTCAACAATCTCGGAAGTTATCTTTTTATTATTTCCTATCGTTACGATCAGTTTATCTATTTCACTGCATACTCTCGACAGATTATTTCCTATAAAATTTGTGATCATAAGGGCTGCTTTACCATCTATTGTGCAGCCTTTTGATTTTACATATGACAGTATGAAGTCCGGAATTTTATCATCATATATCTTTTTTGATTCAAATACGAGCCCTTTATCCGTGATATCCTTTATCAGTTTCTTTCTGGTATCATACTTCTTATACTTATAATTGATCACAAGAATAGTGGAAGGAGATGGCGACTTTGTATAAAATTCAAGTTTATCAATATCACTCATCATCTGTGCTTCTTTCACAATTACAAGCTGGCGCTCTGCCATCATCGGGAATCTCCTTGCTGCATTAATTACGGTAGCTATATCACTGTCGGCTCCATATATAGTAGTAAGATTAAAATCTCTTTCCTCCGGAAGCAAAGCTTTTTCTTCTATTGCATCGGTTATACGATCGATGAAATAGGGCTCTTCACCCATAAGAAAATATACAGGTTTGAATTTACCTGAGGTAATATCATTGATAATCTCTTTATATGTAATTGATTCTTTTTTTGCCATGGAGAAATGAATATTGAATGCTCAAAGATACTCAAAATAAAGGTTAGAAAATTATTAAAAGATATCCGAATCCGTTTTCACAATTGTAAACTCATTGAAGATTCCGGGAAAGATAGGGGATAGGAGAGTTTTGTATAAAAATAATATTCATTTTTAGTGGATTTTTAAATATTGTTACAAATGTGAATACTCCGGATTTGTAGTATAGTTTACTTTTGTAAACGCATGTGTTTTATGTAAACTGTTTTAGATATGTGAATTAAAATTGCCTATTTGTAAACTCACATTTCTAGTAGGTAAATCCACAAATGTAAAAACACTACTCTCTGTATCTATATATGCTGTAATATAAGGAAAATCAGTTATTTATACAAATTATCTAAACCCAATATTTATATATTTTTCATTTGTTCGAAAAATATTATAGTAATTGAAATAAACTCTGAAATTGTATGAATTAATGTTATGGTAAATCAGCATTTTAGCACCTTTTTGTGAAGTAATACTATAAGTATAAAGTGCTTTAAAGGTAAGTGAAAATGTAAACAGTAAAATTGGCATAGAAAAAAGTGTTACATTTGTAGAATTCACAAATGTGATATCTGAATTAAGAAAAATCGAGTGCTTGACAAATGTAAATACAGATAACATTTGTAATTAAAAGCCAAGGATTCTCAAAAAGATCGAGGAAAATAATATTGCATATAAATTGCATATAGGTATATATGATGTTTTACAATTGTAATATATAGAAATGTTTATTATATTTGTGTTTATAAATGTAAACTCAACAGATTCTGCTTTGGCTCGTCAGAAACAATGTAGATTTGTATATTATAATTGAAAGGAAAATGAAAGACAGAATAGTTCAGATTATGGAGCAGGAAGGAATGACTTCTGCCCGCTTTGCAGATAGCATCGGAGTAAAGAGATCAATAATGTCGCATATATTAAGCGGACGTAATAATCCAAGCCTTGATGTACTTTTGAAAATAATAAGTCGTTTTGAATATTTATCTACCGACTGGGTTCTGTTTGGTAAGGAGCCTATGTTCAAACATCAGCTAAGTCCGAATGCATATATAGCAGGTGAACAGCCACAGGACGAATTTGCTTTTGAAATGATGAATCATGATGATATAACCGGTGATGCAGATGAACCGGTAAGCGGAGATAATACTCCTTCTTCTGCTGCGGAAATAAAACGACCTGCTCCTCTGAAAGTGCCGCCCGGAAGAAGAGTGTCCAAAATTATGGTGTTTTATTCCGATAATACTTTTGAAAATTTCATTCCTGAATCAGGTCCGAGAAAATAACAATAGCCGACAACGATGCCGGCTAAGATGTTTTAGGTAGGGATATTATATTATCTTTGCGTAATAATTTTAATATTTATATTTTAGATAATAACTCATCTGAAAAATATAACTGAAATAATTTGATGAAAAAATCTATTCAGGATCTTAGAATTGTATCTAAAGAATATCCGGGCAATAATTATGTATTGCTTAAAATGACAACTACGGATGGATCCTTATTGCCGGAAATGTTACCCGGTCAATTTGCGGAATTAAAAGTTGACGAAAGTCCATCTACTTTCCTTCGTCGTCCTATCTCTATCAATTATGTAGATAAGGATAATAATCATGTCTGGTTTCTTATTCAGATGATCGGTGACGGAACAAAAAAATTGGGAAGTCTTAATGAAGGTGATCTGATAAGTGTTATTCTTCCTCTTGGGAATACTTTCACTACTGATCTGACTCAGGGAAGCAAAGCTCTTCTTGTCGGAGGTGGTGTCGGCACAGCTCCGATGCTTTATCTTGGTGCGGCACTGAAAGCGAAAGGTGTAAACGTATCTTTTCTTCTGGGTGCAAGAAACATTGATGCATTATTGCAGCTTGAAGATTTCCGACAGTATGGTAATGTCCATACAACTACGGAAGACGGTTCACACGGAGAGAAAGGATTTATCACAAATCATTCGGTTCTGAATGATGAAAAATTCGATTATATATTTACATGCGGTCCTAAACCAATGATGATGGCTATAGCGAAATATGCAGCTGACAAGAAGATCGAATGTGAGGTATCTCTGGAGAATAAGATGGCTTGCGGTTTCGGAGTTTGTCTTTGTTGTGTGGAAAATACCAAAGAAGGACATAAATGTGTCTGCTCTGACGGTCCGGTGTTCAATTTAAAAAAACTATTATGGCAAGACTAGACGTAAAGATTGGGAATCTTGAGTTAAAGAATCCTGTAATGACAGCATCGGGAACTTTCGGCTATGGCATCGAGTTTGCTGATTTTATAGATCTTAACCGTCTTGGCGGTTTCATCGTTAAAGGAACGACATTAAAACACAGAGAAGGCAATCCCTATCCGAGAATGGCTGAGGTTCCTATGGGTATGCTTAATGCCGTAGGTCTTCAGAATAAAGGGATCGATTATTTCGCTGAAAATATATATCCGGAACTTAAGGATTTTGATACGAATGTCATTATTAATGTTTCCGGTTCTACTATTGAAGATTATGTAGCGACAGCAGAAAAGTGTAATGCTCTTGAAAACATTCCTGCTATAGAACTTAATATCTCATGTCCTAATGTAAAAGAAGGAGGTATGGCTTTCGGTACGAGTACTAAAAGTGCAGAGGATGTGGTTTCAGCAGTTAGAAAGGCATATGATAAGACTCTTATTGTAAAACTGTCGCCAAACGTTTCTGATATAGCTTCAATCGCAAAAGCTGCAGAAGCGGCAGGAGCTGATTCTGTATCACTTATCAATACTTTACTTGGTATGGCGGTTGATGCGGAGAAAAGAACGCCTTTATTGTCAACTGTGACAGGTGGAATGTCGGGTGCGGCTGTTAAGCCTATAGCTCTAAGAATGGTATGGCAGGTATTTAATGCTGTTAAGATCCCGGTAATCGGTCTTGGAGGTATTATGAATGCAACTGATGCAATAGAGTTTCTTCTTTGCGGAGCAACAGGAGTTCAGCTTGGTACTGCTAATTTTATTGATCCTCAGATTACAGTGAAAGTTATAGACGGTATTAATGAATATCTAGACCGTCAGGGCTGTAAGGATGTAAATGAAATAATAGGAGCTCTTAAAGTGTAAATTTCAAATGTATGGTACCTTACGATTAAGGTAATTATATAACAAAAAAATAAGTGATCATCTTAAAAATATAAAGATGGTCACTTATTTTTTTGTTTAAATCTATGATAAGAATTATTTAAGTAAAGAGGAATCAGGAGTACATTTGCTTAATCTTCTAAGTTTTACAAGATGCTGCTCTGCAAGAGACATAAGATTCTGTTTTCCGAATTTTGAGCATTCTATATCTGGATATTTTTCCTTTACAAGATCTTCATAAGAATATCCGTCATAGGCTTTATCTCTTATGCTTGTCCAGTATTCAATAACAGAACTAAGATAATTGCCCGGTTTATATGCTCTGTCGCCATTGTCATTCAAAATGCATCTTTCAAGTGGATAGGTTGGAAGTTCGTATTTTGAATTAAGAAATTCCGGAGCATAAATGCCCCCGATACCATTTTGAGGAAAGATTGCCTCTAGAAAAAAAACCTCTATTGATTCGAATTTAGGAAAATGATTTTTGCACACTTCAAGAAATGATTTTAAGATTCCCACAAGTTCATCAGATCCGAAAACTATAAGTATTATATTCTTAAGTTTCTTCTTTTTAACAACTATCTTTTCAATAATATCGGAAAATAGATTTTCGAAAAATCCCGGAGCGTTTATAATGTCTGCATATATGAGCTGTACATCGGTGAGGATTCCATTAAGTTCTACGACAAGGCAGCAATCTTCATCTTCTGTTACTTCAGCCCCAGAGCCTACAAATTCAGTTTGAATGCAATTCCAGTCAAAATTCTTAAATAAAGAATCTCTAAGATTAAAAGGAAGTGAAGAAGGAACATTGTTTTTTACAAGAGTCTGATTTTCATCAAGTGTGATCCCCGTTATAAATTCCAGGGATCCTATAATTCTTGAACATACCTTTTCAAGCATCTCACTAAATTCTATTCCGAAAACCTCTGTATCATTGACAATATATCTGGTTTCCGGAGTGGAAACAATATATTTTTTAAATCCGGCAGGATCGGATTCCTCCTCGTTTCTATAAATTGAAATATCCGGATTGGATAGTAATTTATTTATCATAAAGCTTGTTTATTAACTTGTTATTCTGTTCTTAATTACAGTCTTTAAACAAGCTTTAATTCATTTTTGTTGAATTTAAATTATTTTTTAACTTTGTTTAAAAAAATAATCTAAAATGTTATTTTAATAGATCCGGTCTTAATTTCTTTGTTCTCTCAACAGCCTGTTCATGTTCCCATTCTCTTATCTTACGTTCATGTCCGGATAGAAGAACTTCAGGTACTTTCCAGCCTTTGTAATCAGCCGGACGTGAATATATCGGAGCGTCAAGAAGATCATCCTGAAACGAGTCGGAAAGTGCACTCTGTTCGTCACCTATAGCACCAGGAATCAGACGCACTATAGCATCTGTTACGATAGCAGCAGGAAGTTCTCCGCCTGTCAGCACATAATCACCTATTGATATCTCTTTAGTGATAAGATGTTCTCTTACTCTGAAATCAATTCCTTTATAATGTCCGCAAAGAATGATAAGATTTTTAGACATAGACAGCGAGTTAGCGTCTTTCTGATCAAATCGTTTACCGTCAGGAGTCATAAATATTACATCATCGTAATCTCTTTCGCTTTTAAGTTTAGAGATGCAATTGTCGATAGGTTCTATCTGCATCACCATTCCGGCCTGACCTCCAAAAGGATAATCGTCAACACGACGATGTTTGTTGGAAGTATAGTCTCTCAGGTTATGAATATGAATTTCTACCAGACCTTTGTCCTGTGCACGTTTCAGTATAGAATGGTTAATAGGTCCCTGAAGTAATTCAGGGAGCACTGTAATGATGTCAATACGCATATTTGTATGAATTTTTGGCAAAGATAAATATTAATTACCGCAATCATAGAGATGAGGAGATACTTAAAGTTCTTTTAGAATCTTTGCCGCCATATTCTTGGCTTTTGATACGGATTGAGGGTTTTCGCAGTTAATATTATATTCGGAAGGTTGCGGTATTCTCAGCATAGCACCAATCGGAATAAGTTCCGGATTAGGATAATTAGCTTTGTTTGCTTCATAGATATATACCCAGAAACATTTGTTGCCATAATATCTTAATGCGAGAAGAGTAAGTCGCTGACCTTCTTTGAGTTCTACGGGGTTTGCAGGTATTGTATACAGTTTTCCGGCTGATGCCGCAGCGGTTTTTGCTTCCGGGGCATTGGCTGTCGGAGTATTTTTAATGACCGCAGTTTCTTTTTTATCAGTAGGATTTTGGGATTCTGTCACTGATTCACTATTTATCTTTTTAAGATCATCATCAGTTACAGATCTGTAAGTTGTTGTGGTATTTATAATCTCTACCGGAACAATCTGCTCTTTTTCTTCATTTCTTACTCTGACAAGAAAGTAAATTACGCAGCAAAGTATAGCTATAAGAATAAGAATCAGCACAATGTAAAGTCCTGATTTATTCACCTGTTTAGAATATTGATTACATTCGGAATTCTGATTTAAATTTCCGTCAGAATCTACAATTTCACATTCTTCTGAAAGAAGTTCTTCTTTATCTTTCTGATCTTCCTGATCTTTCTGTGTGTTGTCAATGGAATCAGACTCACTGTAAAATCCAAACTCAGCATTTTCATTTTCTGAATCCGGTGTTTTTCTTTCTTTATTCATATCTGAATCATTTAGTGTTGTATTATCTTCTATAACAATATTTTCAGATACGTTGTTTCTATCTCCGGTGTTATTTTCATCGGTTGTTGAGGATTCCTGTTTGTCTTCTTCCGTTAAAAGCGGTTCTTCGTCTTTTATTTGATTCGTTTCGGTCATTTCTTTAGGATCGGGAGTTTCTGTCGCCGGCAAATCCGACTCTGCAGATTCTTCTTTAACCGGAATAATGGTTACAGAAGAATTTTCTTCTTCTGCAATAGCAGGCTCTTCCGAAACTGATTTTTTATATTTTTCAACGGTATCGGATATTTCTGAGATGGATTCTTCTGTCTGAAGAAGTTCTTCAGGAAGATCATTAATATCATTTTCTTCGATTTCGGGAATATCAACAGATATACTTTTTTCTTCTGTTTCCGGAATTACGGTATCATTGCCGATTATTATAGTTTCAAATTGCTCAAAAGGGGCATTTATTCCTTTTTTTAAAGATTCGTCAGTCTGAAAGGTGATATTTTTCTTTTCACCACCCTGAGTTGCAATTATTTTGAATTCTCCGAAACCGTCAATTTTAATATTTTCTCCGGAAAGAAGTGATTCTTCGATTATTGAGGTTAACTCTGTAACGAAAACTTCAACAAATTCTCTTTTGAAGTCTCCTTTTGCGGCTGTCAATGAGATTAATTCTTCTGAATAGATTGTTCTGTTCATTCGTGAAAATTATTTGTTTAGTTTATCAATAAGAGTTTTGTCAATAGAGAATTTGACCGATATTTTCGGAGGGTACAATAAGGTGTTTCCTGTCTCGGGATCCTTATGTGTGAATTCGAGTCTTTTTTTAGGAATAAATTTTCCTATATTATCAATTGAAACATCATTTAGATTAATGCATTGTTCAGAGATAACCTGAAGCATAGTTTTATAAATCGCGTTAATCATGCTTTTATCAAGGCCACTTCTTTTCTGTAATTCTGAAATTAATTTCTTATTATCCACGGTTTATATGTTTTTTAAATCTGACAAAGTTTATAAAATTAAGAATAATAGTCATTTAACCTACATTTTGAGATAAAAATCCTTTGTCAGGTCAATATATTGATCTGTATAATTATGTCGTGAGATTTCAATAATGAAATCTTCTGTAATGCATTCACTTGTTTTAAAATCCTCTTTTCTTCCAATTTCAAAAAGATATCTTATAGCTTTTCCGCCAATGTTTCCGTAAACTGTTATTTTACGGAGAATAACCAGATTCTCTTTTTTTACTATTGCTTCAACCTTATTTTCTGTGTTAACAGGAAGAATAAGCGATAAACGGCCTTTTGTGTCGAGTAAAGTGAATGATTTGCTGATTAATGTTTCATATGAAAGGGTGTCGGTATGTCTTGCCTGAGTTTTACGACTGTCGGTGTTTTTTAATGAATTATCAAAGTAGGGAGGATTAGATACAATATGGTTGTATTTAATCTCCGGATTAAAATCCTGTAAAGAGGTATGATAAAGATTAAGCCGGTCTGACCAGGGAGATGCTGAGAAATTTCTTTCTGCATTTCTTCCTGCTGATTCATCAATTTCTACGGCATCTATTATTGCATTTTGATTTCTCTGTGCTATCATCAGGGATATAAGCCCTGTTCCGGCACCAATATCCAGAATTCTGTTATCATTTGTGATATCGCACCAACTACCTAAAAGTACGCCGTCGGTTCCCACCTTCATTGCACAGTCATGTTGATCTATTTTAAATTGTTTGAAAACAAAATATTGATTTCCCATCTTATTTTTTTACTCAGGCCATTATAATTAGAGCAAAGAAACGAAAAAATTTTTCATAAGAACAAAGCTTTATATACCTTTGGCATAACTATTGTAGTCATATACACTATATACGAATAAATCAAACAAAGAATGAAAGATTTGATCACATTTACTGACAATTTGACATATAAAACACCTGCTTATTACTTTAATGACGATTTTGACATAGATGATATCTCTCAATCAGATATAAACGGTTCGGTGCTGCCTATTTTTACTGATGTCGGGAGTGAAACCGATAATAATTGCTACGGATTAAAGGAAGATGATATACCGGTATTACCGTTGAGAAATATGGTTTTGTTTCCCGGAGTTGCAATGCCTGTTGCCATAGGACGAAAAAGTTCTCTGAAACTGATAAAAGAGGCTTATGAGAGTAAATCTCTGATTTCTGTGTTTTGCCAGACTGATGCTTCCGTAAATGATCCTAAAAAAGAAAATCTTTATCAGATCGGTACTGTCGCAGAGATTCTTAAGGTGCTGGAAATGCCTGATAAGACAACTACGGTTATCCTTCAGGGCAAGAAAAGAATATATCTTGACGATATAATTTCTGAAAAACCTTATCTGAGAGGTAAGATAAGTATGAATGAAGAGGTTATGCCTGATAAGGAAGATAAAGAGTTTCATGCTCTTGTAGATTCTTTGAGAGATATGACTACCAAGATATTCAAACTTGTAGGCGATAATCAGAGAGAACTTATGTTCGCTATCAAGAATATAGAAAATCAGGGTTATCTTGTTAATTTTCTGTGTTCGAATATGCCGGCTGAGGCAAATGACAAACAGAAACTTCTGTCTCTGAATTCTCTTAAAGACAGAGCTTTTGCATTATTTAAAAATCTTAACAAAGAATATCAGCTGCTTGAAATAAAAGCTGCTATCGCAAATAAAACACGTGAAGATATAAGCCAGCAGCAGAAAGA